>JBBSDB010000001.1:0-47695 GCA_038249735.1 Burkholderiales bacterium
TCGCATCCCATTGAAGTGATCGAAGGCCCGCTCATGCGTGGCATGAACGTGGTCGGTGATCTCTTCGGCGAAGGGAAACTGTTCCTGCCGCAGGTGGTGAAAAGCGCGCGCGTGATGAAGCAGGCGGTGGCGCATCTGCTGCCCTACATCGAGGCAGAAAAAGCGGCGCAGGAAGCGGCGGGCGCCGATGTGCAGGCCAAGGGCCGCATCGTGATCGCGACCGTGAAGGGCGATGTGCACGACATCGGCAAAAACATCGTCACCGTGGTCTTGCAATGCAACAACTTCGAGGTGGTGAACATGGGCGTGATGGTGCCCGCCCACGAAATTCTGGCGAAGGCCAAGGCCGAGGGGGCCGACATGGTGGGCCTCTCCGGCCTGATCACGCCCAGCCTGGAAGAGATGCAGTACGTGGCCAGCGAAATGGAAAAAGACCCGCATTTCCGCGATGCCCAGGTACCGCTGCTGATCGGTGGCGCCACCTGCAGCCGCGTGCACACCGCCGTGAAAATCGCGCCGCATTACAGCGGCCCTGTGGTGTATGTACCCGACGCCTCGCGCAGCGTGAGCGTGGCGCAAAGCCTGATCGGCGACGGTCGGGTGCAATACCTGGCCGAGCTGAACGCCGACTACGAAAAAGTGCGGCAGCAACACGCCAACAAAAAGCAGATTCCGCTTTGGCCACTGACCAAGGCGCGAGCCAACAAAACGCCGCTGGACTGGTCTGCTTACCTGCCCCCGAAGCCGAAGTTCACCGGCAAGCGCGTGTTCAAAAACTTCGACCTCGCCGAGCTGGCCAAGTACATCGACTGGGCCCCGTTCTTCCAGACCTGGGACCTGGCCGGCCCGTACCCCGCCATCCTCGCCGACTCGGTAGTGGGCGAGCAGGCCACCAAGGTGTTTGCCGATGCGCAGGCGATGCTCAAGAAGATCATCGAAGGGCGCTGGCTGAGCGCCAACGGTGTGATCGGTCTCTATCCGGCAAACGCCGCGCGCGACGACGACATCGCGCTCTACACCGACGAGACGCGCAGCGAAGTTGCACTCACCTGGTATGGCCTGCGCCAGCAAACCGAGAAGCAGGCCATTGACGGCCCGGACGGAAAGCCCGTGATGCGGCCCAGCCGCTGCCTGGCCGATTTCGTCGCGCCCCAGGGCGTGGCGCCCGACTACGTGGGCATGTTCGCCGTCACGGCTGGCCTGGGGGGCGAGAAAAAAGAGAAGCAGTTCATCGCCGCCAACGACGACTACAGCGCGATCCTGTTCAAGTCCCTGGCCGACCGCCTGGCCGAGGCGTTTGCCGAGTGCCTGCACCACCGCGTGCGCACCGATCTCTGGGGCTACGCGGCCAACGAAGCCCTGACCAGCGAGGAGCTGATCAAGGAAAAGTACCAGGGCATTCGCCCCGCGCCCGGTTACCCGGCCTGCCCGGACCACTCGGTCAAGCGCCAGATGTTCGAGGTCTTGGCCTGCGACGAGATCGGTATGGGCCTCACCGAAAGCCTGGCCATGACGCCAGCCGCCAGCGTCAGCGGTTTTTACCTGAGCCATCCCGAGAGCACCTACTTCAATGTGGGCAAGGTGGGCGACGACCAGGTGGCCGACCTGGCGGCGCGCAGCGGCGTGGCCGAGGCCGAATTGCGGCGCTGGATCGGCACCGGTTTGTGACCGCTGCGACCCCAAAAAATCCCCGCGGACGCTGGGTTTTTTTGTGGTCTCGCGAAAGCGGATCCGAAACAAGGGTCGGGTTGTCGGGAGCGTTACTGCGCGGTTTGCAACGGCTCACTGCCCCGACGTGCGGCCCATCCGACCGCCCGTCTCGGCACCGCGCCCGCTGGTGTGGCGGTGCTGTGCCGCTTTGCCGGAGGGTGCTAGAACCGGCGCAAACGGGCATTCAGCGAGCAAGAATCATGGCGGTTTGTGAGGCATGTGGCACGAAAAACAGGGAGAAGGCGCGGTTCTGCCTCGGCTGCGCTCAGGCGCTCGCGCCGTTGACCGACGCGGGGCCTGAGGTCTCGACAGTGGCTGCGGTGGCGGTTGCGGGCGGACCGGTGCAAACCTGCCCAGTCTGTCAGATCGCCAACCCACTGGCGGCCACCGTGTGCAAGTCTTGCCGGAGCTCGCTGGTGCCCGATGTGGTCAAGGCATCGGCAGCGGTGAACCGGCCCGCTTCCCGGGGCCTGGCATTCAAGGCGTTGGGCGTGATTGGCGTGGGGCTGCTGGCGGTAGCGGTTTGGTGGTGGGGCGCTCAAGGGATCACCGGCCACGCGCTGGCGCTGACCAGTTCACCCCCGTTGTCGCAAGCGGCAGCGCCCACCTTGTCTGCGGTGCCAGCGAGCACAGCTGTCGCCCTCGGCGCGGCGCCTGCGCCGCCGCAAGTTGCAAGCGTCTCGGCTGATCAAGCCATACCCAGCTTGGAGGAAAAAGCGGCCAGTGAGAAGGCGCGCGCCAAGCGACAGGCCGCTGCTCAGGCCCGCCTTGACCAAGCCGCGCGGGAGCGCGCAGCCACCGAGGAGAGAGGTCGCGCAGCCATGGTGCTGGAGCAACAGCGGGCCGAGGAGGCGGCGCGTTTAAAGGCGGCGGCAGAGGCTGCGCAACGGGCGGTGGTTGCCAAGGCTGCACAACCAGCGCCAGCGCCAGTGGTGAAAACGGTGGAGCAGACCTGCGCCAGCAGCGGCAACTTCTTCTCGCGCGAAGCCTGCCGGCTGCGCAGCTGTGGCGATGCGTCCTTCGCAAACGACCCTGTCTGCGTGCGTTTCCGTGAGATGGAAGCGAGCAACCGGCGCGCGGTGATGAACTGAAGGGTCTCTGCGCGCGCGCTCTTTTTTTGAACGCAGCCCTGCCGTCAGTTGTTTCGCAGCGCCCGCCGGTATTGCACCGACTCGGCGACATGGGCCACGGTCACATCTTGAGCGCTGGACAGATCGGCAATGGTGCGGGCCACGCGCAGCGCGCGGTGGGTGCTGCGGGCGCTCCAGCCCAGGCGCGCAGCGGCGGTGTTTAGAAATTTGAGGGCGGACGGGTCGGCGTGCAGATGCTGCTCCAGAGCCTGTCCGGCCAGCGCCTGGTTGGGTTG
This sequence comes from Burkholderiales bacterium, assembly GCA_038249735.1. Classification (GTDB taxonomy): domain Bacteria; phylum Pseudomonadota; class Gammaproteobacteria; order Burkholderiales; family Burkholderiaceae_C; genus Hydrogenophaga. The sequence continues at coordinate 3,077 of JBBSDB010000001.1, forward strand.
GCCCTGGCGTTCGATGGCGCGCCCGCGCGCAGCGGCAACCCGCTCGCGCACCGTGGCGCTGGATTCGCCGACGGCGCCGTGCAGCAAATCTTCGCTGGGCAGGGCCGGCACCTCCACATGCAGATCGATGCGGTCGAGCAGCGGGCCGCTGAGCTTGCTCTGGTAGCGCGCGATCTGGTCGGGTGTGTCGCGGCAGGCTTTGCTCGGATGCCCCAGAAAGCCACATGGGCAGGGGTTCATGGCGGCAATCAGCTGGAAACGCGCAGGGAACTCGCTTTGCATGGCGGCACGAGAGATGCGGATGAGGCCGCTTTCGAGCGGCTCGCGCAGGGCTTCCAAAGCGGCGCGCGGGAACTCGGGCAGCTCGTCGAGAAACAGCACGCCGTGGTGCGCCAGCGAGATTTCGCCAGGCCTGGGCGGTGAGCCACCGCCCACCAGCGCCACCGCGCTGGCGCTGTGGTGTGGCGCGCAGGTGGGGCGCTGGCCCCAGCGCTCCAGGCAAAAGCGCCCGGCCAGCGAGGCGACAGCGGCGGATTCGAGCGCTTCGTCGGTGCTCATGGGCGGCAGCAGGCCGGCGAAGCGCTGCGCGAGCATGCTTTTGCCGGAGCCGGGCGGGCCCATCATCAACAGGCTGTGGCCGCCGGCGGCGGCGATCTCCAGCGCGCGTTTGGCGGCTGCCTGGCCTTTCACGTCGGCCAGATCGGCGTAGTCGGGCGTTTGCGCGAGCGCTTGCGGCGCCAGACGCACCCAGCCGTCGCCAGCCGGCGCGCCGTTTTCCCCAGCCGCGGATTCAGGAAGAAATTGCGCCACCACGTCGAGCAGATGGCGCGCCCGGTACACCTGCGCCTGCGGCACCAGCGCGGCTTCTTCGGCACTGCCAGGCGGCAAGACCAGTTGGCAGCGAGCCGCCTCACCACCAGCGCCAACCGCGCGGTGCAGCGCCAAGCTCATCGCCAGCGCGCCGCGCACCGCGCGCAATTCGCCGCCCAGCGACAGCTCGCCGGCAAATTCCCAGCCGTCAAGCCGCGCTGCACTGATCTGGCCGCTGGCGGCCAGGATGCCCAGCGCAATCGGCAGATCGAAGCGGCCAGAATCTTTCGGCAGATCGGCCGGGGCCAGGTTGACAGTGATGCGCTTGTTGCTCGGGAAATCGAGCCCGGCGTTGGCGATTGCCGAGCGCACGCGCTCGCGCGCCTCCTTCACCTCGGTATCTGCCAAACCCACCAGCGTGAAGCTGGGCAAACCATTGGCCAGGTGAACTTCCACCTGGACGGGGCGCGCGTCGAGCCCGATCAGCGCGCGGCTGTGCACCAGCGACAGACTCATGGTGTGAAAACTCCCTATTTTGGTGCGTGGCGATCGACGGTGACGCCGCGATGCCCGTGTGTTGTATGCACGGAAAAGGTGCGCGATCAGGGCCAGGCGGCTGGGACTGGCGCTCGATCGCGTACCTGAGCGGAAATCATGGCACAGCGGCTGGCTCATGGCCCCACCCCGATGGGGGACGCAACACCTGCGCGCCCACTGTCTGAGGCGTTTCAACCACAGCCGACGCCTTGCCCACGGCGGCAAGCCGACGGGCTGGCACGAACCCTGCTTGGGTGACAAAGCGTTCTCAATGCCATGGCGTTGTGGCTCTCAAGCCCAGCGTTTCTTTCGATCCAGAAGAGGAATCCCACCATGAAGATGGTTTCAGCTGTTATCAAACCGTTCAAGCTCGACGAGGTGCGTGAAGCCCTCTCCAGCATGGGCGTACAGGGCATCACCGTGACCGAGGTGAAAGGTTTTGGCCGCCAGAAGGGTCACACCGAGCTTTACCGCGGCGCGGAGTACGTGGTCGACTTCCTGCCCAAGGTCAAGCTCGAAGCAGCCGTCTCCGACGACCTGGTCGAGCGCGTGATCGAGGCCATTGAAGGGGCCGCGCGCACCGGAAAAATTGGCGACGGAAAGATTTTTGTCACCGCGCTGGAGCAGGTGGTTCGCATCCGCACCGGTGAAACCGGCCAGGAAGCCCTTTGAAACCCGACCGCACAGAAAAGAGCACCAACATGAAAAAGCTGATTGTTTCCCTCACGCTGGGCCTGAGCCTGGCCCTGGGTGGCCTCTCCGCCATCGCCCAGACCGCGTCCGAGGCGCCGATTGCTGTGGCACAGGTTGTCGCACCGGCAGACACCGCCGCGGCACCCGCCGCAGCCGAGGCGGCACCGGCCGCCGCTGAAGCCGCTCCCAAAGAAACCGTGGACAAAGGCGATGTCACCTGGATGATGATCTCCACCGTGCTGGTGATCATGATGGTGATCCCCGGCCTGGCCCTGTTCTACGGTGGCCTGGTGCGCAGCAAAAACATGCTGTCGGTGCTGATGCAGGTGATGGTGGTCTTCTCGATGATCTCCATTCTCTGGGCCGTCTACGGCTACAGCCTGACCTTCGGTGGTGAGGGGCTGATCTTCGGCGACCTGAGCAAAGCGTTCCTGATTGGGGTCACGCCAGACTCGCTGGCCGCCACCTTCACCCCCGGCGTGATGATTCCTGAGTACATCTTCATCGCCTTCCAGTGCACCTTCGCCGGCATCACCTGCGCGCTGATCGTGGGTTCGTTCGCCGAGCGCATCAAGTTCGGTTCGGTGCTGCTGTTCTGCGCGCTGTGGTTCACCTTCAGCTACATCCCGATCGCCCACATGGTCTGGGCAACTGGCGGCTACCTGTTCGACAAAGGCGCGCTTGATTTTGCTGGCGGCACCGTGGTGCATATCAACGCGGCCATGGCCGGTCTGGTCGGTGCTTACGTGCTGGGCAAGCGGATTGGCTACGGCAAGGAAGCCATGGCACCGCACAGCCTGACCCTGACCATGGTGGGTGCCTCGCTGCTGTGGGTGGGCTGGTTCGGCTTCAACGCCGGCTCCAACCTGGAAGCCAACGGCGGTACCACCCTGGCCTTCATCAACACGCTGTTTGCCACTTCTGCGGCTGTGTTGGCTTGGTGCGTTGGTGAAGCGATGAGCAAGGGCAAGGCCTCGATGCTGGGTGCGGCTTCTGGCGCGGTGGCTGGCTTGGTGGCAATCACCCCGGCCTGCGGCACCGTGGGCCCGATGGGCGCCATCGCCATCGGTCTGATCTCTGGCTTCCTGTGCCTGTGGGGCGTGACCGGTCTGAAGAAAATGCTGGGTGCGGACGACTCGCTCGATGTGTTCGGCGTGCACGGCGTGGGCGGCATTGTGGGCGCGCTGCTGACCGGCGTGTTCTCTGCTGCCTCGCTGGGTGGCGTGAAGGGCGGCGACTACTCGATCGGCAGCCAGATGATCGTGCAGGCCGAGGGCGTGCTGATCACCATGGTGTGGTCTTCGGTGGTGGCCTTCATCTGCTTCAAGATCGTTGACATGATCATGGGCTTGCGCGTGTCTGAGGAGGCCGAACGCGAAGGCCTGGACATCACTTCGCACGGCGAGACCGCTTACAGCCGCTGACCTCGCTTTTTTCTCCAGCAACCCCGCGAGGCCCTTGGCCCGCGGGGTTTTTTTTGGGCAATGGTTCACTGACAGGCGGGCCTCACCAGTGCAAGATTCGGCACTCAATTCACACCGAAGCCATTTCGCAGCCGCCACAGCACCCAGGGAGCCGCCATGTCACCACACCGTTCGTCTCGCATGGCCGTCCATGTCGCGGCCCTGTTGATCGCCGCCGCTTTGGGGACCGCCCAGGCGGCTGCGAACAGCCCGAAATCCCAGAGCGGGGCAGCAACCCCTGCCAAGAAGCTGCCGGGCAAGGTCACTTTCCGGGAAGCACCTTCGGCCGAGAAGCCGGCTTCCCGCGCCAAGCGCCTCAAGCGGGAATGCAAAGGCCGGCCCAATGCCGGCATGTGTCTGGGCCACGCCAGCTGATCTCGATTCGCCTTCAAGGCGATACCGGCGGCCTCTCGCCTGGTTTTCACTGTGAATACAAACCGGTGTGAATCCAGGTCGGGGCGCGGGATTGCACGCCGCGATGAAAAAAGCTCAACGTGGCCGGCTGGGTGCTCGGTACCATGGCGAGCATGTCTTCATACGCTGAAATCGCTCCCCAGGCCTTGATGGATCAGGTGCGCGTGGCCAGCGCCGCGCGCCAACCGCTGCGCATTGTGGGCGGTGACACCAAGGTTTTCTACGGCGCACCGGGGGCTGGCGAGACGCTGGAGACCACCGGCTGGCAAGGCATCGTCAGTCACGAGCCCACCGAACTGGTGGTGACCGTGCGAGCCGGCACACCGCTGGCGGAGCTGGAGGCCGTGTTGCTTGAGAAGGGCCAGTGTCTGCCGTTTGAGCCGCCGAGGTTTGGCCCGGCGTCCACCATTGGCGGTGTGGTGGCTGCTGGTCTGTCTGGCCCGGCGCGCGCCACCGCCGGCGGGGTGCGCGATTACGTGCTTGGCGTGCGCTTCATCGACGGGCGCGGCGAGTGGCTGACCTTTGGCGGCCAGGTGATGAAAAACGTGGCGGGCTACGACGTCAGCCGCGTCATGGCCGGCAGCCTGGGCACGCTGGGTGTCATCACCGACATTTCGCTCAAGATCTTGCCGGTGGCACCCGCCGAGGCCACGCTGGTGTTTGCGCTCGGGCAGCACGATGCGCTGGAGCAGCTGCACCGCTGGGGTGGCCAGCCGCTGCCGATCAACGCCAGTTGCTGGCGGTCTGATCCCCAGGCCGATGGCGCATCAGACCGCCTGCGCGTGCGTCTGAGAGGCGCGGTCGCGGCCGTGGACGCGGCCTGTGAGCGCATGGTGCGTGAGGCACAAGGTCGTCGCATCGACAACAGTCAAGCCGTTGACGATTGGGCAGCGTGTCGCGACCAGACCTTGCCGTTCTTCAACGTCCCTTCGCCCGATCTTTGCCTGTGGCGCCTGGCTGTGCCGCAGACCGCGCCGGTGCTGCCGCTGCCCTATGCCCAACTGGTCGAGTGGCAAGGCGCGCAGCGCTGGCTCTGGGCGCCGGCCTCGGCGGCGAGTGAGATTCGTGCGGCAACCGCAGCCGTGAACGGGCATGCCATGCTGTTCCGTGCCGCTGCCAACGGCGCGCCCAACGTGCCGCGCTTCGACCGCCAGAGCGCAGCCATCGAAACCATCACCCAACGGTTGCGAGCCGAGTTCGACCCCGCCGGTATCTTCAACCCGAACCGGATGGGCTAAAGCATGCAAACCCAGCTCTCCCCCGAATACAAAAACACAGCCGACGGCCAGGCCGCCGAAGCGATATTGCGCAAGTGCGTGCACTGCGGTTTCTGCACTGCCACATGCCCGACGTACCAGCTGCTGGGCGACGAGCTCGATGGGCCGCGAGGGCGCATCTATTTGATGAAGCAGGTGTTGGAGGGCGCCGAGCCCACGCGCAAAACGCAGATGCACCTGGACCGCTGCCTGACCTGCCGCAACTGCGAAACCACCTGCCCAAGCGGTGTCGACTACGGACATTTGATCGACATCGGCCGCAAGCTGGTGGACGCCAAAGTGCCGCGCCCGGCGAGCGAACAAGCCGTGCGCTGGCTGCTCAAGGAAGGACTGCCGTCACCGCTGTTCGGCCCGGCCATGAAACTGGGGCAGCTGGTGCGTCCACTCATGCCCGCAGCGTTGAAAAACAAGGTGCCCGCCAAGCAAGACGCAGGCGTCTGGCCCACGCAGACGCACGCCCGCAAAGTGCTGATGCTCGCGGGCTGTGTGCAACCCAGCATGATGCCCAACATCAACAGCGCCACCGCGCGCGTGCTCGATGCGGCTGGCATCCAGGCCGTGATCGCGCCCAAGGCGGGCTGCTGTGGCGCGGTGAAATTCCACCTGAACGACCAAGACGGCGGCAAGCGCGAGATGCGCGCCAACGTCGATGCCTGGTGGCCATCTGTCGAACGCGGTGTCGAGGCGATCGTGATGAACGCATCGGGCTGCGGCGTCACCGTCAAGGAATACGGTCACATCCTGGCCGACGATCCGGCCTACGCGGCCAAGGCGCAACGCATCAGCGAACTCACGAAAGACCTGAGCGAGCTGCTGCCCGAGCTGGTGCGGCTGCTGAAACCCAAACTGGTCAAGGCGCCCGACGCCAGCCAGGTGGTGGGCTTTCACCCGCCCTGCACCCTGCAGCACGGTCAGCAACTCAAGGGTGGTGTGGAGCACCATTTGAGCGCGCTGGGCTTCACCGTGATGGTGGCAAAAAACGAAGCGCATCTGTGCTGCGGCTCGGCCGGCACGTATTCGGTGTTGCAGCCCGAGCTGTCCTACCAATTGCGCGACCGCAAGCTTGAAAACCTGAGCGAACTGAAGCCAGCCGTCATCACCAGCGCCAACATCGGCTGCATCACGCATTTGCAAAGCGGCACCGAGACGCCGGTGCGGCACTGGGTCGAAATCCTCGACGACTCGCTGAGGGCTTGACCCCTTGAGCCGGGGGTAAGCTCACTTGATGATCCTCGCCCTCGCCACCCTGCTCGTGTTTCAACTCATTGGTGAGGCGCTGGTGCGGGCCCTGGCTGTTCCGGTGCCAGGCCCGGTGGTGGGCATGGCGCTGTTGTTGCTGGCTTTGGTGCTGCGCCCCGCTACGCTGCAGGCCATCCGGCCGACTACCCAGACCCTGTTGCAACACCTTTCGTTGCTGTTCGTGCCCGCTGGTGTGGGCGTGATGCTGCACCTGCAGCGCATGGGTGACGAGGCGCTGGCGATCGGAGTGGCGCTGGTGGTCAGTACCCTGGTGGGTCTGGCCAGCGCTGCGCTCACCATGGTCTGGTTGATGAAGCGTGGTGCTACGGGTTCTTCGCCACCCCAGCCACCGCCGGCAGCCGGAGGCACACCATGACCCCGGGCTTGCCACTGGCGGGCGATGCGGTCGGCCGCCTCACCGACGTCTGGGTCTATCTCTCGGCCTCGCCGTTGCTGGGGCTGACCATCACGCTGCTGGTTTACCACGGCGCTTTTTTGGTCTACCAGCGCAGCGGTCTGCACCCGCTGGCCAACCCGGTGGCGCTGTCGGTGATCACGCTTTGCGCGCTGCTTTGGATCACCAACACGCCCTACGCCACCTACTTTGAAGGCGCGCAGTTTGTGCACTTTTTGCTCGGCCCGGCCACGGTGGCGCTGGCCGTGCCACTGTTTGAGCAGATGGCGCGCTTGAAACGCCTGTGGCTGCCGATGCTCGGCGCGCTGGTGGTGGGGACCTTGTCGGCCACGGTGACGGCCATCGGCGTGGCCTGGGCGCTGGGCGCGTCAAAAGAAACCATTGCCTCGCTGGCACCCAAATCGGTCACTGCGCCGGTGGCCATGGGCATCGCGGAAAAAATCGGCGGCCTCCCGACGCTGACCGCCGTGCTCGTGGTCTGCACCGGCATCCTCGGCGCGGCCAGCGCGCGGTACGTGTTTGATGCGCTGCGCATCCAGGACCCGTCGGTGCGCGGCTTCGCTCTCGGTACGGCAGCACACGGTATTGGCACTGCGCGCGCCTTTTTGGTCAACCCCGAGTCGGGAGCCTTCGCTGGTCTGGCGATGGGGCTGTGCGCGCTGTTCAGCGCGGTGGCGCTGCCGCTGGTGGCGGGTTTTCTGCTGCGCTGGATTTAGACACCCCGCGGCGACTTCACCGGCGAGGGGAATCGTCAAATCGCCGCTTCGATGTCCTTCGCCAGCTTCTCCGGCGCGTCCTGCGGCGCGTAGCGCTTGATCACGCGGCCGTCTTTGCCCACCAGGAACTTGGTGAAGTTCCATTTGATGGCCTTGCTGCCCAAGAGGCCAGGGGCTTCGGCGGACAGCCATTGGTACAGAGGATGTGCCTGAGTGCCGTTGACCTCTATCTTGCTCATCATGGGAAAGCTCACGCCGTAGTTCTTCTGGCAGAAGGTGGCGATTTCTTCGTTGCTGCCCTTGTCTTGGCTGCCAAACTGGTTGCACGGAAAACCGAGCACCACCAGACCACGATCGCCATAGGTCTGGTGCAGCTTCTGCAGGCCGCCGAATTGCGGCGTGAAGCCACAGGCGCTGGCGGTGTTGACGATCAGCAGGGCCTTGCCCCGGTACTGCTCCAGCTTGACGGGCTGGCCCTCGATGGACTGGGCTTCGAAATCGTAGAGGCTGGACATGCGGGGCTCCGGGTTGAGTGCAAACCTTCGATTGTGGCTTGGCGAGCAAGCCGGTGTGCGATCTCTGACAAATCGGGGCGCTGGCGTGGTGCGTTGTCGGGCCGTGCGGGCATACTGCGCGGGTTTATTTCACCGAATATGGATTGGGTGACCCTGATGCGTGGTTCCTACACTGTGGCGCTGGTGGGCTTCTCTCAGCAAGAAGCGTCGACCTTGGAGTCGTTTCTGCGCTTGGCTGCGCGCCGCCCGCCAGGCTATCGTGTTCAAGACGAGGTGATGGACGCGCAGATCCTGATCGTCAACGCCGACAACCCGCAGGCCTTGCACTTGGTGCGCCACGCCGAGTTGCCCGGGCGCGTGATGTTGATCGGCAACACCGACGCTGGCACCGGCTGGCCGCTGCAGCGCAAGCCGGTGAAGCTGGTGGCGGTGCTTGGCGAGCTCGACCGAATCGCAGGGATCCAGCCGACACCGGCGTCCGTGGCAGACCAAACACGCGCGACCGACGCACGCCAACCCCCGCCACCGACATCGGCACAGCCAGGCATTGAGACCGGTTTCCAGACCACCGAGCATTCCTTGGGCGTATCGCTTGCGCCCATGGCGCCAGCTGCCAGCCCGCGCCGGCGCTCCCGCGACTCGGAGTTTTTGGCCACCCGGCCCATGCACCGGGCCGACCTGACGCCACCTCCCGCCGCCGCCCTGGACAAACCCACGCCCATGCCGCCTGTGCCCGCGCGCCGTGCGGCGCCAGCGTCAACCTCAGCAGAGCGAGCCGGTGTCATGCGCATGACCGACTTTGGAGGTCTCGACGAGTTGCCGATGGCGTCGGACCGCGCCGCGCCCAGCCGCCGCAGTGGCGAATCGCGTCTCCCTTCGGCTCAGCGCCCGGCACCCGAGGCGCCTGAGCTGCCGCGTGGTGATGTGTTGCTGGTGGCCGAGAGCCTGGTGGAAGGGCGCAACTTGCTCAAGCGATTCAAAAAATACAACCTCACGGTGGACTGGTCGCGCGAGCCGGCGCAGGCGCTGGTGTTGCTCAAGGCGCACCCCTACCGGATGGTGGTGATCGACCGCCTGAGCGGCCAGCCCGATGCCTTCCAGGTTTGCCGCGCTGCCAAGCACGAGAAGCACGGCGGTCGCGCGCCGGTGGTCGTCATGTTTGCCGCGATCGCCGGCAGCATGGACCGCATGAAAGCCGGCCTGGCCGGCTGCGACGCTTATCTGTCGCGCTCGGTCGGCGAAGCCGATCTGTACAAGGCGCTGGCCCAGCACCGCCTGGTTAACCTCGACGCGTTCGCCAAGACAAACGTGGGTATGTGACCCCCCCCCGCGCCGCCTGCGGCGTCACCCCCCAGGGGGGCGACGCTGGTCGTCCGGCAAAGCCGGCCCGACGGCGTCTTGGGATCGAGCGGCCTTCGGACCGCTCGAAGCGCGCTGAATGCGCGCACGTTGGGTACCGCACCACTTTGGCCGTCAGTCCCTGACCATCGATCTATCCAAGAAGGCAGGCCGCTCGATCCAAGGGCACCGCGGAACTGGCTTTGCCAGGCCGCCAGTGCCGTCCCCTGGGGGGTGACGCCGCAGGCGGCGCGGGGGGAGCCAATCAACCGTGCAGATCGTCGCGGCGCGCAATTTCCAGCAGCCGCTCCAGCTCGGGGCCATGCACCCGCTGGTTGTGGCGGTGCCAGAGCGCGATCACGGCCATGAAGCCGGCGATCACCAAGCCAAACAGCGTGATGGCAATGAAGGCGGAGACGCCGGCTGCGGCGGAGAGGCTGTAGAGCACGCCCAGGCCGAGGATGCAAGCCTGTTCGTTGAAGTTTTGCACTGCGATCGAGCGGCCGGCGCCCATAAGGTTGTGGCCCCGGTGTTGCAGCAAGGCATTCATCGGCACCACCAGGAAGCCGCCCAGGCCGCCGAGCAGGATCAGAAAGGGGGCCGCCACCCAGACGTTGTCGATGAAGTTCATCGCGATCACCAGCACGCCCATCGCAATGCCCAGCGGCATCACGCGGGTGGCCTGGTCGAGCTTCATGCGCATCGAAGCCACCACCGCGCCCACCGCCGTGCCGACCGCCACCACACCCACCAAGGCCGAGGCCTGTGAGGTGCTGTAGCCCAGCGCTGCGCCAGCCCAGGCCAGCACGATGTAGCGCAGGTTGCCCGAGACGCCCCAGAACAGGGTGGTGGTGGCCAGCGAAATCTGGCCCAGCCGGTCGCGCCACAGGCGCTGGTTGCAGCGCCAGAAGTCGGGCAGCAGCGCGATCGGGTTGCGCGGCATCGGGCGCGGTGTGACGCCGGTCCGCGGGATGCGGGTGTTGAACCAGGCCGCCAGCGCGTACACCACCACCAGCACCGCGATGGCGGACTCGGGCGGGGTGTTGATACCCGTGTGCATGAAAGGCAGGTCCAGCGCCATCAGGTGCTTGGACACGTAGGGCGCAATCAGCTGGCCGCCGAACAGCACGCCCAGAATGATGGAGGTGATCGTCAGGCCCTCGATCCAGCCGTTCGCCTTGACCAGTTGTGAGGGCGGTAGCAGCTCGGTGAGGATGCCGTATTTGGCCGGCGAATAGGCGGCCGCGCCCAGCCCCACCACGGTATAAGCCAGCAGTGGGTGCACACCCCACAGCATCAGCAGGCAGCCCACCACCTTGATCGCGTTGCTGATGAACATGACCTGGCCCTTGGGCCGCGCATCGGCGAAGGCGCCCACAAAAGGGGCGAGGATCACGTAGAACAGCGCAAACAGCGGCACCAGGGCCGCGGCCTGCCAGCTCGGCGCGCGCTGGGTGCGCAACAGCTCGATCGCCACCACGAAAAGCGCGTTGTCCGCCAGCGAGCTGAAGAACTGCGCCGTCATGATGGTGTAGAAGCCGCGCTTCATGGGGTGTTTGGTGTGCGCCCGCAAGCCCGGTGGAGCGGCCCCGTCAGAGGCCGGTTGGGGCCCTGGTCAGCCCGGGCATCGGCATGCTTGCCGCGGAGGGCTGCATGCGCTGCGGGGCGCCGGGGATTTGTGCGAAAGTTCGGCGGGTGTCTCCAACGATGGCGGGTTATAGCACGGCAGTTGTGACTGTCTGTGAATAACCCAGACTGCTGGGCATGGGGTTTTGCACAGCTTTCAGCCATACCCTTTCCCCGATGCTGCTTTCGCTGCCCGTCTCCCTTTTCATCTGCTGCCATGCCCCGTCCGATTCTTGCCACTGTTTACCCCGAGGCCTTGCGCCACAACCTGAGCCAAGCCCGTGTGCGCGCGCCCGACGCCCAGGTGTGGGCGGTGGTCAAGGCCAACGCTTACGGCCACGGCATCGAGCGCTGTTTTGACGGCCTGCGCAGCGCCGACGGTTTTGCCCTGCTCGATTTCGACGAGGCTCAGCGCCTGCGCGCGCTCGATTGGCGCGGTCCCATCCTGCTGTTGGAGGGCGCCTTCGAGCCGCGCGACCTGGAGCTGTGTTCGCGGCTCCATCTGTGGCACACGGTGCATTGCACCGAACAGATCGACTGGCTGGCGGCCCACAAAACGCAGCTGCCGCACCGCGTGTTTCTCAAGCTCAACAGCGGCATGAACCGCCTGGGCTTCACGCCGACCGCGTTTCGCGCCGCGTGTGCGCGCCTGAACGCGCTGCCGCAGGTGGAAGAAATTTCGCTCATGACCCACTTCAGTGACGCCGACGGCCCGCGCGGAATCGCCCATCAGGTGGCCGCGTTCGAGGCCGCCACCGCCGACCTGCCGGGCGAGCGCACCCTGTGCAACAGCGCGGCCATCCTGCGACACGCTGCCAGCCCGCTGCGCGGCGAGGGTGCGGTCAACACGCTGGCGGCCGACTGGGTGCGCGAAGGCATCGCGCTCTACGGTGGCGCGCCCGACCACCCCGAGCAGACCGCCGCCGGCTGGGATTTGCAGCCCGCCATGACGCTCTCCACCCGCGTCATTGGCGTGCAGTCCTTGCAGCCGGGCGACACCGTGGGCTACGGCTCTGCCTTTACCGCCGAGCGGCCGATGCGCATCGGCGTGATCGCCTGCGGCTATGCCGACGGCTACCCGCGCCACGCGCCCACCGGCACACCGGTGTTGGTCGGCGCCGTGCGCACCCGCATCGTGGGACGGGTCAGCATGGACATGATCACGGTGGATCTCTCGCCCTGTGGTGACGGTGTGGGGGTGGGGGCGGAGGTGGTGTTGTGGGGGCGGTCTTCTTGTGGCGCCTTGCTGGCTGCTGATGAGGTGGCGTTGGCCGCTGGAACGATTTCTTATGAGTTGTTTTGTGCGGTGGCGCAGCGGGTACCGTTTGCTGTTGTCTGATGTCGTTGTCTTTGTCGTTTTGTTTTTGCTTGCTGGGCGAGCCGGGTTTCGGCCCGGCGGCCGAGCTACTTTCTTTTGCCTCGCCCAAAAGAAAGTAGCCAAAGAAAAGGCGAGCCGAATGCGCTGCCCCTTCGCTTCGCTGCGGGCACGCTGCGTTGCTCGGTCCAGGCGGGGTCTGGCTGAACTCGCCTGCGGCTCAGACAGACGCCAGCCCTGATCCGTCTGGCCCTGCGCTACTCGCCAGCGCATGACGGCGGAAAGCGCAAGCGGATGCGGACTTCCCTGATGGCGAAAGCGGTCGCTGTGCAGGGAAGGCCGACCCCGACCCCGACCCCGCTTGATGCGAGCAGCGCAAGGAAGCCCGAAGGGCCCCGGGCTTCGGCTCGCCTTTCTTTTGCTTACTTTTCTTTGGCGAAGCAAAGAAAAGTTAGGCGGCCGCCGGGCCGAGACCCAGCTCGCCCAGCAAGAAACGACACAACCAAAAGAAGAAAACAAGAAACGTTCAACTTGTACCCCATGGGGTATGCAGCTATACTGCACCAGGTATAGGAGCCCCACCATGTTGTCCCAGCCATCTCCCCCCTCCCGCCGCCACAAAACCACCGCCCAGTGGGCGCTGGCCGCAGGCTTGCTGCTGGGCGCGTCCGGTGTTTTCGCTCAGACCGCACAGCGGCCGCAGGTGCACACCATGACGGTAGGCGCCCAAGCCGTGGGCGCGGGACTGGAGATGGACGGCAGCCTGCAGGCAGTTCGGCAAACGGTGTTGTCGGCCCAGGCCAGTGGGCGCATCGCGCAGCTCAGTGTGAAAGCGGGCGACCGGGTGTTGGCCGGGCAGGTGTTGGCCGTGATCGACGACCGGGCCACCCAGGCGGGTGTGGCGCAGGCGCAAGCCGGCGTGGCGCAGGCCGATGCGCAGCTGGTCAATGCCAAGGCGCAGTTTGAGCGGACGCGTGACCTGCGCGCGCAAGGCTTTGTGGCACAAGCGGCGCTGGACACGGCGCAATCCCAGCTCAAGGCGGCGCAGGCGGGCATGGCCGCTGCGCGCGCCGGGCAGACGCAGTCTTCCTTGGCGCAGGGCTTCACGCGGCTGACAGCGCCATTTGATGGGTGGGTGTTGCAAACCCACGCCGAGGCCGGCGCGCTGGCGATGCCGGGCACACCGGTGCTCACCGTGTACGCCCCGCAGCCGATCCGCGCGGTGGTGTATGTGCCTGCGTCCCAGCAGGCGCTGGCGCAAAACGCGCAGCGCATCGAAGTGCGCTTGCCGGGCACAGAGCGCTGGGTCAGGCCGGCGTCCAGCACCAGTCTGCCCGCCGCCGACCCGGTGTCGCAGACAGTGGAATGGCGGCTCGACCTGAGCGCTGCCGATGGCGCGCAGCAGGTACCGGGACGTCAGGTGCGGGTGCGTTTTGTCGGCAGTGGCGAGCAGCAGCGCCTGGTGGTGCCAGAAGCGGTGCTGGTCCGCCGTGGCGAGCTGACCGCCGTCTATGTGGTGATCGCGCGCGGCGAAGGTCTGCCCGATGGTTTTTCGCTGCGGGCAGTGCGCCTGGGGGCGGGTCGAGGTGAGGCGGGCCTGGAGGTGCTGGCCGGCCTGAAGGCGGGCGACCGAGTGGCGCTGGACCCGGTGCGGGCCGGTCTGAGCAACGCTGTGCCCGCAGCCCAGTGAGCGACGCAACATGAGCAACGCCCACAACGATCCATCGTCGACGCCCATGCGCGAAAAGCTGGGCTTCTCCGGCTCGGTCGCGCGCGCTTTCCAGTCCAACGCGATCACGCCGCTGCTGGCCATCGTGGCCTTGTTGCTCGGGCTGTTCGCTGTGTTGGTGACGCCGCGCGAAGAAGAGCCGCAGATCAACGTCACCATGGCCAATGTGCTGATCCCCTTCCCCGGGGCGTCGAGCGCGGATGTGCAAAAGATGGTGGCTGGGCCGGCCGAGCAGGTGCTCTCGCAGATTCAGGGCATTGAGCACAGCTACTCGGTGTCGCGCCCCGGTGTGGCGGTGCTCACGGTGCAGTTCAAGGTGGGCGTGCCGCGCACCGAAGCGCTGGTACGGTTGTACGACGTGCTGAACGCGAACCAGGATTGGTTGCCGCAAGGCCTGGGCGTGCTCACCCCGATCGTCAAACCCAAAGGCATCGACGATGTGCCTGTGCTCGCCGCCACGCTGTGGACGAAAGACGCAGCCAGCGCGCTCGATCTGGAGCGCGTCGCGCACTCGGTGGAGAGTGAGCTCAAGCGCGTGCCCGGCACCCGCGAGGTGGTCACCATCGGCGGTCCGGGCCGCGCGGTGCATGTGTGGCTGGAGCCGAACCGGCTTCGCGAGCGCGGTGTGAGCGTGCAGGCGCTGCACGGCTCGATTGCCGCCGCCAATCAGGCCATGCCCTCGGGCTCGGTCGCCAACCCCAGCGCTGCGGCAGGCGAGCCCGGCATGCTGAGCGTGCAGACCGGCGAGTTCTTGCAAAACGCGAAGGATGTGGGCGACATCGTGGTCGGTGTGAGCCAAGGCCGGCCGGTTTACTTGCGCGAGGTGGCACGCGTCGAGACCGGTTCGCAGTTGCCGCAGCGCTATGTGTGGTTCACCCCCGGCGCGGCCGACACCGCGCACCCTGATCAGCAAGGACAGAGCCACCCGGCGGTGACGATCACCGTGACCAAGAAGCCGGGCGAGAACGCGGTGGATGTGGCCGCGGGCGTGCGCGAGCGGCTGAACGCCCTGCACAACACCGTGATCCCCGAAGACGTCGAGGTGAGCATCACCCGCGACTACGGCCAGACAGCGGCCGACAAAGCCAACAAGCTGATCCAGAAACTCATCTTTGCCACCGGCAGCGTGATCATTCTGGTGGGCCTGGCGCTGGGTCGGCGCGAGGCGATCATTGTCGGCGCCGCCGTGATCCTCACGCTCACCGCCACCCTGTTTGCCAGCTGGGCCTGGGGCTTCACGCTCAACCGCGTCTCGCTGTTTGCGCTCATCTTCTCGATCGGCATCCTGGTCGACGACGCCATCGTGGTGGTGGAAAACATCCACCGACACCGGAGCCTCACGCCCGACGATCCGCTGTCGATCATCATCCCGCGCGCGGTCGACGAGGTGGGCGGCCCGACCATTCTGGCCACCTTCACCGTGATCGCGGCGCTGTTGCCCATGGCCTTCGTGAGCGGTCTGATGGGCCCGTACATGAGCCCGATACCGATCAACGCCAGCATGGGCATGGCGATCTCGTTGGTCATTGCTTTCACCGTCACGCCGTGGCTCGCACTCAAATTGACCAAGACCGGCAAAGGCCACGCGGCGCACGGGCCGAGCAAGGTCACGAATGCGCTGCAGGGCTTCTTCACCCGCGTGCTGACGCCGCTGCTGGCGAGCGCGAAGAAGCGCTGGCTGCTGCTGACCGGCATCCTGATCGCCTTGCTGCTCTCGGTCGGCCTCGCGCTGGTGCAGTGGGTGGTGCTGAAAATGCTGCCGTTCGACAACAAGAGCGAGTACCAGGTGGTGCTCGACATGCCAGCCGGCACGCCGCTGGAAGACACGGCGGCGGCCTTGCAGGACATGACCGCCTTCCTGGCGCAACAGCCCGAGGTGAGCAACGTGCAGGGCTACGCCGGCACCGCCAGCCCCATCACCTTCAACGGTCTGGTGCGCCAGTACTACCTGCGAGCCGAAGCCGAGAGCGGCGACCTGCAGGTGAATCTGGTCGACGCACACTCGCGGCACGAAAAAAGCCACGCCATCGCGCAGCGGCACCGTCCCTCGCTGGAGAAGATCGCCGCGGTGCATGGCGCGCGCGTCAAGGTGGTGGAGGTGCCGCCCGGCCCGCCGGTACTCTCGCCCATCGTGGCCGAGGTCTATGGGCCGGATGAGGCCGGCCGAGCCGAGCTCGCGCTGCGCGTGGCCCAGGCCTACCGAGACACGCCCGACATCGTGGGTGTGGACACCACCTTGAAGGAGAACGCACCGCGCGCTTTCCTGCGCATCCAGCGCCAGCGCGCCGAGTCGCTGGGCATTCCGGTGCAGGTCATTGCTCAGACGGTGCACGCCGCGCTCTCCGGTGCTGATGCCGCTTACCTGCACGACGGCCACGCCAAGTACCCGGTGCCGGTGCGGCTGCAGTTGCCGCTCGATGCGCAGGTGGGTTTGAGCAGCCTGCTGGCCCTGCCGATGCAAGCCGTGACATCGGATGGAAAGGGCGCGATGGTGCCGCTGTCCGAACTGGTGACGGTGGAGCGCGGCGTGATCGACCAGCCGCTGTTCACCAAAAACGGGCTGCCAGTGGTCTATGTCCTGGGCGACATGGCCGGCAAGCTGGATTCGCCGTTGTATGGCTTGTTCGGCATCCGCAGCAATTTGCAGGCTGCTGCGCTGCCCAACACGGGCGAGCTGGCCGAGTACTGGATCAGCCAGCCCAAGGACCCCTACCGCCAGTACGCGGTGAAGTGGGACGGCGAATGGCAGATCACCTATGAGACCTTCCGCGACATGGGCGCGGCCTACGGTGTCGGCCTGATCCTGATCTACCTGCTAGTGGTGGCGCAGTTCAAAAGCTACGTGACGCCGCTGATCATCATGGCGCCTATCCCGCTCACGCTGATTGGCGTGATGCCTGGCCACGCGTTGCTTAACGCGCAGTACACCGCCACCTCCATGATCGGCATGATCGCGCTGGCCGGCATCATCGTGCGCAACTCCATCCTGCTGGTGGACTTCATCGAGCTCGAAACCGCGCGCGGCGTGCCGTTTGCGCAGGCCGTCGTGCAGTCGGCTGCGGTGCGTGCCCAACCGATTGCGCTCACTGGCCTGGCCGCGATGATGGGCGCCTTCTTCATCCTGGACGACCCCATCTTCAACGGCCTTGCCGTGTCACTGATTTTCGGCATCGCGGTCTCGACCCTGCTCACTTTGGTTGTGATTCCCGGTTTGTATTTCGCTGTCTATCGCCGCCGTCATGAGACGGCTGATCCACCCACCTGAGTTTTTTTATTCTGTTTCCCCCATCCTGTGTTTTTTTTAAGGAGATTGACATGACCATCGAACGCTACATCCGCCTCATGGCCGGCGCCTTTGTGATGCTTTCGCTCGCGCTGGGCATCGAGGCCAGCCCGATTTTTGTGAGCCCCTGGTTCCTCGCCTTCACCGCCTTTGTCGGCTTCAACCTGTTCCAATCCGGCATCACCGGCTTTTGCCCACCCAGCTTCCTGCTGAAGAAGCTCGGCGTTCCCGAAGGCAATGGCGCCTGTTCCAGGTAGCCCCCTGCGCCGCTTCGCGTCATCCCCCATAAGGGGACCACATCTGTGGCCCGGCAAAGCCGGTTCCACGTTGTGTGCTTGAAGGCGTTGCCTCACTCAGCAGCTTCTCTGTCCTCGGGCAGCTCACAAGACACCGTGCTCTATCCTCGACCTCCATGACCTCTCCCACCCCACTCAAATTCCTCATGCCCGGCTGGTTCTCGGTGGTCATGGGGTTGTGTGGTCTGTCGCTGGCCTGGCACCGGGCGCAGCGGGTGTTCGGCGACATGGCCGATGGTGTGGCGCTGGTGGTGGCGGTGGTGGCGGCGCTGGTGTTTTTGGTGTTGCTGGTGGCGTCGGTGGTGCGCGCACTGCGCTACCCAGCGGCGTTGGCTGAAGATCTCAGGCACCCGGCGCGCCATGCTTTCGTGGCCGCGTTCCCGGTGGCGCTGCTGCTGCTGGCCGCCGTGGGCGTGGCGCTGTTCGGACCCAGCCTGGGCTGGAACATCTTGTGGTGGCTGGGTGCGCTGACCCAGGTCTGGGCCACCGCCTGGGTGATGGGCCGCTGGCTCGGGCCCGTCACGCCGGGCCAGGGGCCGGGCAACACGGGTCTCTGGCCCGCGGTCACGCCGGCATTGATGATTGCAGTGGTGGGCAATGTGGTGGTGCCGCTGGCGGGGCTGCCGCTGGGCCACACCGTCTGGTCGGCCGCGCAGTTCGGCATTGGCGTCTTCTTCTGGCCCATCGTGCTGGCGCTGGTGTTGGTGCGCCGCATCGCCCACAGCCCGCTGCCCGATCGTCTGTTGCCCACCTGGTTCATCGTGCTGGCCGCGCCGGCGGTGATCGGCAACGTGCTGGCGCAGTGGCAGGCGGCGCCCGTGCTGGTGGTGGCCATGTGGGGTTTGTCTCTTTTCTTTTTGCTGTGGCTGCTGCCGATCGCCAAACGCATCGCGGCGCAGCCGTTCGGGCTCACCTTCTGGTCTTTGTCGTTCCCGCTGGCGGCGCTGAGTGCGCTCACGCTGCGCGTGGGCGATCTGTTTCCCGACGTTGTCGGTGTGCAGACCGCGGGCGTGTTGCTGCTGGCCGTCGCCTCCATGGTGATCCTCTGGCTGGGTTTTGCCACGGTGCGTGGTCTGCGCGACGGCACACTGCTGGCGCCGGAGCCGCTGGCCAACATCCAGCCGGTGTCGGCCTGAGCCTTCAAGGCAAGACAGCATGAACGCCGACCAGCGCCCGAAGTCGAGCCCATCGGTCGAGTGCTTGCCCGAGGTGCGCCGGGTCGACTTGGTCAACCGGTTGCGCCGGGCCGAGGGCCAGATGCGTGGTTTGCTGCGGCTGCTTGAGGACGGCGCCGACTGCGCGCGCATCGCGCAGCAGCTGCTGGCCACGCGCCACGCGCTGGACAGCACCTACGTGCGCCTGAACCTATCGCTGGCCGAGGCCGAGCTGCACGGCACGCGCGATGGCGAGCCGCCGCCGGTCAGCGAGGTGCTGGACCGGCTGCAGACACGGTTGGGGCGATCGCGCTGAGGCCAAACGCTCGGGGGGTGACGGAGGACGGGCCAAGGCATTGGGCATTCCTCATCTGTCTTGACCGCTAGCGTCCCGGCGAACACTCGGCGAAACCGTAGCGCTCACAAAACGGGCTGCCCAGATTCGGCAGCCAGTGCGGCACCTGATGGAATTCGCGGACGATGGTGGCGAGCACCGTGTCGCGGTACGGCTGGAAGCGAAAACCCACACCGTCTACCGCGTAGAAAGCCACGCCGTCAATCACCCACTGCCGGCTGCTGACCCGCTCGAAGTAAGGCGCGAAGTCGGCCAGGTCGGGCCGGTTGTAGTCGAAGATGCGCAGAGACCTTCCATCGAACTCGCGGAAATCCACCTGCAGATCGTCTTGCCGCGCATGGTGGCGGCCCACCCCGAAAACCGGCACGTATTGCTTGTGGTGAAACGCCAGCATGGCGGCGGGGTTGTAGGTGCGCGCCATCAGCCTGGCGCCGGCGGGCATGTCTTGCTGCAAGGCAGCCACCAAGGCCGGCGTCTCACGCAGGAACACCGCACGATCGTGCAGCCGGGTGTGTTGCCACCACGACAGCGGCGCCCAGGCAACGGCCGCCACCAACAGCAGGTGCGGGCCAGAGAGCCACAGGTTCCAGCGCCACGAACGGCGCAGTGCGTGCGCATCCAGCGACAGCGCCGCCCAGGCCACGAACAGCGGCACAAAGCCCAGCACCCAGTGCAGGCCGATGGTGCGGCGCAGGCTGATGACGGCAAACAACAGAATGGGGAACAGCCACAGCACGGCCAGCGCGCGGCGCGTGTTCGCAGAAACGCCCGTGGCATTCGGTGCGCGCCCGGCCTGCCACAGCAGCCACGGCGTGAGCAGGTAGGCCACCATCGCCACATAGGTCGCCGGCGTCTGCAGGTTCCAGTGGCCACCCTCGTTGCGGTTGAACACGTTGAACATCACGTTGGTCCAGCCGTGGGTGGCGTTGAAGGCCAGATTGATCGCGGTTGAGGGCAGCGAGGTGGCAAACATCAGCGCCAGCGCCCACCAGCGCTCGCGGCGCCAGCCCAGGATATGCACCGCGTAACCCAAACCCAGCAGCACCGCGAAGTACTTCGACAGAAACGCCAGCCCGACAAACCCACCGGCCAGTGCGTACCAGCCAGCGCTTTTGGTGGCTGCTGCATCGGCCCGCACATAGGTCCAGGCGGAGAGCGCCATGAACAGCAGCAGCGGCGTGTCGGTGGTCAGCAGCACAAACAGCCACGACCACGGCAGCGCCAGGTACACCGCGCCCGCCATCCAGGCGCTCGCTGCGCGCTCGGCGGGCAGGATGCGCAGCAATGCATCGACCAGGCCCAGGCCGATGACGCTGGTCACCAGCAGGGTGACGCTGCGCAGCACCAGCGGCGCGTCGCTGATGGCGTGCAACACCGCGAACAACCAGCCCACCATCGGCGGGTGGTCCGAGTAGCCCCAGGCTGGCCGCACACCCCACTGGTAGAAAAACGCCTCATCGCCCGTGATCGGGAAACCGGCAGCGAGCACGATTTTGAGCAGCAGCGTGCCCCAGAAGGTGATCCAGAACAGGCGTCGCGCGTCGGCAATCAATAGATCAGAGGCAGTCATATCGAAGAAGGAAAAGCGCGCTGCAGCCGCGACGCAGGTCGGGTCAAGCGTCCAGAGCGAGCAGGGTGACGCCTGCCACGATCAGCGCGCAGGCAGCCACCCGCACCCACGAAAACGGCTCGCCCAGCCAGACCACGCCCACCGCCATCGTCACCACAAAACCCAGGCTCACCAGCGGGTAAGCCAGGCTCACCGGCAGCCGCGACAACACCCACAGCCAAAGCACCGCGCTCATCCCATAGAGCACCAGACCGAGCCACACCAGCGGACTGGTGAGCGCGTGGCCGTAGGTGCTGGTCAGGTCCCCGCCGGCTGGGGCACCCATGCCGCGCTTCATCGCGATTTGCGCCGCCGAGGACAGCAGCACACAAAAAACGGCCAAGGCCAGCGCCATCGATTTCATAAAGTGGGTCCTGTGCTGGCCAGCAGGCCCACGACCGCCAGCAGCGCCAAGGTCAGCCAGCTGAAATAGTCGCGCAGCGCGAACTGCAGCGGGTCTTCGCCATGCAGTTCGCGGCGCCCGGTCTTGAGCCAGATGCGCATGATCCACAGCAGCAGCAGCGGCGCGGCCGCCCACAGCCACTCCGGTTCGGCGTAGAGCTCGCGCCCGTTCTGGCTGTCGATGTAGAGCGTGAGCACCATCACCGAGAGAAAACCGCTGGACATGCCCATGGCACGCAGCGAGGGCAGATCGCGCGGCTGGTAGCCGCGCCCGGGTGCCAGGCTGGCGTCTTCGTCGGCGATGGTTTCTTCCAGCTCGGCGCAGCGCTTCACCAGCGCCAGGCTCAGGAACAGGAAGACCGAGATCGCCAGCAGCCAGTTCGAGGGCACTACCTGCGCGGCCACCGCGCCGGCCCCGATGCGCAGCGTGTAGAGCGCGGCCAACACCAACACGTCCACCAGCGGCAGGCGCTTGAGATGCATGGAGTAGGCCAGCGTGACCACGGTATAGAGCAGCAGCATGGCGGCAAAGCCGCTTGAGACGACCAAGGCGAGCGCAAACGCCAACACCAGCATCGCCGCACCCAGGCCCACTGCGGTCGGGATCGACAAGGTGCCTGCCGCCAGCGGGCGCAGCCGCTTGAGGCGGTGCACCCGGTCGCTCGGCAGGTCGAGCAGATCGTTGAACAAATAGGTGGCCGAGGCGCACAGGCCAAAGGCCACAAAGCCCAGCGTCACCGCGCCCCAGGCCTCAGCAGCGGTGGCATGGGCTGCCAGCAGCGGGATGAACAGCAGCGCGTTCTTGGCCCATTGCTTGAGCCGGATCGCGCGCAGCACCGTGCGCAGGCGCAGCGGCTGGTGCTCGAATACCTGAGCCTCGGGGTGCTGCCGGCGCAACTGGCTCAGCACCGAGGCCGGGGTGTTGACCGCGATCGCCTGTGCGCTGCCCTGCCAAACCGCCAGGTCGTCGGCGCTGTTGCCAGCGTAGGCCCACTGGTTGTGGCCGGCGGCCAGCGCGTGGGCCGCGATCGCCTCGTGCTTGCGCTCGCGGCTCAGATTCGGCCCGCCCTCGGTGCCCAGCGTGTCGCTGAACACGCCGATGTGCTCCCCCACCTCGCGCACGATGCGGGCGTCTGCCGCGCTGGCCAGCACCAGCGGCCGGCCGCGCGCATGTTCGCCACGCAGAAATTGCAGAAAGTCTTCGCGGTAAGGCAGGCGCGCCGGCTCGGGACGCACCGCGTCGGCCAGCCGCTGCTTGAAGCCGGCTTTCCCCAGCCACAGCCACGCCAGCAGGCGCAGCAAGTTCAGCGGGCTGCTGCGCACGAACAGCATCACCGACTCATACAGCGTGTCGCTCGGGGTGAGCGTGCCGTCCATGTCCACGTACAGCGGCACGGTGTGCAGATCGGTGGCGGGCGGAGGTCTGTCGGGGCGCTGCATGGTGGTGGGATTCTAGGAGCCCAGACTTGAAGCCTCAGGCCCACGCGGCACGGCTGGCCACAATCGCTGGCCCCACTTTAAGCCCGCACAACATTTCAACGCACCAACCACCATGGTCAGTTGAACCACCCTCGTTCTGCTGGGAGTCTGCAGGGCGCCGCTTTCTTTGGGTCGGTGGCGGGACGGGTCTGGCGCAGGATGTGCTTGTGTCACGGCATGTCCACCCGCCCCCTCATCACCCAGATCCCGGCCGCTCAACCCGAACTCACGCTGAGCAAGCTCGACAGTGCCATGCTCAGCATCCTGGTCAAAGACGGCCGCGCCTCCTTTGCCGACATCGCGCGCCAGGTTGGCATTTCCCGCGCGCACGCGCGGTCCCGGGTGCAGGCGCTTCAGGCCAGTGGCGTGATCGAGTTGTTCGGTGCGGTGATCAACCCGGAGAAGCTGGGCAAGGTGCTGTCCACCTTCATCGATGTTCAGGTTGCACCGGTGGCGCTGGAGGTGGTGGCGCAGGAGCTGGCCGACTGCAAAGAGGTGGTGAGCCTCTACATCATGAGCGACCTCAAGAGCCTGCATGTGCATGTGCTGACCGAAGGCGTGCAGGATTTCGAGGCCTTTGTGCGCCGCCAGCTGTTCAACCGGCCCGAGATTCTGGCGGTCGATTGCAAGACCCTGCTCACCCGTGTGAAGCACCGGCGAGGCGGCGCCCGGCTGTGAGGGGTCTGTCCAGGGTGGTGCATAAGCACCAAATAGGCGCGCGCTGAACATTCGTCACCGACGGAGCCACAAGATCGGTTCGGTGGACGAACCACGTCATCCAAACGGCGTCCAGCAGTTGACAAACGCTCATCTCAAGCGAATTTGCTGAACATTCGATCAAGATCTATCTGGATTTGATCTCCGACCGCTGCGGTTTTTGGTGCAGGTCGATCTCGATTCGTCAAGGTTTTTATTCAATGAAATCAAAGATTTAGACTATTTTTAGCGCATGGCACGGGGCTTGCACAAGGGTTTGGGTGTGGCCGCACAAACGGCACCGCCCGTTTTCCACCCACCCTTTCCCACCCACCCCAGGAGTCTCACCATGTCCCTCGTTCGCCGTCAGTTCCTCTCCCGTGCCGCCGTCGCAGGCAGCGTGCTCGGTGCGCCCGTCATTGCCAATGCCCAGTCGGCCCGATTCAACTGGAAGATGACCAGCGCCTACGGCAAGGGCTCTCCGTTCTACATGGACGGCCCGGGCAGTGCGACCGATCTGGCCAAGCGCATCCGCGAGATGTCCGATGGGCGCCTGAACATCCAGGTGTTCGGCGCCGGGGAACTGATCCCCGCGTTTGAAGGCTTTGATGCGGTGCGTGCCGGCACGGTGGAGATGAACCACGCCAACGCCTATTTCTGGACCGGCAAGACAGCGGCAGCCCAGTACTTCACCGCCGTGCCTTTCGGCATGAACTTTCAGGGCATGAACGGCTGGTTCTATGACGGCGGCGGCATTGACCTGTGGAACGAGGTGTACGCGCCGTTTGGCATGGTGGCCATGCCTTGCGGCAACACCGGCGTGCAGATGACGGGCTGGTTCAAGAAAGAGATCAAGAGCGTGGCCGACCTCAAGGGCCTGAAGATGCGCATCCCCGGTCTGGCTGGCAAGGTGTACGCCAACCTCGGCGTGGACGTGAAGGTGCTGCCGGGTGGCGAGATTTTCCCGGCGCTTGAACGCGGCGTGATCGACGCGGCTGAGTTCGTGGGCCCCTTCCAAGACCGCCGCCTGGGCCTGCACAAAGCCGCCAAAAACTACTACACCACCGGCTGGCACGAGCCGTCCACGGCGTCGGAGCTGCTGATCAACAAGGCCGCCTGGGACAAGCTGCCGAAAGACCTGCAGGCCATCGTCAGCAACGCCTCGGCCGCCTGCAACGTGATCGGCGAGGGCTGGTGCCAGAAAGCCAACTCGGACGCCATGGAAGACCTGATCAAGAACCAGGGCGTGATCGCGCGCCCGCTGCCCGATGACGTGATCAAGGCGCTCAAGGTGGAGACCGACAAGGTGCTGGCCGAGGCCATCAGGGACCCACTGACCAAGAAGGTGCACGACTCCTACTTTGCCTTCAAGGCCAAGTACGACCGCTGGAGCGAGATCAGCGAAGAGGCCTACCACCTCAAGGTTCGCGGCTGATCCAGGAACGTTGTCATGCTCAAGGTTTTGCGGCCGCTGGCCACTGTCATCGAGGCTCTGATCGACCGCATCGGCGGGCTCACCGCCTGGATCGCGCTGGTCATGATCGGCCTGGTCGCCACCAACGTGCTCTTGCGCTACGCCTTCAGCTTCGGCTCGGTGTGGGCGCAGGAACTCGAATGGCACCTGCTGGCCGCCCTCATTCTTTTGGGCATGAGCCACGCGCTGCAACGCGGCGAGAACGTGCGCGTGGACCTGTTCTATGCGCGCTATTCGCCGCTGGGCAAGCGCGTGGTCGATGTGGTCTCCGCGCTGCTGCTGATCGCAGTCAGCCTGGGTTTTATCTGGCTCTCGCTGGGGTATGTGGAGCAGTCGCGCTCCATCAGTGAAGCCTCGCCCGACCCGGGCGGCATTCCGCTGCGCTGGCTGGTGAAGTCGCTGATTCCGCTGGGCTATGGCCTGCTGGTGCTGCAGCAGCTGGCCCAGCTGGTGCGCCTGCTGGACGCGCCGCTGGTCGCCCCCAAGGAGACCTCTCATGTTTGAGATGTCGACCTACGCCATCTTCATGCTGGTCGGCTTTTTTGCGATGCTGATGATCGGCATTCCGGTGGCCATCAGCCTGGCGGTCAGCGGCTTCGTGTTCGGCTGGCTGGGTTTTGGCACCTCGCTGTTCAACCTGCTGCCTGCGCGCCTTTACGGCATCGTCAGCGGCTACCAGTGGATGGCCATTCCGCTGTTCGTGTTCATGGGCGTGATGCTGGAGAAATCGCGCCTGGCCGACGATCTGCTCGACGTGATGGGCCACATTGCCGGCGGCCTCAAAGGCGGCATGGCCGTCGGCATCGTGCTGTTCGGCGTGCTCATGGGCGCCACCACCGGCATCGTGGGCGCCACCATCATCACGCTGGGCCTGCTGACTCTGCCCACGCTGCTTCGCCGCGGCTACGACAAGAGCGTGGCCTGCGGTGTGATCTGCGCGTCAGGCACGCTGGGCCAGATCATCCCGCCCAGCCTGATTCTCATCTTGCTCTCCGACATCATGCAGCTCTCGGTGGGCACGCTCTTCGCTGCCGCCGTGGGGCCGGGCCTGTTGCTGGCCGGTGTGTACATCGTCTACCTGGTGATCATGGGCTGGCTGCGGCCGGGCACCATGCCGCCGATTCCGATCGCCGAGCGCGACGCGGTGTCGCGTCGTCAGCTGTGGCTGCGCTTTTTCAAGGTGCTGGTGCCACCGGTGATGCTGGTGGTGGCGGTGCTGGGCTCCATCGTGGGCGGCATCGCGGCCCCGACCGAAGCGGCCAGCATGGGCGCCGTGGGCGCGGTGATCATCACGGTGTTGTCGGGTCGCTTCAGCTGGGCCACGCTCAAGGCCACCGCGCTGGACACCAGCAAGATCACCGCCATCATGATGTTCATCTTGATGACCGCGCAGGTGTTCGCGCTCTCGTTCCGTGGCCTGCAAGGTGAAGAGCTGATTGCCGGCATGTTTGACGCCTTGCCGGGCGGCGTGAACACCGCCGTGTGGTTCATGATGCTCATCATTTTTGTGCTCGGCTTCTTTGTGGAGTGGATCGAGATCAGCTACATCGCGGTGCCGCTGTTCCTGCCGATCCTGATCAACATGGGCGTGGACCCGGTGTGGCTGGCGATGCTGATCACGATGAACCTGCAGTCGAGCTTCCTCACGCCACCGTTTGGCTGGGCGCTGTTCTACCTCAAGGGTGTTGCGCCGCCCGAGGTGAACATCAAGGACATCTACAAGGGCGTGGTGCCCTTCATCGGGTTGCAGTTCGCGGCGCTCGTGTTGCTGTTCTTGTACCCGCAGATCGCGCTGTGGCTGCCCAAGGCCATCGGCTGGTGATCGGCGGCCCACCTTGGAACTCTTCAACCAACCCAGCAGCCTGTGGCTGCTGGGTCTTGCGCTCGCCCTGTTGGCCACCGGTTTGGTGGCGGGCTTGCTGGCCGGCCTGCTCGGCGTGGGTGGCGGCATCGTCATCGTGCCGGTGCTCTACCACCTGTTCACCCTGCTGGGCATCGACGAGTCGGTGCGCATGCATGTGACGGTGGGCACCTCGCTGGCCACCATCATTCCCACCTCCATCATGTCCAGCCGGGCGCACCGCAAGCGCGGCAGCCTGGATCTTGCGCTGATCAAGCGGTTCATGCCCTCGGTGATCGTGGGCGTGCTGGCGGGCTCGGTGGCCAGCCGCTACCTGAGCGGCCCGGTGCTCACCGCGGTGTTCGCCACGGTGGCGGTGGTGGTGGCGTTGAACATGGCGCTCACGCGCGAAAGTTTTTTGGCTGGCCGACGGTTTGCCTGGGCCAGTGGGTACCTCCATGTTGGGCGGTGGTATCGGGAGCCTCTCGACCCTGATGGGCATTGGTGGCGGCACCCTGAGCGTGCCGATCCTCAACGCCTTGCGCGTGCCCACGCACACCGCCGTGGGCACCGGCGCCATGCTGGGCATGGTGATCAGCTTCCCTGGCGCGCTGGCATTTTTGGTCAACGGACTGGGAGTGCCCGGCCGACCGCCGCTCAGTCTGGGCTACGTAAATCTGCTGGGCATGGCGATAATTATCCCGGCCACCATGGCCACCACCGGCTGGGGCGCGACACTTGCACATGCCATCGACGCGCGTCGACTTCGTCAGGTATTCGCGGGCTTTCTCGCGCTCACTTCGTTGCGCATGTTCTATGGCTTGCTGCAATGACACCCATAACATTTAGGAGATTTTCCCTGTGATCCACACCCTCAAAGCCCTGGGCGGCATGTTTGTCGCACCGCACCACTTGGCGGCGCAAGCCGGGCGCGATGTGCTGCGCGACGGCGGCAATGCGGTCGAAGCCATGGTGGCCGCTGCCGCCGCGATTGCGGTGGTCTACCCGCACATGAACGGCATCGGAGGCGACGGTTTCTGGTTGATCCACGAGCCGGGCCAGGCGCCGGTGGCGATCGATGCGTGCGGCGCGTCGGCGGCGCTCGCCACGCCCGAGTTCTACGCTGGGCTGGACGCCATTGCCGCGCGTGGCCCCACCGCCGCGCTCACGGTGGCCGGCACCATCGGCGGCTGGGCCCAAGCGCTGGAGGTGGCCTCTGCCTGGGGGCCAGCGTTGCCGCTCTCGCGCCTGATGAGCGATGCCATTCGCCACGCGCGCCAGGGCGTGGCGGTGACCACCAGCCAGTCGGCCCTCACGCGCGAGAAGTTCGACGGCCTAAAAGACGCGCCAGGCTTTGCCGACACCTACCTGGTCAACGGCCAGCCACCGCAGCCCGGCCACATCCTGCGCCAACCAGCACTCGCCGACACGCTGGCGCAGCTCGCCGAGCGGGGGCTTGACGACTTCTACCGCGGCGAGCTGGCGCAGCGCATGGGCGCTGAGCTGGAGCGCGTGGGCAGCCCGCTGCGCACCAGCGATCTGGCCACCTACCGCGCCCAGATCGTGGAACCCCTGGCGGTGCGCTTGAACGACAGCACGGTCTACAACCTGCCGCCGCCCACGCAAGGCCTCTCGGCCCTGATGATTCTGGGCCTGTTCGAGCGCCTGGGTGTGACCGAAGGCGAAGGCTTTGCCCACCTGCACGGCCTGGTGGAGGCCACCAAGCGCGCATTCCGCGTGCGTGAGCGTGTGGTGACCGATCCGCAGCGCGCACCGGCCGACCCGCGCAGCTTTCTGACGCCCGAGGCGCTGGACGAACTGGCCGCGCAGATCGACCCACAGCGCGCCCTGCCCTGGCCCGACATCGCCGCACCCGGCGACACCATCTGGATGGGCTGCGTCGACGCGCAAGGCCGTGCGGTGAGCTTCATCCAGAGCGTCTACTGGGAGTTCGGCTCGGGCACCGTGCTGGCCGGCACCGGCGTCTGCTGGCAGAACCGCGGCACGAGTTTTTCGCTCGACCCCCAAGCGCTCAATACGCTCAAGCCCGGCCACAAGCCCTTCCACACCCTGAATCCGTCGCTCGCGTTGTTCGACGACGGCCGCGTCATGCCTTTCGGCACCATGGGCGGTGAGGGCCAGCCACAAACCCAGGCTGCCATCTTCACCCGCTACGCCCGCTTCGGCCAGACGCTGCAGCAAGCTCTGACCGCGCCGCGCTGGTTGCTCGGGCGCACCTGGGGCGGCGTGACCACCTCGTTGAAACTGGAGAGCCGCTTCGACCCGGCCCTGGTCGAGGCGCTGAAGGCGGCTGGGCACGAGGTGGAGGTGTTCGATGAGCCCTTCAGCGACACCATGGGCCACGCCGGCGCGCTCGTGCGCCACCCCAACGGCCTTATCGAAGGCGCTGCCGACCCGCGCAGCGACGGCATCGCAGCCGGCTTGTGATGCAACCCACGTCGGCTTGACGATGGCGCTGGTCTACCCATCTTCGACGTCAGCGACAACGGCTGACAGAGGTTGCCGCGCGTGAGCGCGCAGCAACCGACTGCGCTCAGCCAGCCACCAGTGCGCCCGCCTTCATGCGGTCGCGCGCCAGGGTTTCGCGGGTCGCCATGCGGCGGAAGAAGAGGGTGACCACGCTGCTGCTGAGCACGATGAAAAGCGAGTACAGCACCGGGATCAGCAGTACCTCTTGCTGGATGGTGGTGGCGATGCTGAGCGTGATGATGAGCACCGCCAGCGGTCCGTTCTGGATGCCGGTTTCCAGCGCGATGGTGCGGCTGCGGTTGTTGTCTTGCTTGAGCAAGCGCGCCATGGCGTAACCCAGCGCCATGCCGATCAGGCCCAGACCGATCGCCGCGAAGTACACCGGCCACGGTGTCTCTGCCAGCAGCTGGTGGTTGCGCGGCACCCAAGTGGCGACCAGAAACACGATCACCACAATGCCCATGAAGCCGCCGAGCAGCTCGATGGTGGCGCCGATGTTGGGGTTGAGCTTGCGCAGCACCATGCCCAGCACGGTGGGCACGAGCAGCACGACCAGCACCTGCGCCACGTTGGCCGCCGGGATCTTGAACTCGCTGGAGAGCCCCGCCATGGACGAATAGAACTCCAGCAGCAGTGGCACCATCACCAGCGCGGCCAGTGTGCAGACCGTGGTCATCAGGATGGACAGCGCCAGCACGCCCTTGCTGAAGTAGCTGAAGATGTTGGAGGTGGTGCCGCCGGGCATGCAGGCGATCAGGATCAGGCCCACCGTGAGGCCGGGCGACAAATTCAGCGCCATCGCCAGCGCAAAGCCCAGCAGCGGCATGATGCCGAACTGGCACACCATGCCGACCAGCACGCCCTTGGGTTTGCGAAAGGCAATCAGAAAGTCGCGCCAGGTGAGTGAGGCGCCCATGCCCAGCATGATGACCATCATCATGATGCCGAGCAGGCGGGTTTCGAATTCGGTGATCATGTTTTGTTCTCCTCAACCAATTTTCTTGTGTGTCAGCGGGCCTTGGATGCCTGGGCCTGGGCCTCGGCCTTGAGTTCCTTGCGCAGCACCTTGCCGATCGGGCTTTTCGGCAGCTCGTCGCGCATCACCACCGAGCGCGGCACCTTGTACGCGGTGAGCTGCTGGCGGCAGTGGGCCAGCACCTGCTCGGCCGTGAGCTTGCCGACGTGGTCCGGGTGCGGCACCACATAGGCGCGCACCGCCTCGCCGGTCTTGGCATCGTTCACGCCGATCACCGCCCCCTCCAGCACCGTGTCGAGCTGCGCGATGGTGTCTTCCACCTCGTTGGGGTAGACGTTGAAGCCGGAGACCAGCACCAGATCTTTCTTGCGGTCGACGATGCGCAGAAAACCGTCGGTTTCCATCACCGCCACGTCGCCCGTGGCCAGCCAGCCGTCGCTCAGCACAGCGGCTGTCTCGGCCGGGTTGTTCCAGTAGCCCTGCATCACCTGCGGGCCGCGCACGCAGATCTCGCCCGGCTCGCCCGGTGCCACCGGCAGGCCGTCGCCCCCGAGCAAGCGCACCTCGGTGCCGGGCGCGGGGATGCCAATGGAGCCCAGGCGCGGCGTGCCGCGCAGCGGGTTGAAGCTCACCACTGGCGAAGTTTCGGTCAGACCGTAGCCCTCGGCGATCGGTGTGCGTGTGACCTCGGTCCAGCGCTGCGCCACCGCACTGTGCAGCGCGGTGCCACCGGCGATCGAGGCCTTGAGCTGCTTGGGCGGGTAGGCGGTGAACCACTCTTCATTGAGCAGGCCGTTGAACAGGGTGTTGACGCCCGTCATCCAGGTGATGGGGAAGTTTTCCACCGCGCGCTGCAGGTTTTGCACCGGGCGCGGACTGGGCACCAAGACGTTGTGCGCACCGATCGAGAGGAAGCCCAGCAGGTTGGCTGTGAAAGCGAAGATGTGATAAAGCGGCAAGGCGGTGAGCACACACTCTCGGCCCGGCTCCATGTGGGTGGCGCCCATGGCCAACATCTGGTTGACGTTGTTGAGCAGGTTGCCGTGGCTGAGCATGGCGCCCTTGCTCACGCCGGTGGTGCCGCCGGTGTACTGCAAGGCGGCGAGGTGCTCGGGCCGCAGGCCTTGCCAGTAGGTCTTGGCGGGTGTGGCGGCCAGCGTGGCCCGGCCTTGCGCCAGCGCCTGGGTCAGCCGCAGATGGGGCACGGTCACCGGCGGCAAGACGCGGCTCCAGACCTTCTGCACGCCGCGAATAATGGCGCCTGGGATGACGGGGAAAAACTCGTTCACCCGCGCCAGCACCACATGCTTCACGCCGGTGCGCTGGAGCACGCCGCTCAGCTTGTCGGCAAACATGTCCATCACCACCAGCGCGGTGGCGCCGGCGTCGTTGAACTGGTGCACCATCTCGCTCTCGGTGTAAAGCGGGTTGGTATTGACCAGCACGCAACCGGCCTTGAGCACGCCGAACGCCACCACCGGATAGGCCAGGCAGTTGGGCATCTGCACCGCCACCCGGTCACCGGCTTTCAACCCCAGCGTCTGGCGCAGGTAGCCGGCAAACGCATCGGAGTGCTCGTTGACCTGCGCAAAGCTCAAGCGGCCGTTCATGCCGTTGGGCATCACACAGCTGAAAGCGGGATGCTTCAAACGTTTCGCCGCTTGCTCGGCGGCGAAATGGGTGCAGCGCTCCTGCACCAGCTCGGCGAGCGAAGCATGTGGCGGCGCTGGCAGATCGGCCACGATGCCTGCGCTGGCATAGGTGGCGAGCCAAGGGCGGTGGGTGGGGTCGAACGGCGTCTCGTTTTTCATGGTCTTCCTCGGGGCGAATGGGTCGTTATTGTGAAGACTTTCGTGGGGCTTTCAGACAGCCAGCTGGGCCCAGCCCCGCTGCACCAGTTCCACCACCAGGTGCGAGAAGGACACCATGTAAACCATGGCGCCTACCCCGGCCACCCCCGCCAGCAGCAGCGCCAGGCCGTCTCGGAACATCCAGCCCAGGCTGAGCAGCACGAGGCTGATGGCGGGCAGCACGTTGCCAAACGGCAGCGGAATGAAGATGAGCACGGCCATGAGCGCGATCCATACGCCCCAAAGCGGGCGCAGGCGGCGGTTGCTCATGGCGATCCAGCGCGGGCGCAGCAGCCGATCTGCCTGCTCGTAGAGCCAGGCCAGACCGTGCAGGCAGCGCCGCGTCCAGACTTCGTTGAGCGTCACGCGGCCCAGCCGCTCGGGCAATGGCATGTTGTCCATGCCGCGCAGCCAGGTCCACGAAAGCAAAAAGATGCCCAGGCTGAGCACCATGCCGGCGCCAGCGATCGGCAGCGTGGCCATCACCGCCAGCAACATCATCAGAACCGGCCCGGACGCGTCGCCGTGCAGCCGAATCAGCTCGGCCAGGCTCAGGCGCAAGCCCGCCGGCTCTGGGGAGCCGGCGGGCGTTTCTCGCGATGCTTCGGCAGGCTGGGCCGCCAGCCGGAGCGTCTGGGCCAGGGCGCGGTTCATGCGGTTCTGCGCGTCAAACTGGATGGGCGAGAGAACTTGCCCAGCAAGAAATGTCCAGCTATCGCGGCAGCAAGCATCATCAGCATGACCAAGCCCCAGACGATCCACATCACGGGGATCAACCAACTCACCACGCCACCCAGTGCTGGGCCGCTTTGGCCGAGCCAGCCCATTACGTCAACCCAGGCGGCTTGCAAGCCCTGCACCCAGGCCGGGTCGATCCACAGGCTGAGCCAGGCCGGCACCGGCCACTGGCCCACGTTGGTGATCACGTCGCCGGCCTGGCCGGAGGCCACGGTGGTGGCCAGCCAGCCCGTGAGCTCGGCGGACACCAGCACCGTGCCGGTCCACAAGGCGGCAAGCAACGCAAATACAATCCAAAGGGCAATTTTCATGGGGTTCTCACGCAGTAAAAGGGGCCAGAGACTCACGCCGCCAGCCGCTC
Source organism: Burkholderiales bacterium (assembly GCA_038249735.1). Lineage (GTDB taxonomy): Bacteria > Pseudomonadota > Gammaproteobacteria > Burkholderiales > Burkholderiaceae_C > Hydrogenophaga. The sequence continues at coordinate 36,167 of JBBSDB010000001.1, forward strand.
GCGCGGTGGATCGTCGTGGCCAGGAACGGGCGGTTGCGGCCAGGCTTTGGCCATCTCGTCGAGCAGGGCCACTTCACCATCGGCCAGGTGGCTGTCGCACAGCATCACCGCTTCGCACAGGGCGCGCACTTCGGCGCCGAGTACCGGGTTCTGTATCTCGGCGAACAGGCTGCGCCGCGTGGCGCTGTCGATGGCGGCCGAGCCCAGCCATTCGCCGTGTGTGGCCATCAGCAGGTCTTCGCAGAAGTGATCGATCACCATCTTGAAGGCTTCAGGCGCCAGGCCCAAGCGCGCCGGGGCGCCCATTCGGTCCAGCGCTTTGATCTCCGTAATGGCGTAATGGCCGTCGGCGACCAAAGCCATGGCGAGCAGCCGGGTAGCGGCTTCGGGACTGTCGGTGGGATAGCTGCGCATGGGTGTCTCCGGTTGGGATGGTGGAAGATTTATTCGTCACCGCCACCCATGCCGAGCAGGCTCAGCAGGCTGGCGAACAGGTTGAACACCGATACATACAGACCCACGGTGGCGAGCACGTAATTGGTCTCACCGCCGTTCACGATGCGGCTGGTTTCGAAAAGGATCAGGCCGACCGACAGCAGCGCCACCAGGCCAGACACCGCCAGCGCCAAACCGGGCATCTGGAAGAACATGGCGCCCAGGGCCAGCATGATCGCGACCACGATGCCGGCGAACAGGAAGCCGCCCATGAAGCTGAAGTCGCGCTTGGTGGCGAGCACATAGGCCGAGAGCGCAACAAAGGTGGCGCCGGTGGCAGCCAGCGCGGTCACGATGGTTTGCGCGCCGCCGGGCAGTGACAAGGTCTGGGTGAGCATGGGGCCCAGGGTGTAGCCCATGAAGCCGGTCAGGGCAAACACGAGTGGCAGCGCCCAGACGCTGTTTTGCGTCTTGTGAATCGCAAACAGCAGACCAAAAAAGCCCACCAATGTGATCACCAGCCCGGGCGCCGGCAGTTGAAGTGCCACGCCGGTAGCGGCCACCCCCGCACTCCAGAGCAGGGTGAGCGACAGCAGGGCGTAGGTATTTTTGAGGACGCGCGCGACCTCGGGGCTGTGTTGTTGCAGCGAGCCGCGCGCGCCGGGCAGGCGCTGGTCGCGGGGCAAGGCAATGGTGCGGGGTGAGTCGTTCATGGTGTGTTCCTGAGTTCGGTTGGGGTCAATGATTGGGAAGAGTTGAAGATCCGGTGCTGGTTCGGCGTGCGGTCACATCGCCACCTCGGGCGCCAGCGAGCGCGCCGGCTGGCGGGCGGTGCAGCGCTGCTTTTGCCACTGGCGTACCAGCGCGGTGGTGGCGCGCTTCAGGGCCGCTTCGAGCGCCTGCACCGCATGGCGGCGGGTGGCGTGGACGACCACAGTGCCCAGGCCGTCGGTGGTGAGCTGGATCTGGCAGCGCTGGTCGACACCGCCGCGCGGTCCGTTCACATCCACCAGCCGCACATGGGCCTGCAGCACCTCGCCGCGCAGCCGGCGCATCGCAAATCGCAGGCGGCGCTCGGCAATGCCGCGCCAGGCCTGCATGTCGGCGGGAGCGCCCTGGGCCTGGGGAGAGTCGATGAAAATGTTCACGGTGGGCTCCTGAGGAAACAACGGGTAGGGGTTTTTCAGTGAGGCTTGAAGATAGTGGCGCTTAAGCTCTTGTTAAAGCAGATAATGGCTGACTTTCATTCCTTGAAAAAGTGAAAATGAGCCAAGACCTCAACTACAAGCACCTGTATTACTTCTGGGTCACCGCCAAGGAAGGCGGGATGTCGCATGCGGCCGCGCGCCTGGGCATGGCGGTGCAAACGGTGAGCGCGCAGGTGCGTCTGCTGGAGCAGTCGCTGGGCCATGCGCTGTTCAAGCCGGCCGGGCGCGGCCTGGTGCTGACCGAGGCCGGGCAGGCGGCGCTGCAGGTGGCCGAGCAAATCTTTCATTTGGGCGAGCAGCTGCACACCGCGGTGCGCGACGCCACCAGCCAGAGCGGTGTGCGGCTGGTGGTGGGCATCTCCGACGGTCTGGCCAAGCTCGCGGTGCGCGAGCTCCTCGCGCCCGCACTCACTGAGCCTCGGCTGCGCCTGGTTTGCCACGAGGGCGATTTCGAAGACCTGCTGGCCGACCTTGCGCTGCACCGGCTCGACGTGGTGCTTTCCGACCGACCCGCGCCGGCCAACCCCAACCTCAGGCTCTACAGCCATCCGCTGGGCAGCTCACCGCTGTGCTGGTACGCACCGCCCGGTTTGCTGGACACGGCCCAGCAAGACTTCCCGCACAGCCTGGCCAAGGTGCCGGTGTTGTTGCCCAGCGCGCAGGCGTCGGTGCGGCTGGCGATCGATCAGTGGTTTGAGCAGCACAGCGTGCGGCCCAATCTGGTGGGTGAGTTTCAGGACAGCGCGCTTTTGGCCACCTTTGGAGCCTCGGGTATGGGCGTGTTCCCAGCCTCCGAGCTGATGCGCGACAACCTCAAGCAAGGCTATGGCCTGCGCGGCTTTGCGGCTTGCGAAGGGGTGCAGGAACACCATTTCGCCATCGGTACCGCACGCAAGGTGCAACACCCGCTGGTGCAGCGCTTGCTGAAATCCGCAGAGGCTTGACGCCTGAAACCATGGCCGTTGGGGGCACGCCTCTAATGTTTGCTGCATTGCAGCAAAACACTTGATTCAGCGCCAGATCGCCGTACAATCGCGTTTATGCTGCACTGCAACACAGAATGCAAAAAATGCAGATGTGCTGACCGAGCATCCCGCCGTCAGCAGCCCGATTGATCCACTCTCTTCAAGGAAACCACCATGAAAAACCCCGCCGAACAAATGATCGCCACCAGCCAAGCCAACGTCGAGGCGCTGGAAGGCGCTGTGAACCAGGCTTACGCCGGCATGGAGAAGCTGGCCGAGCTCAACATGGCCGCCACCAAGGCAGCGATGGGCGAGTCTTTCAGTTACCTGCAGGCCGTGATGTCGGCCAAGACACCGCAAGAGCTGATGGCTCTGCAGACTGGCTACATGCAGCCTCTGGGCGCGAAGTCGATGGCCTATTTTCAGCACGTGCAAAGCATTGCCACCGAAGGCCAGGGCGAATTCACCGCTCAGCTCGAGTCCAAGATCGCTGATGCCCAGAAGGCTTTTGGCGACAGCATTGAGCAGATGACGAAGAACGCACCCGTTGGCTCTGAAGCCGCCGTGGCCGCTTTCCAGAGCGCCATGAGCAACGGCCAGAAAGCCGTGGAATCGGCCCAGGCCGCGATCAAGAAAGCCACCGCAACCGCCCAGGCCAACTTCGACAATGTGACCAAGCAAGCCGCTGATGTGGCCAAGAAGGCCGCAAAAGCCGCCTGATCGCAGCAAGGACAGCAGCCTGCGGGCTGCCGCCGCAAACAACAAAGGCTCCCTCGGGAGCCTTTGTTGTTGCTGGAAACGCGTTCAGAAGGCGATGTCGTCGGCAATCGCCTGGATGCCCACTTTGGCGCAGGCATCGTCCGCTTCACCACCGGGTGCGCCCGAGACACCGATGGCGCCAAAGATCGATCCGCCGCCTTCGATCACCACGCCACCGCCGATGGCCATCATGCGCGGCGCATGGCGAATGCCGCTCATGGACTTGCCGGCCTGGGTTTCGTTGGCCATGTCAAGCGTCGAGGTGCGAAAGCTCACCGCTGTCCAGGCCTTGTCGGTCGCCACCTGCAGCGTGTGAGCGCCGGCAAAGCGGTCGCGCAGGAACACCTGGGTCAGCCCCGAACGGTCCACCACGGCCACCCCGATCTGAAAACCCTGGGCGCGGCAGCTGGCCAACGCCGCCTGGGCCGCCTTGAGTGCGGTCTCGGGGGTCAGCACCTTGATCTGGAAGGTCGCGGCAGGTGTTTGCGCCAGCGCTGGCCAACTGGCAGCGGTCAAGGCAAGGGTGATCAGGGTTTTGCGCATCGTTGTCGCCTTCGGTGGTGGTAGTAGCCGGACCCGCCACGGTGGCGAGCGCCTGGCGGTCATGCTACTGACCCCGCGCCATGCCGCACTGACATGGATCAACGTTGCGCAGTGGATCACGGCGCCTGCCACGCAAAGAGAAAGGCATGGGTGCTTGGGCGCTATGCTAAAAAGCCACGTCGATGGCGGCCTGCCGCTGACCGGTTCGAAGGTCCTGAACTCAACACAACCCCAACATGGCAAGCGATCTGGACACGGTGCGCGTATTGCGCGCTCTTTTTCACGACATGCCTCGTGCGCCCCAGGGCCTCACGCCCGAGGAAAGCCTGGCCTGGACACGGCGCGCCATGACCGAGTTCGAGGGCGGCGACATGGCCTACACGCTGGAGCATGTCACCCGCAGCGCCATGCTCGATCTGATCCTGCGGCTGCGCGAAGACGGCTATTTGCAGGAAAACGCCGCGTTCGACAAGATGCTTGAGCAGGTGGCCACCGACGCTGGTCGGCAGACCTTCCGGGACTGGTGCATCAACGCCCAAAAGAGCGCCGATGCCACCGCCCGCCTGCTCAACCGCGCCCGCCCGGCCTGGAACGAGCCGGGCCCGCTGTTTGTGGCCGATGCGCAACAGATCGCCCGCTTTGTGGCCGGCCAGGCCACCGGCCCCGGCCCCTTGTATGCCGAATTCTGCGCCCGCGAAGACGTGCGCGAAATCGGCGTGTTCGAGGAGCCGCCCGAGCTGGTGCACGAGTTTGCCTGGGGGTTTGTTACTGAGGGAGCCGATGGCTGGGCCGTTTATCTGCCCGAAGTGTGGCGGGCTGGCTCGGTTGGCAGCTTCGAGCGCTTCCTGTCCGCTTGGCAGCTTGAAACCCAGACCCGCAACGACATGGCTCCAGGTGCCACCAGCGTGCCAGCAGGCGTGCACGCTGAGCCGGGCATCGTGCGTTTTTGCTGCCTCATCCTGCAAGCCGACGATCCTGCGGCCCTGCGCGGCTGGTTCGGCGAGGTGTTTCTGGCCCACATGCTGCCGACCATGGCGGCGCGGGTGCTGGACCCGAACTACGACTTCCCCAACGCCTGGTGAGCCCGGTGTGGCTGAGGCCGCCCACCGATACGCTGACTGAACCGTCCTGCCGCCGCCCTTGCACAACCGCAGCTTGTGCCCGGCGCTCGCCTGCTCTCAAAGGCGGTGCTCCCTGGATTGGACTCTTCTTGGTGAATCACCCACACGCCAAAGGTGCGCGTCGCATGGAACTGCGCTGAACAAATGTCACGCGCTCGACCGCTTGGCTGTGGCCGTCGAAAACGGTGAAGTTGCGCGGTCGCAACACCCAGCGCGACAGAGAAACCAAGCAAACCGGCGGCGCTTCACGTCGTGGACAGCCTCTGAGCTCGTGACGGGACGCCGTGATCCCCGTGAGGAATTGGCACTTTCGGCGTTTCTTTCAGAGCTTGTGCGAACGGAGCTGAAGAAAACCTTAGCCTTAAAGGGTAACTGAATGCATCGGGCCGGCAGCTGAGGTCAGCGGGTCGTTTCGGTGCGTGTGGGAGGAGCTGGCATCGGGGCCGGCCCGTCCGCGAGACGCCGGTCCAGCTGTGTCCGGTGCGCCAGTCCAAAAGGGTAACCATGGTTGAAATTTTTGCCAGAGGCATCGCCTCGGCCTTGTTCTCAAGCCCGCGAGCCACTGCTGCGGGTGCATGGCGTGCTGCGCGCGCGTTTGGTCTGGCGGCCACGAGCGAAAACCTGAAGAAAAAGAGTGACGGAGACCGCGCGCCCACCATGCACCGCTTGATGCGAATGAAAACGCGGGGATGGCGCAGCCTGGCGCTGGCAGGTTTGATGCTTGCTGGTCTTGGAGCCACGGGCCTCGCACAGGCGCAAGGGGCCAACGTTGACGTGCAGGTATCGAGCTTTATCGACAGTCCAGACCCCGCTATCCGGGGTGGGCAGATCACTTACACCACCGTGGTGCAGAACGGGGGGCCAGCAGTTGCTACCAATGTGGTGGTGACTTGGCCGGTTCCGGCAGATACAACGTTTGTTTCAGTAAGCGATGGCGTTGGGGGTGGCACATGCGTGCACAACGGGGCAAACCCAGGTGTGGTCACCTGTACGTATCTTTCGGTGGCGGTGAATGCCAGCTCAGCCGACTGGAAGACGATTTCCGTGGTCATTCAGACCACTCCCACCACACCAGCGCTCATCAATACAACGGCAACAGCAACACAGACTGGTAACACCGACACCAGTCCCGGCAACGACGCATTGCTGCAAAACACCACCATCAACAACGGAGCAAATCTCAGTTTCGACATCATTGGCGCGCCAGATCCATCCATCGGCGCAGGTAACGTGACCTGGAGCATCAACGGCTCAAATCTGGGGCCGGACACGTCTGGGCCCATCACCGTCACGGTGCCCATTCCAGGCACCTTGACCTACCAGCCTAGCAGCGGCGGCACCGGCTGGTCTTGTAATTTCGTTGCGCCTAACGCTGTGTGTACCCGCGCTGCGTTGGCATCCGGAGCAACCTACCCCCCCCTGTCCATCGTCACCAGAGTCACAAGTCAAATCGCGGGTGGCACGCTGACGGTGGGTGGCAGCATTGCCCAGACCGGGGTGGCAGACCCAATTTCAAGCAACAACAGCGATACCGCCAGCGTCACGGTCAACCCCGGATTGGACCTGGGAATCACGCAGGACCCGCCCAGCCCCAGCTCAGCCAACGCGGGTGCAGCCATGACGTTTGTGCTGCGGCCCACCAACCTGGGGCCGTACCCCGCCACCACGGGCGCCAATGTGTCCTTTCCGCTGCCGGCAGGATTTACGTTGACCAGTGCTGTCGGCACCAACGGCTGGACTTGCAGCCAAGCGGGCAACCCGATCATCGTTACCTGCGACTCCAATGGCAGCCTTGCCTCGGGAGCCGGTGGGGTGCTCACGATCGTGACCGGCGCACCTGCAACGGTGCCAACCAGCACGCCATACACATTGACCGGAACCGTGGCTGTCAACGCTGGTGGGCCGACAGACCCGATTCCAGGCAACAACACCGCAACACGCAACGTCACTGTTGTCCCAGTGGGGCTGGACCTGTCGTTGACCAAAAACAAGACGCCAACCATTGTGGCCAGTGGCGCGAATATCACCTCCACCATCGTGGTGCGCAGCGCCGCAGGCGGGGTGCAGGCAGCCAGCGGCACCATCACGGTCACCGATGTACTGAACACAACGCAAGAGACCTACGTCTCTTTTACCGGAACGAACTGGGCCTGCGTTGAGGCCCCAGTTGGCACGGTCGCTTGTACTTACAACGCAACGCTGAACGGTGGTGCCGATGCATCGACGCTGACGATTACAACTCGGGCAGAGGCAGCAGGTACGGCCACCAACAACGCAACCGCTGGGTATTCGGGCTCACCGGGCGACTACAACCCGGGCAATAACACCATCGGCGCTTCGGTGACGGTAACAGCGGTGAACAACTCACCTGACCTGATTGCAGGTATCAGCGTGACAACGCCGACAGGCAACGCTACAACCCTCGAAGTCAACGAGACCACGGTCACCTATGTGGCGACGCTGACCAATGCGCCCGCGACTGGAGTCGCTGCCTTAAACACCAGAATGACGCTGACCATCCCGGGCCGTGTGACGGGTTCCACCGCAATCGGTGTCATAGGGATCGCCGTGCCCGGTACTTCCACCGCCACATATGCATGCACCCCGGCCGCGGCAGGCATCCTGACCAGCTCGACCATCGTTTGCAACCAAACAGGTGGCACGCTCACCGCTGGCGATGTCGTGACCTTCTCGGTCCCCATCAGCCGCGGTTTGCTCGATGGCACGTTTACCAACGTCAACGTCGCTGTGACTTCGACCTCGCAGGGTGACCCTGTGCCCGGCAACAACGCTGCCTCGGCAACCGTCGTCATTGATCCGATTGCAGACATCGAGCTGGTCAGCAAGAACATCACATCTGCCAACCCGGCCAGAGCCGGTACCAATGTGACCTACGTGGTGACCATTCGCAACAACGGGCCCTCTTCTGCCGCAAACGTGCAACTGTCCGATGTGTTCACCATCCCTGTTGGAGACACCGGTTTCACCTTCATTTCTGCCACTCCCTCCAATGGGACTTGCAGCGGACTAACGCCGAATACCTCCTACGCTGCGGGTCCTCACACAGTGACCTGTGCGTTGGGGATGATTCCCACCACTCAAACGCGAACCGTCACCGTCGTTGTGCGCCCGAACTGGATGGCCACTCCCCCAAGCTCTCGACAGTTGGGGAATGTGGCATCGGTCACCACCACCACGGCGGAAAACTCAGTCGGCACCAACAACGACAACAACAGCCAGGCTGCCACGCTCAACATTGATGCAGCGCAGGTGGATGCGCTGATCAACAACACCGATCTCGTCGACCCGCTGGGCTACGACCCGGCTGCAGCGGCTATCGGTGCCACGACGATCAACAACGACATCGTCTACAACGTCGCGGTGACCAACAACGGTCCATCCCTGGCCAGCGGCTTGGGTTTTACTTACACCATCACGCCGCCTGCAGGGAAGACCATTGTGTTCAGGGGCGATGGCCCGGCAAACACAGTGGCCAGCTCAACTACCAGCGGCACGATTGCCGGCAGTATTTGCAATAACTTGGGCAACTCGGTCACAGGGGCGTCCACGCTCACGCTGACCTGCACCTTCACAGGGCTGGAAGCGCAACTGGCCAATCAAGCCGCCACGCGCCGCTTCCTCGTGTTTCGTGTCGGCAGTTCGCCGGAGACGGGCGGTGACACATACAGCACCAATGCCACCGTCTTTACCAACGAGACCGACAGCCTTCTCCCCAACAACAGCGAAGCAGAAACCACCACCGTGCGCAGGCGCGTGGACTTGACCATTGCAAAAACGCCGTCCCTTCCCACGGTGCAGTTGCGCCAGCCGTTTGACTGGACCATCACGCTGACGAACACCGGCCCTGGCGACAGTGATGTAACGACCCTGACGGACACCTTGCCCGCTGGCATGGCGTTTTTTGGTGCGGTGCCTAGTTTCACCAGGAATGGAGTGTCGGCTGGCAGCTGCGTTGTTGCTGGGCAGGTGCTGACCTGCAACATCTCCACGGGCTCAGGTGCGCCGTTCGTTCTGAACGAAGTTGCTACCGTGACGGTGCCCGTGCGCATGACGGCGTACCCGACGGTGCCGAGTTTGGGCACAGCCCGAAACTGTGCTTCTGCCACCACCGACCAAGTCGATCCGAACAGCGTGAACAACACCACTGTCTGCAGCAACGTGGCGGTGCAGCGTTCGTCGATTGCTGGCCGGGTATTCAACGATCCCGACCGCGACGGTATCTATGTTTCCGCAGGTACTGAGCTCGGACTGAATGGGTGGTCATTGGCGCTCAGTGGCATCGATATCTACGGCAACCCCGTCAACCTGACGCAAAACACCGCGGGCAGTGGCGTCACCCTGGGCACGTACGTGTTCAACGACCTGAGCCCGGCGGACGCAACGGGCTATCTGCTCACGCAGACGCAACTCACCACGCATGTGAACGGGCCCACGGATCCGGCAGCACCTTCGTTGTCAGGCACGCCGGCGCCAGGCGATCAAGGCGCTTACAGCCGTGGCGCGCTTGCTGGCAACACAACTTACACCGCCATCAGGCTGGCCAGCAATCAGGCGGGAACCAACTACAACTTCCCAGAAGTGCGCCGACCCAGTCTGTCGGGTCGCCTCTATGTGGACGTCAACAACAACGACGCCTACAACCCCGGCATCGACGCCAATATTCCGGGTGCCACGGTGGTGTTGCGCAATGCGGCCGACCTGAGCAATTCGGTGGCCACTGCCGTTACGGCAGCCGATGGCACCTACAGTTTTGCCAACCTTGATCCGCTAACTACCTATGTGCTGGAAGAGCCGCTGCCTGCCAACCCGACAGGGCTCGCCAATCGGCCGACGGCGGTGAACCTGGGAACGGTCAATGCGGTTGTCACCGGTACAGCTGCGCCCAATGCGCCTGCAGCCAATACCGACCGGATCACTGGTGTTGATTTGTCTTCCGGCATTGACGGCATCAACTACAACTTTGGCGAGAGTCTGATTGCGGGTATCTCAGGTAGGGTGTTCCTGGACCGTGATCGCAATGGAACGCCAAACGGAACAGAGCCCGGCATCCTTTCGGTCATTGTGGGTTTGTACCCAGCCGGGACGGTGTGCACGACGCCAGGTGCGGCGCTTCAAAGCGTCAACACCGACGCGTCTGGTAACTATGTATTTGCAACCGTCACAGCCAACACCAGTTACGTCATCTGCCAAACCCAGCCCGCGGGGTATGGGGACCGACCACCTGGGCCAGCGACAGGAAATACCACGACCGCTGCCAATCAAATTAACGTCGTCAATCTCCCACCAGCAGGCTCGCCCAACAACAACTTCCCCGAAGTGCTGGGCAGCATCAGCGGCGTGGTATTCGTTGATTTCAGCGGTAACCTTGCCACCAATAACAATGGCGTGAGGGACAGCGGCGAGCCCGATCTTGGCAGCGCGACTGCTGGGGCGGGCGTTCCCCTGACATTGACCGGTACGCCAAGCGCAGGCCCGTTGGCGGGCACGCCAATCAGCCCCGTGACGGTGCACACCGCTGCAGACGGCGGTTACGACTTGGGTGATCTTTTCCCTGGCAGCTACACCATTTCGCAGGGGCCAATTCCTGCGGCCTTGGGCGTTTACAACGATGGTATCAACACGGCCGGCACAGTCAGTGGCGGTGGCACTCCGGGCACTGCTGGCGCAGTTGGCGTGAACACCATTGGCAACATTGTTTTGAATGCGGGTGCGCAAAGCATCAACAACAACTTTGCCGAGCTGCCCAGCGTCGGGATCAGTGGCTTGATTTATCTCGATGCCAACGAGAACAATCTCCTAGACCCAGTTCCTACCGATGGGCGTATTGGTGGCGTCACTCTTTCCCTTTACGCCGGTGCGTCCTGCACCGGCACAGTGCTGGGTACCACCGTTTCCAATGCAACGGATGGAAGTTATGTGTTCGCCGCCGTCTCGGCCGGTTTGACCTATACGGTGTGTCAAACCCAGCCTTCCGGTTATTTGGAGGGTGCTGTAAATCCCGGTGTCAATGGAGCGTTGACCGGAGCCGGCGCCACGCTGAACGCCATCACGATAACGAATTTGCCGAATACGGGCTCGGCCAACAACAATTTTGGGGAACGCGTAGGTATTGATCTGGCAGTGAGCAAGACGCACACACCCACTGTGTTTGTCACTGGTAACACCGGCACCTACACGCTGCGCGTGAGGAATATCGGTCTGCAAACCAGCAGTGGCGTCTACACGGTGACAGACAACTTGCCTGCAGGCATGACGGTGGCGCAGCTCGCCACAGGTACTGGTTGGTCCTGCACAGGCGCCGTCGGTGCGAATGCGGTGAGTTGCACGAGCAGCGATGCCATTGCAGCCGGCACCACCAACCCCAACGCCATAACACTGCAGGTGAATGTGCCCGCGGCTTTGGCCGCGCTGCCTCAGCCGGTTTTCAACGTGGTGTTTGTGGAAGGCGGTGGCGAGCCTGAACTGAGGAGGCCGACA
>JBBSDB010000002.1:0-44827 GCA_038249735.1 Burkholderiales bacterium
CTGGAGCCGTCCAGCACGAAGCCCGCCGCCATTACCTCGCGTTTGACCACGTCGATGTCGATGCGGTGCAGCTTGTCGGCGGCTTGGCCCACGTCGGCGCCGGCCAGCGCGTAGTGGTCGATGATGACGTAATAACCGCCGGGCTTGAGCGCGGCTTTGGACCAGGCGATGAAATCGGGCAGCGAGGCAAACGCACGCGAGCAGACCAGGTCAAAGCTGCCGCCCTCCTCCGCTCCGAGTGTCTCCACCCGGGCATGGAGACCTTGAAGGTTGGGAAGCTTCAAGGTGGCAGCCGCCTGCTGAATAAACGCAGCCTTTTTGCCGACCGTGTCGACACAGCTCACCGCGATCTCGGGGCAGGTGATCGCAATCACCACGCCAGGCAAGCCGCCGCCAGACCCGACATCGAGCAGGCGGATGACTTTTTCGCCTGTGTGGCGCCTGAGCGGCGCGATCGCCGCCAGGCTGTCGAGCAGGTGGTGGGTGAGCATCTCGGCCGGCTCCCGCACTGCGGTGAGGTTGTAAACACGATTCCACTTCTGCAGCAGATCCATGTAGGCCAGCAGGGCACCGATCTGCTCTGCGTCGAGCGCCAGCCCGAGCTGATCCACCCCAGCCTGCAACTGCTCGCGCATCAAGCAGCTGCCGAGAGGGCTGGCGCCTGGGATGTCAGTGTGGCAAACCCCTTGAAGCCGCCCTTCTTCAGGTGGATCAGCAACAAAGAAATGCTGGCAGGTGTGATGCCCGAGATGCGAGCCGCCTGACCCAGCGTTTCAGGCCGGTGCTTAGCCAGTTTCTGCCGCGCCTCGAACGACAGCGCGGTGACCTGCAGATAGTCCAGATCGGACGGCAGTTTGAGCCCCTCAAAGTGCAAGGCGCGCTCCACCTCGATGTTTTGCCGATCGATGTAGCCCGAGTACTTGGCGGCAATCTCGACCTGCTCCACCACCGGCGCCAGCAGATCGCCCAATGTTTCACGTGAAACCTGGGGGCTGGCGTGTTGCGCGCCGTTCATGGCAACAAGCTCGGTATAGCCCACGCCGGGACGGCGCAGCAAATCAAACAAGTTGTACTCGTGCTCGATCGCCTTGCCCAGCACCCTCTCGCTCTCGGCAGCGGGCAGGTTGCGCGGATTCACCCAGGTGGCTTTGAGACGCTCGGTCTCGCGCGCCACCGCATCGCGCTTGTGGCCGAAGGCGTCCCAACGCGCATCGTCGACCAGACCCAGCCGGCGCCCGGTTTCGGTCAGGCGCATGTCGGCGTTGTCTTCGCGCAACTGCAGCCGGAATTCGGCACGGCTGGTGAACATGCGGTAAGGCTCGGTGACGCCCTGGGTCACCAGATCGTCAACCAGCACGCCCAGATAGGCCTCGTCGCGCCGAGGCATCCAGGGCGCATCGCCCCTCACCTGCAGCGCCGCGTTGAGCCCGGCAAACAAGCCCTGGGCGGCAGCCTCCTCATAACCGGTGGTGCCGTTGATTTGCCCGGCGAAAAACAGGCCGGCGATCTGCTTGGTCTCGAAGCTGTTCTTGAGCGAGCGCGGGTCGAAAAAATCGTATTCGATGGCGTAACCCGGGCGCAAGATGTGCGCGTTCTCCAGCCCCGCCATGCTGCGTACCAGCTGGAGCTGAATGTCAAACGGCAGGCTGGTCGAGATGCCGTTGGGGTAGACCTCGTGGGTCGTTAGACCCTCGGGCTCCAGGAAAATCTGGTGGCTGTCCTTGTCGGCAAAGCGGTTCACCTTGTCTTCGACGCTCGGGCAGTAGCGTGGGCCCACACCTTCGATCTGCCCGGTGAACATGGGGCTGCGGTCGAAGCCGGAGCGGATGATCTCGTGGGTGCGCGCGTTGGTGTGGGTGATCCAGCACGGCACCTGCTGCGGGTGCATCTTTACCCCGCCATGGGCATGCGCCATGAAGCTGAACACTGGCACTGGCTGCTCGGCGTTCATGCCGCCAGGCATGCCATCGCCCGGCTGCTCGGCGCACTTGGAATAGTCGATGCTGCGGCCATCGAGCCTCGGCGGTGTGCCGGTCTTGAGTCGGCCCTGCGGCAGCTTCAGCTCCTTGAGCCGGGCCGACAGGCTGATGGCTGGCGGATCGCCGGCCCGACCAGCGGCGTGGTTGTTCAGGCCCACATGAATCTTGCCGTCCAAAAAAGTCCCGGCGGTCAGCACCACAGTGCGACTGCGAAAGCGAATACCGATCTGCGTGACAGCACCCACTACCCGGTCGCCCTCCACCATCAAATCGTCCACCGCCTGCTGGAACAGCCAAAGATTGGGCTGGTTCTCCAGCGTACGTCGGATCGCGGCCTTGTACAGAACGCGGTCAGCCTGAGCGCGGGTGGCCCGCACGGCCGGGCCTTTGGAGCTGTTGAGGATGCGGAACTGGATACCGCCCTCATCAGTGGCCAGCGCCATCGCACCGCCCAGCGCGTCCACCTCTTTCACCAGGTGGCCCTTGCCGATCCCCCCGATGCTGGGGTTGCAGCTCATCTGGCCCAGGGTTTCGATGTTGTGGGTCAGCAGCAGGGTGGCGCAGCCCATGCGCGCAGCGGCCAGCGCGGCCTCGGTGCCGGCATGACCACCGCCCACCACGATCACATCAAATTCTTGGGGATACAACATCACAGAACTCCAGGACGGCCTTGAGGCGCCCGACACGTCAAGGCGCACTGTCGCTTGTTTCACGTGAAACATCTGCAACAACACACCACCGCCGGAGGCGGAAACCCCAAGATTCTCCCACCTTTGATCCCGTCTGCCCAATAAAGCAGCAGCTCGGTAATGGACAATGCCTCCATGAACACGCCGCTCCCACTCCTTGCCTTCGCGGGCAGCACCCGCACCCAATCCTGGAACCGCAAGCTGGCCAACGCTGCGGCCAACATGGCCACGGCCGACGGCGCCCTGGTGACCCACATTGAACTGGCCGACTTTGATGTGCCGATGTACAACGCAGATCTGGAGACCAAGGGCACACCGCGCGACGTGGTGCGACTGAAAGAGATTTTTTATGCCCATCCGGCTTGGCTGATCTGCTCGCCTGAGTACAACGGCAGCTACACGGCGCTGCTGAAAAACACCATCGACTGGGTCTCCAGCCCGATCAAAAACGACCCTGTCTGGGCCAGCGGCACGAAACCATTCACCGGCAAAGTGGTGGGTCTGCTCGCGGCTTCACCCGGTGCCCTGGGTGGGCTGCGCAGCTTGAGCCACCTCACACCGCTGCTCATCAATTTGCAGTGCTGGGTGGCGCCCAAGCAGTTCGCTTTGTCCAAGGCCCACGAAGCCTTCGACCCCGACGGCCAGCTGTCCCAGGAGACGGCGCGCACCCAGGCCAAGGCGGTGGTCGATCAGGTGCTGTGGGCGACGCGGCAATTTCAGAAAACCTGAGCGGCCGATGGACTGCCGCCCGGGCTGCGCGGCCTGCTGTATCGCGCCGTCAATCAGCAGTGCCATGCCTGGCCTGCCCCAGGGCAAGCTGGCAGGCGTGCCATGCCTACATCTGGACGAGGACTTGCGCTGCCGCCTGTTTGGCCTGCCCGAGCGGCCCGCCGTCTGCTCCTCTCTGGCACCCCATGCTGAGATGTGTAGCACCGATCGGACCCATGCGCTTCTTTTTTTGAAGCAACTGGAGCAGGCCACACAGCCATCTATATGCAGATGATCCGTTTCGTTGAGGCCAATGCAGCCCGGCGCTTCTGGCACGCGGCTCCTACAATCGCGCCATGAACGCCACCGAATCGGCCCGGCTGCTGGAACTTTACCCGGCTTTCCATGCCTTGCAACGCTTGCTGGCCGAGTTGCCAGTGCACGAAGCGCCGCCCGGCACGCCGCTGTTTCGGGAGCAGCAAGCTTGCGAGGGGTTTCCGCTGGTGCTGTCGGGCGTGGTGCGCGTCTCGCGGGCTTCGGCTCAGGGCCGCGAGTTGGAGCTCTACCGCGTGTTGCCGGGCGAGATGTGCCTGGTGTCATCGGCCAGCCTGTTTGCCCAGCAACCGCTGAGTGCGCGCGGCACCACCACCGCCGCCACCCGGTTTTGCCTGCTGGGCCCGGGCGACTTTCGGGCTGCGCTCAGTCAGCAGGACTTCAGAGACCTTGTACTCGGCCTGTTTGCCGCGCGCATGGCCGACCTCACGGCCCTGATCGAAGCCGTGGCCTTTCAGCGGCTCGACAGCCGCCTGGCCGGCGCGCTGCTGGGTCACGGCACCCAGCTGCACGTGACCCACCAGGCGCTGGCCGACGAACTGGGCACGGTGCGCGAGATAGTCAGCCGGCTGCTGCACCGCTTCGAGCGCGACGGTCTGATTGCGCTCTCGCGCGAGTGCATCACCATCCGCGACAGCGCCGGCCTGCGCGAGGTCGCTGCCCTACCGGCCCGCTGACCCACCTGAGCGCGCTATGTGACTCAGGTCACAGACCTGGCAAGGCTGCCGCGGTTCAATGACCGCACACCCCAGGATTTGCCGACGCTGGCGATCCCGGATCCAGTCAGCTTTTTTTTACCGGAGCATTCTCATGACCAAAAACGTAGGCGGCATCGACCGCGGTATTCGCGTCGCCCTGGGCCTGGCCCTCATCGCCGCCGCTGCCACCGGCACCGTGGGCCTTTGGGGCTACATCGGCGTGGTGCCGCTGCTGACCGGCTTCATGGGCTGGTGCCCGCCTTACGCCATGCTGGGCTTCAACACCTGCTCGATGAAGAAATGAACGGCGCTCAGGCCGGGCGGATTTCCTGCAGGTGTGCGCGCAGGTAGTCCAGCACCGTGCGGCGGCGCTGCGGACCTCGCCGGTCTGGCAAAGAGCCAGGGAGAGGCAATTCAAAGACCTTGCCCTCAAGCTTGAGCGAGCCGCTCGCGTCCAGGCGCTCAAAGATGCCGCGCCAGTGCCGTCTCACGGTGGCCGGTGTGATGCGAAGCCGATTTGCCACCTGTTCGTCATCCAGGTTCCACAAAGCGAGTTCGGCCACCCGACACTGCGAAGGGCTCAGACTCAGGCGCCGGGCGTTTCGGCGCAACACATAGCTTAGGGTGTGGCTGGGCCAATGGGTCGGCACATCTTCGCGCAAGGCGCCAAACAACCAACGAGGTTGTGCTGGCGTGCCAGCGTGCTGGTGTTTCACCAGAAACCCTCCGGCACACATCCACTCCGCATCCGAGGGCAGCCCTTCTTGCCAGACGCCTCGCAGCGCGTATCCCTCATGCATCAGACGAAAAGCGGTGTGGCCTGCGTTCACCAGTTCTGCTGCCAGCGGGTCGTGCAAATCGATCGTCTCCTGCCGATACGTCACCACCACGAGATGAAGATCGTCGGCCCGCTGCACGCGACTTCGGTTCTCCGAATCAAGGTAGACCCGCTCAGCCTGCGACTCGGCATGCAGGAGGTGAGCCACCAGCGACCGGCCTGCTTGCACCAGTTCGTGCAAGTCGGCGCCGCGCACAAAGCCTGACAGGCCAAAGCCCAACAAGCGCCCCGTGGCCAGATGCAGGGTCACCGCGCCGTGCAGCCGCTGCTCCGCGAGCGCTGACTCCAGCACCATTCGCGCGAGATCGGCCGACACACCTGGAAGCGGCCACCGTGCCAGACACTGCGCCAGGTCGGGCACCTCCATCAACCGGATCAGCATCACGTCCCTCCTTTCAGTCGCAACTGCCCAAATTGGGCATGTTGCTATTTTCAGGATAGTGGCAAAAACCGGGGGCGGTCAACAAAACCCTCACACCGCCGGAGAACCTCATGAACCACGATCTTCACCACCGCCTCCGACTTCAGCTTGTACGAGGCTGGCGGCGCGCCAGCTCGTGGCTGGCCGTGTTCGCACTCGGTCTCCTCGCCTCGTGCGGCGGCGGCGGAGGCTCAGGGGACACGGGTCAGGACAGAGTGGCTCGCGTGGAGATCGTGCAGACGGGTCTGCTGCTCGACAACGCTGGCCAGACGCGGCAGCTCCAGGCCATCGCCTACAACGCCAGCGGCGAGCGCATCGAACGGGCCATCGCGTGGGAGTCGTCAAGGCCCGGCGCGCTGGCGGTGGACGGCAACGGCCTGGTGCGTGCGGCTTCGGCCAGTGGATCGGCGCAGATCGTGGCCACCGCCGAGAGCGTGCGCTCCGCACCCCTGCTCGGCCTGGTGGCCTCACCCGCGCCCGGCGTGAGGCTGGTGGACGACGCCGACGTGCTGAGCAACCCGGTGGACACCGTGCCCACTGCGGCCCCCAGCCTCACCAATACCTACCGGGTCACCATGGCTGCGCGCGTGGCGCCTGCAGTGGGACAACGCTTCTTCGGCACCGGCTCGCGCGCAGTGGCGGGCGAGGTGCAGGCCGTGCAGCCCGTGCCCGACGGTTTCGAGGTCACGTTCGTGCTGGTGCCCCTTAACGAGCTGCTGCCCGGGCTGCGCATCCAGGAGCGACTGGAAACGGTGCCCAGCCTCGCCGACCTGGCGCCCGACATCGCCGCCGCCTACACCGTGGCCCAGGAAGGTGACCGCTTTGTGTTCACGCCGCGCACCACGCCACTTGCCCCGCCATCTGGCCGAGTGCAACCGCAGGCGGCCACGCCCGTGGGCACGTTCGCTTTCAACAGGGGCTGCGAACCCAGTTTCACCGGCACGGCGCCGAACGTGTCCTTGCCAATCACCATGTCGCTACCACCCGTGTTCTCACTGGCCGTCAAACCTTCGCTGGACCTCAGCCTGGGTGACGGCGAGCAGCGCGTCGTGTTGCTGGCCGAGCCGCAGGTCGATCTGCAGGGCCAGATCACCGCCACCGCCGCCTTCGAGGGCAAGATCGAATGCAAGGCCGATGTGCTCCTGGTCAAGCTTCCGGTCGGCGGCCCCATCTCCTTCTTCGTGGGCGGGCTGATGCCGGTGGGCTTCGGGTTCGAGATTGCCGGCAAGGTCACCGTGGCGGACGTGGGCATCGGCGTGACCAACACCACCCGGGCTCTGGCGCAAGCCGGTCTGGTGTGTCCCGCTGGCGGCTCCTGTGGCTTCAACGCCGAAGTCACCAATTTCACCAACACCACCACGCCCGTGTTCAACGCGCCGAGTCTGGGCGATTTGCGCCTGGAACCCTCACTGGAAGGGTTCGGCTATGTCGAACTGGCCGTTGGAAACCCGTTTCTGAAATCGCTGCAGTTCAGCGCCGTGCAGGCCAAGGTGGGCGGCAAGCTCAGCGCCAATCTGGCCCTGGAGACGTCGCAGATCATCGATGCGGCCTATGCGTCGGACTACAAGGTCAGCCTCGAATTCAGCGCAGGACTGGCCAGCGATTTCGATGACGCGCTCAAACTGCTGGGCCTGCCCGGCGTGACAGCCGCCGCCACCTTCCAGCGCAGCGTGCCGCTGGCCGAGTCTCCCAAGGGCGCAGCGCTCAACGCGGTCACCGGCGACATACCAAACTTCCTGACCGGCGACAACGTGAATTTCACCGTGCGCCTGGACCCGGAAAAGGTGAACTTCGTGCCCGGTGTGGGGCCGTACAACGTCGATCGCGTCAAGCTCGTGCGCCGAAGCGGCGGCGCCACGGCCACCATTGGCACGCTGAACGCGGCCAGCGGCCAGACCGTCTTCAACTTCCCCTTCACCGCCCCTGATCTGGGCACGCTCAGCGAGTTCCACGCCTTTGTGGAAACGAGACTGCCGGGCATTGGCTCGTTTCCTTTGCAGGTGGGCACGGCGTCGGCACCTGCTTGCCCAGTACTGCCAGCCGGGCCGATTGCTTGGACCGGGACCGCGATCAGGGGCACTCCGCCAGAACAGACCACATCGGGCCTGACCGCCAACCTCTCGTTCACGGGCGGCCAGGTTGCGGGCAACGGCGCTGCCTTTGGTCAAAGCGGGCAGGCGCAGGGCACCTTGAACTGCGATGCGATCCAATTCGGTGTGGGTTTCAATTTCAGCGGCTCAGTAACGTTTACTGGAATCGTCGCGCCAGACGGACTTTCCATGTCGGGCACCTTTGACGGTGCTGCTAGTGGCACCTGGACCTTGAACAGAAACTGATCGACGGAATTGACGTCACAGCGACAACGCAAGCTACAGGCACGCGACCACAGTGATCCCGGCTGCACGCCCCCCCAGCACCGGCGCATTGACTTCGGTGGGCGCTCCGGTGCCGACGGGCGGAGTCGCAGTTTCCATCGTGGTCAGTCCATAGCGTTAGCCCTGGCGCCTCGGCCGGCACTTGACAACAGTTCCCCAGGGCGCAAAGGCCTTTTACATCCAACCAGGAAAGAAGACGTCCATGTCATACGCCGACTCCAGCCTGCACAGCCTGCAAACCCTGCGCTCACTGTCCGGCAATCAGGTGCAGGCGCTGTCCACCATCGGCATCGGCAACCTCGGCGATCTGCTGGCCTACCAGCCGCTGCGAGCAGCGCAGTACCTGCGGGCCGCGCGCGACCAGCTTCTGCGGCGTGACGAGGTCATGGCCTATGTCGACCAGGCCCACCGCTCCAAGAGCCTGGACGAGCTGCTTGCTGCCTCGACAACCGTGCTGCGCGGCGTCGCGCAGTCCCAGGCAGACGTGCTCAGAGGCCTGGGCGTACGAACCGTGGCGGAGCTGGCGGCGTTCGCCGCGGCCGAAGAAGCCGAGGGCATCGTGACGGGAGCGCCTTCTGACGAAAACGACCCCTTCGCACCCGCCTGCGCGCTGCCCACCTGCAAGAGGTTCAGCCGCAACACCAAGAGCTTCACCAGCTTCTTCAAAGAGAAGGAGATTCGGGACTTGAGCGTGTACTGCACCGGCAACTCCCGAATCGCCAACCTGTTCAAGTTTGGTCTGAACGAGAACAAGGTGATTCACCTGGGCTACTCCGTTGCCTACCTGCAGGAGTGGATTTATCTGGGCGTTCACCTGGGTGAGCCTCAGGGGTCGGTCAATCTTTCGATGGGGCAGGACACGCAGGTGTCCATGGTGGACTGGCGGCGCGCCATGCGCGCCTTGCGCAGCGAAGACACCCGCAACACAGAGCGCCTGGCCAGCGCGCTGTTTCACCAGCGCGGCGTCGACGAAGTGGCGCGGGCCACGGCAGAGGAGCACCAATTCGGCGCCACCAGCGCTTTCGGCGCCAATGCGGCCACGGCAGGCTCCTTCGTGGCAGCGGGCGCGGTGATCGGTGGTGTGGGCGGTGGGATTTCCGGAACGCTGGTGGGCCTGTCGGTGGACGCGCTGACCGGCGGCGCCACGCTGGGGCTGGGCACGCTGGGCGGGGCGGTGGCGGGCTCTGCGGTGGGCAGCGTGGCCGGCGCGGCGGCCGGCAGCCTGATCGCTTCCGGAGCGACCACGCTCGGCTTTGTGGAAACCGACGCCGAGGGCAGCCGGGAAGTCTTCGCCATCTCCGCGCAGCGCATCCACCAGCGCACGGTGCAAAACTCCTCGTCGATCCGCTCGTTCTGGTCCAACATCGTGAGCCAGAGCGTGGAGGAAGAGCAGCAAACCATTCGCACCGACCGCATCACCAACCACAACCGCATCCACGCGCTCAACGCCATCCTGTTCGAGGTGTTGAACGGCTACCGCGTGAACATCTCGGCGCAAAGCTTTGCACCCGTACTGTTCCTGCCCTTCAAGCCCTTCGCTTTCAGCCCGGCGGTGCTGCGCGACTACTGGTGGATCATTCGCACGCTGATCCAGGACAAGAAGCTCACCGAGCTGCTGGATCCGAAATACCTGAGGCTCACCGGTTCCACCGGCGTCATCGAGCAGCTGGAGGCCCTGCCTGAGATCGATGACATTCAAACGGCAAGGGTGACCGTCAAGGTGAATCTCGATGGGTCGGCAATCGTGGATCTGATCACTGTCGCTTTGACGGTGGCCGTACCCCCCGTTGCGATCTTGAACGCCTTTCGGATAGTCTTCGACGCCACCAAGCGCAGCAAAGTCAAGGCCGCGCTGGTGACGACCAACGGCACAGTGACGCTCACCCGCGACAGCTTTGACGCGGAAAATTTCATCTGGACCTTCTCCACCACGAGTGCGGTGGACCTGTCGTCGATTCTGGCTGTGCGCGTCATCAACGACAACGGCGAGTTCAACGTGCTCGGGGCCGATCTCTCCGAGCTGGTATTTGAAGACGTCGACGCCAGCCTCTCGATCCGGAACCACAACGATTTCACCGCCGCCGTGCCCGGGCTGAGGAAGCTGGAAGACTCGCAGGACATCG
Source organism: Burkholderiales bacterium (assembly GCA_038249735.1). GTDB lineage: Bacteria > Pseudomonadota > Gammaproteobacteria > Burkholderiales > Burkholderiaceae_C > Hydrogenophaga. The sequence continues at coordinate 10,165 of JBBSDB010000002.1, forward strand.
CCAACAAGTTCACCGTCGGGGCGCTTTCGTCGGCGGACTTTCCCTACCCCATCGGCGACCAGCTTCGCGCGAAATTTGAAGGCGTCGACGCCTTGCGCGCGGAACTGGAGCGCGACAAACTCGCGATTCAGAGTGCCGAGCAAGCCGAGGCTGTGCTGCTGGGTTTTTTGAATGCCAACCGGTTCACCTTCACCCGGTTGATCCTGAAGGCCATCGAACCCGAGCAGGTGATGACGGCGCTGGAAGACGTTCGGATTGGCGACATCGACCTGAGCGACATCGCGGGCACCACCCCGATTGGGTTTTGTGCCAACCACGTCGTGCTGCCGATGAAGGCCTGCCAGATCGGCCAGGCCAAGTACGACAACATCGGCGTCGATACCTCCAAACTGGAGCTCAGGCTTGCGGCCTACGACGAACTCGACCGAAAGAAACCCGCCGAGGTGGTGGACTACCTGAGCTCGCTGCGTGATTTCCTCAAGCAATTCATTCCGCTGGCCGCGAGGACGGGCAATGGCTCTGTTCGGGAATTGAGATTGCTGGACTTCATCGTGAAACTGCTGGCTCTGCTTGAACAGGTGCTGGCGCTCACCGGCGGCGCAGGGGCAGGCCGTCCACCCAGGCTCGCCTCAGGCGCCGCCCTTGCTCTCGCCGTCTTCGACGAGCGAATTGCGCAGGCCATCCGGCGCCCTCTGGGGATCATCCGCTCGCCCAACACCAGCAACGCCGATGCCGCTTCGCGGCTTTGCGGCCACTACGAATCCGTGAAGGCGAGTCTTTCCCAGCGCATGGGCGAGTTTCTGAGCTCGGATGAAATCAGTCTGCCCTCGCCCGCGGTGTTCATGGAACCGGTCCTGAGCAATGCCAAGGGCGCCGAGCTGTACGACCTGCGGCGCAACTCCCACTACCAGTTGCTTGAATCGCCATCCATTGGCGCGGCGGATCCCAACGTGCTGCGCAGCCAGCCTGTGGCGCTCACACCCACGATTCCGGGTGCCACGCTGTCGATCCTGCAACCCCCCGACCTGCCACTGCCCAACTCGCTCGGCGCAGCACTCGCCGAGGCCGGCAAGCTGGACCTGAGCACGCTGGTGCAGACCAATGCGTCTTCGCTCACGAGCATGCTGTCCAACCTCTCCACCATGGCCACCGAGCTGGCCAAGGCGTCGGCCACGCTCACCGGCGAGGCGCAGCAGCAGGCGCTTGGCTCAGCCGCTGATGTGGCCAAACAGGTTGGCGACATCGTCACGAAGGCGCTGCAACCAGCAGGGTCTAGTGCGGCACCGCCGCCACGCGCCACGGCATCTCCCAAGACGCAGCAGGAAAAAGCCGAGGTGTGCCGAGAGGCCGAGCGCATCGACAAAAGCACAGCCACACCGCAACAAAAAACCGAGCGCAAGAGAACCGTGGGGGCCGCCACCACGCCGGACACGCAGCGCAACTACCAGTTCTCCATTCGCTTCCTGGACGAGGAAGGCATTCCTTATGTGGCCGGATCGTTCACGTTCATCTTGTCGATGTCGATCTTCGAGCAGGGCAATACCGTGGACATCGACGGCGGCCAGGCGCTGGACCTCTCGCCTGAGGGCTTCTTCTTTCCCGAAACCTTCCTGCTCACCAGGGGACGCAAGGTCCAGTTGAGCTTGGGTGCGAACATCGGTGGCGTGTTGGTCCCGGGCGCCATCACCATCACCTTGCCCGACACACCCGACGTGGCCATCGTGTGCACCATGAAATCGGAAACCCGAGACATCCAGTCCAGCGGGGTGAGGGAAGTCATGGACATCGCAGTGAGCACCAGTGCGTTCGGCGCCAACGCAGGTGTGCTGTTTGACCTGTTCCTGAACGCAGGCGCGAAGTTTCCCTTCAAACTGGCGCAGGCAACGGTAGGGGGTGCGTTCAAAGCCGTTCCCGGCCTCAAGGCGCAGTACAACAACAGCACGACCAATACCACCGGCGGAACCACCACAGCGACGACCACCATCGACTTCAAGGTCACGACACCGCTCAACGGTTGGCAGGTGACCACCGAGTGAAGCGTTGCACCGTCCGTGTCGGTGCGAGGCCAAGATCTGGTGTGCTCGCTCCCACGGGACGTCTCGCACGCCCTGCCCTGCGCCTGTCAGCGACGGGGCATGTCCATGTCCTGACTGGGACAAGCGCGCGGAGCCGCATGGGCCTAGAGTGTCTCTAGAGGCTGCGGCACATCGCCGCTGTGCAAGCGGAGACACACCATGCACATTCCCTCCCTGAAAGAGGTGGTCAGCGCCGAAGAATGGGCGCTGCGCTGCGACCTCGCCGCCTGCTACCGGCTGGTGGCGGCCTATGGCTGGAGCGATCTGGTCTTCACCCACGTCAGCGCCAAGCTGCCCGACAGCGTGACGGGCGGCGAGCACCAGTTCCTGATCAACCCCTACGGGCTGATGTTTGACAAGATCACCGCCAGCAGCCTGGTCAAGGTCGACATGGCCTGAAACACGCTGCACGATTCACCATTTCCGGTGAACCCGGCCGGCTTCGTGATCCACAGCGCGGTGCAGGAGGCGCGTCCTGAGGCCGGTTGCGTGCTGCACACGCACACCCGCGCTGGCGTGAGCGTAAGCGCGCAGAAAAACGGCAGCCTGCCCATCAGTCAGCAAAGCACCTTCGTGCTGGCTTCGCTGGCCTACCAAGACGACGAGGGCGTGGCCTTCCAGCCCGACGAGAAGCCGCGACTGCAAAGCGACCTGGGCGAAGCCAATTTCCTGGTGCTTCGCAACCACGGCCTGCTGACCGTGGGCAAGACGATTGCCGATGCGTTTCTCTCCATGTACACCCTCGAGAACACCTGCCGCATCTAGGTTGACGCGCTGGCCCAGCCGGCGCTGCTGCGCAAGGCAGAGCGGCTCGATCCGGGCTACAAGGTCTGATTCAAGCGGCGTCGGCCGCGGCCACAAACGCCGCCATGCCGTCGAGCAAGGTGCGCAGGCGACGCAGTTCGCGCGATCGATTGAGCCGGCTCGACCACCCCGCTACCCGAGACACCCAGCGCAGCCGGGGCAGCAGATGCAAGAGAAACGCCCGCAGATCGGGCCGCTGCCCGTTGACAGCAGGCTGACCCTGCAAGCCGGCGTCATAGGCGTTCAAAACCGAGCGCACCGCATCAGCCCCCAGCGGCTGCAAGTGGTGCGACAGCGAAAACAGCAGCTGCAGCGCGTCGTACAGCTGCACCGTGGGCAAGGCCATGCCGGGCAGCAGTGGCTCTTCGAAATCAAGCCGGGCAAAACGCTCGCCGTCCCAAGTGATGTTGCGGGTCTGGGCGCCGCCATGCCAATGACCGCGCGCATGAAACGCCGCCAGATCGGCACTCGCCGCGCACATGGTGGTCAGGCGCTCGGCCTCAGGCTGCTCCGCCAGCACATGGGCCAGGGTCGGCCCAATGTCGCCTGTGACCAATGAGTGGCCATCGAACGCAATCACTGGTGGCACCGCCTCGCCGGCCGCTGCCAAGGCGAGCAGGCGCTCGTGCTCGAATGCCAGCAGCCCGCGTGCATCGGTCTGGCGCACCGCGTGCCAGGGTACGGGCACACCCAACCCGTGGGCAAACAACCAGATGCCGAGCGACTGCCGACGGCTGCGCAGCGGCCGCTCAGCGATCTTGGTCCAGGTTTTGGGCGGGGTGGGCGAGCTCAAGGCTCCGGATTATCCGGGAACGCACGCGCAACCAAAAAGTACGGGAACTGGACACCGCAGAACGGCGGAGCATGGGGGCTCAACCCGCGGTGGCGTAGCGCTCCAGCTCCCAGTCGCTCACTTGGGCAGCGCACGCGTCCCACTCGGCGCGCAGCACCTGCAGCACCTGATCACAAAACGCCGTCCCAACCGCCTCACGCAGCGCACCGTCTGCCGCCAGCGCGTCCAGCGCGTCGAGCAGATCGCGCGGCAGCCGCGGCGGCATGGGTTCGCCGCGCGCCTGGCGCTCATACAAGTCGTCCACGCATGGCTCGGGTGCGGGAAGCGCGCGATCGATGCCGTCGAGCCCCGCAGCCAGGGTACCGGCCAGTGCCGCGTACACATTGCAAGCCGCGTCGGGCAAGCGCCACTCAAGCCGGCCGGCCACGCTGCGCAGCAGGCAGGTGCGGTTGTTGTCGCCCAGCGCGGCCCACACCGGCGACCAGGTGGTGCCCGAGGCGCTGGCGCTGCTGGCCAGACGCTTGTAACTGTTGACGGTGGGCGCACACAGCGCGGCCAGCGCGCTGGCGTGGTGCAGCAGGCCGGCGGCGAACTGGTGGCCCAGCGTACTCATGCCCAGCGCACCCGCGTCATCGGCCATCAATGGCCGCCCGCCGGCGTCGGTCAGGCTTAGGTGAAAGTGCAGCCCGCTGCCGGGCGCGTGAGCCAATGGCTTGGGCATGGTGGAGAACACCTGGCCGTGCTGCTGCGCGACCGCCTGGGCCGTGAGCTTGAAGAGCTGGTAGCGGTCGGCCGCGGCCAAGGCGTGGTCGTGCCGGTAGTTGATCTCGTACTGACCACAAGCGTCTTCGTGGTCCATCTGCTGCAGCTCGAAACCCAGCGCCGACAGGTGGCGACGCATGTCGTCCAGAAAACCGAAGTTGCGCCCGATCGCCTGCAGGTCGTAGGACGGCTTGTCCAGCCGGTCCTGCGCATCGGCCACCACCCAACGCCCATCGGCATTGCGGCGCAGCAGGAAAAACTCTGGCTCGATGCCCACCCACAGCGCCCAGCCGCGCTCGCGCAGGCGATCCAGCTGGCGCTTCAGCAGCTGGCGCGAATCGGTGTCCAGCGGCTGTCCACCAGCAAAACCATCACACACCGCATGCGCCACGCCGGGCATGAAGGGCAACGGCCGCAAACTCTCGGGCACCACGCGGCCCATGTACTCGCTGCGCGGTCCAAACCGGGGCAGGCCTGTGCCCCAGATGCTGGGGCCAGCAAAGCCGGCGCCGATGGCCACCGCATCGGCCAGACCCGACAACGGCAGCAGTTTGCCCTTGGGCGCGCCGTGCAGATCGGTAAACGTCGCCAGCACCGAATGCACCCCCTGGCTCTCCAGCCAGCCGGCGCGCTCGTCCAGGTTCAAGCAAGCACCTCGGCCAGGGCCGCGTCGATCACGTCCAGGCCTTCGGCGAAGACCACATCTTCGATGGTGAGCGGGAACAGGAAGCGGATCACGTTGCCGTAAACGCCACAGGTGAGCAGCAGCAGCCCACGCTTCAGGGCGGCAGCCTGCACTTTCTTGGTGGTGTCGGCATCGGGCGCGCCGGTGTTGGCATCGACAAACTCGCAGGCCACCATGGCACCCAAGCCGCGCACATCGCCCATGCGCGGGTACTTCGGCTTGGCTGCGTTCAGTCGCGCCACCAGTTCGTCGCCCAGCTTTTGCGCCCGCTCGGGCAGACGCTCCTCGGCCATCACATCCAACACCGCGTGCGACGCCGCGATCGCCAGCGGATTGCCAGCGTAGGTGCCGCCCAGGCCACCGGGTGCGGGCGCGTCCATCACGGCAGCCTTGCCGCAGACGGCCGAGAGCGTGGTGCCGCCGGCCAGACTCTTGGCCAGCGTCATCAGGTCCGGGCTCACGCCGTAGTGTTCCATGGCAAACATCTTGCCGGTGCGCGCAAAGCCGGTCTGCACCTCGTCGGCGATCAGCATGATGCCGTGCTGATCGCACAGCTCGCGCAACCACTTCACAGCAGCAGGCTGGATGGGGTTGAAGCCGCCTTCCCCCTGCACCGGCTCGAACACGATGGCCGCCACGCGACTGGGCTCGATGTCGCACTTGAAGAGCTGCTCCATCGCCCGCTTCGTCTCATCGAGCGAGGCGCAATGGCAGGGAAACGGCACGTGGTAGATCTCGGGCGGGAACGGGCCGAAGCCTGCTTTGTAGGGCTGCACCTTGCCGGTCATCGCCACCGCAAACATGCTGCGGCCATGGAAGGCGCCGCCGAAAGCGATCACGCCGCTGCGCCCGGTGGCCGAGCGCGCGATCTTCATGGCGTTCTCGATCGCCTCGGCGCCGGTGGAGAAAAAGGCGGTCTTCACCGTGCCGTCGATCGGCACCAGTTCGTTGATGCGCTCGGCCAGCGCCACGTACTCGGTGTACGGCACCACCTGGTAGCAGCTGTGGGTGAAGCGCTCCAGCTGCTTGGCGATCGCCGCCTGGATCTTGGGGTGAACATGGCCGGTGTTCAGCACCGCGATGCCACCGGCAAAGTCAATGAAGCGTCGACCCTCGATGTCCCAAAACTCGGCGTTTTTGGCGTGGTCGATGAAAAAGTCGCCCATCACGCCCACACCGCGCGGCGTGGCCGCCAAGCGGCGCGCGTGCCAGGCGGCGTTGGTGTGCGGGGCATTGAGGTACTCGGGTTTTTGCGGTGCGTTCATGGGGGTCTCCTAAAAAATGGTCGGCGTGCAGTGGCTCATTCCAAGGGCGCTGCGGAACTGGCTTTGCCCAAGCCGGCAATGCCGCCGCTGGGGGATGACCTTCAGCGGTGCGGGGGTCACACAGGACTGTCAATCCTGATCCAGGTGGTCTTGGTTTCGGTGTATTTGTCAAACGCGTGCAGCGACTTGTCGCGGCCCACGCCGCTTTGTTTGAAGCCACCAAACGGAACCGTGATGTCGTCTTCGTCGTACGAGTTCACGTGCACTGTGCCCGCGCGCAGCGCGCGGGCCACACCGTGCGCCTTGTTGATATCGCGTGTCCACACAGCGGCTTGCAGACCGTAAATGTGGGCGTTCGCCTGGCGCACCACATCGGCCGCGTCGGCGAAGCTGAGGACCGACAGGACCGGGCCAAAAATCTCTTCGCGCGCTATCGTCATGTTGTTGGTCACGCCATCAAAAATGGTGGGCCGCACATAGCAGCCGCCGGCGACAGGCTGCGCCAGCGAACCGCCCGCCAGCAGCTTGGCGCCCTCGCTGGTGCCCAGACCGATGTAGCGCATCACGTTGTCGAGCTGCACCTGGTCAACGATGGCGCCCATCACCGTGCCCTTGTCCAGCGGATTGCCGGGCTGGTAGTTGGGCACCAGCTTGAGAGCCTTTTCCAGAAACGCATCTTTGATGCTTTCTTCCACAAACAAGCGCGAGGGTGCGTTGCAGCTCTCGCCCTGGTTGAAGAAGATGCTGCCCACCGCAGCCTCGACCGCGCGGTCGAGATCGGGGCAGTCGGCGAACACGATGTTGGGCGACTTCCCACCCAGCTCGGTCCAGGCCCGCTTTAGGTTGCTTTGGCCGGCCATCACGTGGATCTGCTTGCCGACTCGGGTGGAGCCGGTAAACGCGACGCAGTCCACATCCATGTGCAGCGCCAGCGGGCTCCCCGCCTCGGTGCCGAAGCCGGGCACCACGTTGAACACACCCGGCGGAATGCCAGCGGCCAGCGCCAGCTCGGCCAGGCGCAGCGCGGTGAGCGGACTCTTTTCGCTGGGCTTGAGCACCACCGAATTGCCTGCGGCCAGCGCCGGCGCGATTTTCCAGGCTGCCATGATCATGGGGTAGTTCCAGGGCACGATCACCCCGACCACACCGACCGGCTCGCGCGTGATCAGCGCCAGCGCGTTCGACCCCGTGGGCGCGATCTCGTCGTACACCTTGTCCACCGCCTCGCCGTACCAGCGGATGCAGTTGGCTGCGCTGTTCACGTCCACACCTTTGGCATGTGTCAGCGGCTTGCCCATGTCCAGGGTTTCGGTCAGCGCGAGCTCGTCGCCTGCGCCCAGCACAGCATCAGCGAACTTGATCATGATGCGCTTGCGCTGCGCTGGCGCCATGCCGCTCCAGCGCCGGTCTTCAAAGGCGGCGCGGGCGGCCGATACCGCCGCGTCGATGTCGGCTTCGCCACCGCGCGCCACGGTGGTCAGCAAGCGGCCGTCGACCGGCGAAAAGCAATCAAACGTCTGACCATCGCGCGCGGCAACGCGCTCGCCGTTGATGAGGGCGCGGCCGTCGAACGTGAGGGTCACAGCGGTGGCAGCAGTGGTCATTGAACGGGCAGGCTGTTGAGAGGAATGGACTTCATGCTACGCCGGTTTGTGGCGCCGTCAGGCGTCCACTTTTCACCACCCACACGCGTCCAGTGGGCGCCGAATGGTTCAGCCAACCCCTTCAGGGGTTCGTCGCCAGCGCCGCCATTTCGCTGCGGGTGGCAGCCTGGATCTCGCGCTCACGCCGGCGCGTGGACCGCGCCACCCAGATCGCGTAGGCGACGATGACGATGGTGACGGTGACGATCAGCAGCGTGGCCGCCGCGTAAACGGTCGGGTTGATGCCGCGCCGCGCGTAGCCAAAAATCACCTGTGGCAGCGTGCTCACCCCTGGCCCGGAGAGAAACTCGGAGATCACCACATCGTCAAACGACAGCGTGAACGAGAGCAAAAATGCCGCCAAAATGGCCTGAAAAATGTTGGGCAGGGTGATCAAGAAAAACACCTGGTGCGGCCGCGCGCCCAGGTCCATCGCCGCCTCCTCGATGCTGCGGTCCATCTCAAGCAGCCGGCTCTGAATCACCACCATGCCGTAAGCCATGCCCAGCAGCGTGTGGCCCAGGATAATGGTGATCAGACCCCGCTCGGGCCAGCCGAACAGGTTTTGCGAACCCACCGCCAGCAACAGCAGCGACAGGCCAATGATCACCTCGGGCATCACCAGCGGCGCGTTCACCATGCCAGAGAAAGCGGTGCGGCCCGGAAACCGCCGGTAGCGCACCAGCACAAAAGCCGCAAACGTGGCCAACACGGCAGACAGCACCCCGGTGACAGACGCCACCTTGAGCGAGGTGATGAAGCCCTCAACAATGCGATCGTCTTTCATCAGCGCCTCGTACCAGCGAAGCGAAAAGCCGGTGAACCGCGCGTCTTGCCGGGTGCTGTTGAAGCTGAACACGATCATGAACAGCAGCGGCATGTAGAGAAACACAAACACCATCGCCAGCCAGAACTTGCCGAAGTGTTTTTCAAGCAGTTGTTTCATGACAAATCCTTCAAGCAAACATGCAACGGAGGAGGGGAAGTTCGTTCAGGACGCCGCGGGACTGGCTCTGCCAGACCGCCAGCGTCGCCCCCTGGGGGTGACGGCGAAGCCGGCGCGCGGGGGGTCACTTCTTCTCGGCCGTGAAGTAGTAATAAATCGCCAGCGGCACGATGATGAGCGCGATCATCACCACCGCCAGTGCGGTGGCCTGCGGCCAGTCGTTGGCGGTGAACATTTCGTCCCAGACCACCCGCCCGATCATCGTGGTCTCCGGCCCACCCAGCAGCGAGGGAATCACAAACTCGCCCACGCAGGGGATGAACACCAGCATGAAACCCGCCACGATGCCGGCCTTGGAGAGCGGCACGGTGATCAGCCAGAACGCCTTGAACGGCGTGGTACCCAGGTCGTAGGCGGCTTCCAGCAGGCGAAAGTCCATCTTCACCAAGGTGGCGTAAAGCGGCAGCACCATGAACGGCAGATACACATAGGTCATGCCGATCAGCATGGAGACGTTGGTGTAGAGCATCTGAATCGGCTCACCGGTCAGGCCCACCGCCATCATCAAGCGGTTGATGACGCCGTTGTCTGCCAGCAGACCCTTCCAGGCGTAGACGCGCAGCAAAAACGAGGTCCAGAACGGCAGCATCACCATCAGCAACAGCGCTGGGCGAATGCTGGCGGGCGATCGTGCGATGAAGTAGGCAAACGGATAGCCGATCACCAGACAAAAAATGGCGGTGAGCAGCGCGTACCAGATCGAACGCACATAGGCCTCGATGTACAGGGTGCGAAACAGCGGCGCGCCCTCCTCGGTGCGGAAGATCGAGAGGTAGTTCTCGTACTTCAAACTCAGCACGCCACTGACCGGATCCCAGATCGGCTTGAACGGGCTGATGTCGCTGCCCATGTCCACAAAGCTGATGTAGAGAAGGATCAGAAACGGCAGCAGAAAGAAGACGAACAGCCACACATAGGGCACGCCGATCACAAAGCGTTTGCCCGGCATGGGAAAAGTAGAAATTGCCATCACGTTCTCCAAATTACTCGTCGGCGCGAGAGGTCTCGAACTCAGAACGCCGCGGAACCGGCTTTGCCGGGCCGCCGGCGTTGCCCCCCTCTGGGGGGTGACGGCGAAGCCGGCGCGGGGGGAGGGGGTGGTCTGACGGGACTTCAGTCCCGCAAGACCACGCCCGCTTCATCTGACCACCAAAAAAACACCTCGTCTTCCCAGGTAATCCCCTGCAAGTCGTCGCGCGTGCTGTTGGCTTCCGTGATGCGCACCCGCGAGCCGTCTGGGGTGTTCAGGATGTAGTTGTTGTACGAACCGAGGTAGCCAATTTCTTTGACGCGGCCCTGGAACAGGTTGAAGTTCACATGGCCAGGCCGCGCTTTGCTGATGTTGATTTTTTCTGGCCGCACCGCAATCGACACCGGCATGTTGAGCGTGCCGCTCACGCCATGGCCCACCTGCACCTCGCCAATGGCCGTCGTCACAGCGCAGCGGTCGGCCTCGTCCACGCTGAGCTTGCCCGGGAACAGATTCACATTGCCAATGAAGTCGGCCACGAACTTGTTGCGCGGGTGCTCGTAAATCTCTTCCGGCGTGCCCACCTGCAGCACCCGACCCTTGCTCATGATGGCAATCCGGCTGGCCATGGTCATGGCCTCTTCCTGGTCGTGCGTGACCATGACCACCGTCACGCCCACCGTCTCGATGATGTTGACCAGCTCGAACTGCGTCTGCTCGCGCAGCTTCTTGTCCAGCGCGCCGAGCGGCTCATCAAGCAGCAGCAGCTTGGGCTTTTTGGCCAGGCTGCGCGCCAGCGCCACCCTCTGCTGCTGACCACCCGAGAGCTGGTGCGGCTTGCGCTGGGCGTAGGGCGTGAGCTGAACCAGGGCCAGCATCTCGTCGGTACGCCGTTGTACCTCGGCTTTGGGCAGGCCTTCGCGCTTGAGACCAAACGCCACGTTCTCCCAAATGCTCAGGTGCGGAAACAGCGCATAGGACTGAAACATCATGTTGACCGGCCGGTCGTAGGGCGGCATTTTGGCCACGTCTTGGCCACCCAGCAGGATGCGCCCCGAAGTGGGCTTCTCGAAGCCGGCCAGCATGCGCAGCAGGGTGGACTTTCCACAACCCGAGCTGCCCAGCAGCGCAAAAATCTCGCCCTTGCCGATGGAGAGTGACACCTCGTCGACGGCCACCGCCTCGTCAAAACGCTTGACCAGCTTTTCGGTCACCAGGTATCCGGCTGTGTCTGTCATGGTCATGCCCTTGTTATTCGTGTCAACAAAAAAGGGCTGTTCAACCCGCGCGGGAGGAACAGCCCTTTTGACGCGCGCCTGCGCTGGAGCTGGGGTTACTTGCCGCGTTTGAAGGCGTTGTAGGTGTCGTTGAGCGTGCCAGCAATTTCGTTGGAGTAGCCCCCGGTCGGGATCAGGCGCGCCATGTTTTCATCATTCAGGAAGATCGTGTCGTTGCTCTTGATCTCTTCTTTGATGCCGGCCAGGCCTGCGGTGTTGGCGGTCGAATAGGTCATTTCGTTGGCCATCAACGCGCTGTTCTCGCCGCGCAGGTAAAAGTCGATGAAGGCATGCGCGTTGTTCACATGCTTGGCATCTTTCGGGATCGCCATCGTGTCGATGAACACCAGGCCACCAGTGGTGGGCAGCAGCGGCACGATCTCGTCTTTGCCGCCGGTTTCCTTCACACGGCCAGCCGCAATGTTGATGTCGCCCGACCAGCCAACAAAAGCGCAGGCCTTGCCACCGGCGATGTCGTCGATCATGGTGCTGGAGAAGATGCGGATGTCCGGGCGAACCTTGGCCAGCATCTCACCCGCCAGTTTGAAGTCGGCCGGGTCTTCGCTGTAGGCCGGTTTGCCCACGTAGTGCAGCGCCACTGGCAGGATTTCGCTGGGCGAGTCGAGGAAGGCGATGCCGCAAGACTTGAGCTTGTTCGTGTATTTCGGGTCAAACACCAGGTCCCAAGCGTTTTCCGGCATGGGCATGCCGCCCAGGGCCTTCTCCACCTTCTGCTTGTTGATGCCCACCGTGGTGAAACCCCAGGCCCACGGCACCAGGTGCTTGTTGTCCGGGTCCACGCCCGCGATCTTTTTCATGAACGTGGGGTCGAGATTGCCGAAGTTGGCGATCTTGCTCTTGTCGATTTCTTGGTACAGACCCCCGGTGATTTGCTTCTTGGCAAAGCCAGCCGTGGGAATGACGATGTCGTAGCCCGAGTTGCCTGCCACCAGCTTGGCGTGCAGCGCTTCGTTGTTCTCGAAGGTGTTGTAGTTCACCTTGATGCCGAACTCTTGCTCAAAGGCGGCGATCATGCCCTCAGGTATGTAGTCGGGCCAGTTGTAGATGTTGAGCGTTTTCTCGGCGTCCAGCACCGGGCCGGCCGGCTTGGCGGGCTCGGCAGCGGGGGCTGCAGCAACCGGCGCTGCGGCAGGGGCAGCTTCTTCCTTTTTTCCACAAGCAGACAGCAGCACAGCGGCGATGGCAAGGGCCAAGACTTGTTTCTTCATGATGAGGAACGCTCCAAAAAGGTGGGACAAAACCCGGACTTGCACACAAATGGGGATGTCAGCACGGACAAGCCGACATCAAGCAATTAACAGACCACACGGACCCCCCCGATGGGGCACCGAAATACTTTAACAAAGAAAACACCAACCACACCCGATTTGAGGTCAGGCCAGCTGGCCTTGGGCTCGCAGATCGGCCAGGGTGGCATCCAGGCAGATGCGGATCAGATGCACCAGTTCGTCGATCTGGACGCGGGTCGTCACCAGCGGTGGCGAGATGATCATGCGGTCGCCCACGGCGCGCATGATGAGCCCGTTTTTGAAGCAATGGGCGCGGCAGATCATGCCCACGGCCAGGTCGGCGTCGAACGGCGCTTGGGTGCCCTTGTGCTTCACCAAAGTGAGGCCGCCAACAAAACCGCAGGTCTCGGCCACACCCACCAGCGGATGCTCGCTGAGCGCCCCGAAACACTCGGCAAGATACGGGCCAGTGTCGTTTTTCACCTGAGCCACCAGACCTTCGCGTTCGATCAGCTCGATGTTGGCCAGCGCCACCGCGCAGGCCACCGGATGTCCGCTGTAGGTGTAGCCGTGGTTGAACTCGCCGCCTTGGTCGATCAGAACCTTCGCCACCCGGTCGCCCACCATCACACCGCCCAGCGGGATGTAGCCGCTGGTCACGCCTTTGGCAAACGTCACCAGATCGGGCTTGTAGCCAAACTTCTCGTAAGCGAACCAGTGGCCGAGCCGGCCGAAGGCGCAGATCACTTCGTCTGAAATCAGCAAGATGCCGTACTGGTCCACGATGCGCTGGATTTCAGGCCAATAGGTCTCGGGCGGAATGATCACACCACCGGCGCCCTGCACCGGCTCGGCAATGAAGGCCGCCACTTTGTCGGCACCGGTTTCCAGGATCTTGGCTTCCAGCCAGCGCGCGGCGCGTACCCCAAAGTCGGCCCGGCTTTCGCCCGGCTCAGCGTTCTCCGTGTAGTACGGCTGGCCAATGTGCGTGATGTTGGGAATGGGCAAATCGCCCTGCGCGTGCATGCCGCTCATGCCGCCCAGCGATGCGCCCGCCATGGTGGAGCCGTGGTAAGCATTGAGCCGGCCGATGATGACTTTGCGCTCGGGCTGACCCAGCAAATCCCAGTAGCGGCGCACCATGCGCACATTGGTGTCGTTGCTCTCCGAACCGCTGCTCGAATAGAAAACATGATTGAAGCTGCGCCCGTCGACCGTGGGCGCCAGCGACGCCAACTTGGCCGCCAGCTTCACCGCCGGCACGTTGGTGGTGTTGAAAAAGCTGTTGTAGAAAGGCAGCGTCATCATCTGTTGGTAAGCCGCATCGGCCAGTTCCTTGCGGCCATAACCGGCGTTGACACACCACAGCCCGCTCATTGCGTCCAGCATGCGGTTGCCCTCGGAATCCCAGACGTAGATGTTGTCGGCCTTGACGATCACCCGCGAGCCGCGTGTGGCCAGTTCACCATGGTCGGTGAATGGGTGAATGAAGTGCGCGCTGTCCAACGACTGCACCGCCGCCGTGTCGTGCTTTTGATCGCGCCTGACGAGTGCGGGCGGTGCGATGAGGGTGGATGTGTTCATGGCGCAGACTCACTTTCTGGGGGAGGGGGAGCGTTTCAAGAACGCCGCGGAACCGGCTTCGCCAGGCCGCCAGCGTTGCCCCCTTGAGGGGGTGATTCTCAAGCTGTGCGGCGCGGGGGGTTACACGTGCAGCAACAAATGCTCGCGCTCCCAAGGCGAGATCACCTTCATGAACTCGTCGAATTCAAGTTCCTTGATCTCGGTGTAAATCGTGATGAATTCCTTGCCCAGGATGTCGTGCAGGTCGGTTTCTTTGCGCAACCAGTCGAGCGCCTCACCCAGGCTGCGCGGCAGCGCGTAGGGCGCCAGGTAGGCGTCGCCCTTCATCTCGGGCTTGGGCTTGATCTTGTTTTTCATACCCAGGTAACCGCAGGCCAGCGTCATCGCCATCGCGATGTAGGGGTTGGCGTCGGCACCGATCACCCGGTTTTCTACCCGGCGCGCGGCGGGGCTGGAGATGGGCGAGCGGATGCCCACGGTGCGGTTGTCGTGGCCCCATTCGATGTTGATGGGCGCCGCCGAATTGCGCGAGAGGCGGCGGTAGCTGTTCACATAGGGCGCCACCAGCACCATGGCCGACGGGATGTAGCGCTGCAGGCCGCCGATGTAATGGTGAAAGGCGTCCGTTGCGGTGCCGTCTTCTGCGCTGAAGATGTTCTGGCCCGTCTCCTTGCTCACAATGCTCTGATGAATGTGCATCGCGCTGCCGGGCTCGCCAGCGATCGGCTTGGCCATGAAGGTGGCGTACATGTCGTGGCGCATCGCGGCCTCGCGCACGGTGCGCTTGAAGAAAAACACCTCGTCGGCCAGGCCCAGCGGGTGAGCGTGGAAGAAGTTGATCTCCATCTGGCCCGCACCCACTTCGTGGATCAGCGTGTCCACGTTCAGGTGCATCTGTGCGCAGTAGTCGTAGATGTCTTCGAACAGCGGATCGAACTCGTTCACCGCGTCAATGCTGTAGGCCTGGCGCGAGGTCTCGGCGCGGCCACTGCGGCCAATCGGGGACTTCAGCGGCGTGTTGGGGTCGGTGTTGCGCGCGGTCAGGTAAAACTCCAGCTCCGGCGCCACCACGGGGTCCCAACCTTCGGCGTCGTACAGGTCGCAAATCTTGCGCAGCACGCTGCGCGGCGCAAAGGGCACCAGCTTGCCGGCGTGATCAAAGCAGTCATGGATCACCTGAGCGGTGGGGTCGGTGGCCCAGGGCACGATGCGCACAGAATCCGGATCTGGGCGCAGCTGCATGTCTTTGTCGGTCGGGTCCACCACGTCGTAGTACGGTCCGCTCTCGGGGAACTCGCCGGTCACCCCCATGCCCACGATGGCCTGCGGCAGCCTCATGCCACGGTCTTCGGTGAACTTCTCGCGCGGCAGGATCTTGCCGCGCGCCACACCGGTGAGGTCGGGCACCAGACACTCGATCTCGGTCACCCGTCGCTCATTGAGCCAGTTCTCTAAATCGTTGAACGTCATTTTTTTGGTCGCTGTCATGAACCGCTTTCGTGGGATTGTCGTGGGGACTTTTGAGAAGTATGGCGCGATGGGCGCAGAGCGCCCGATCAGGCGTGGATAGTGGCACGGCTGCGCGCGACATCCAAACCCTGCAATCGCTGGCTGCGGCGCTCGCGACAGGCGCGGCCAAAGGACTCGAAGATGGCACCGTAAAACGGGTTCTCCCAGCAGCGCCATTCGGGGTGGAACTGCACGGCGTAGGCGAAGTTGCGCGCACCCTTGATGGCCACCGCTTCCACCACACCATCAGGCGCTCGACCGAGCGCCTCAAGACCTGGCGCCAAGCGGTTGATGCCCTGGCCATGCCGCGAATTCACCATCGCATCAAGGCCGCCAGCCCAGGTCTCGAACACACTGCCCGGCACCAGCCGGATCGGGTGACGTGGCGCGTACTGCTCCTCGAAGGGTGCGCCCTTGGGCTCGCGGTGGTCAGACAGGCCGGGCACCTCGTGCACCCGCTGGTGCAGTGTGCCGCCCAGCGCCACATTGATCTCTTGAAATCCGCGGCACACGCCCAGCAGCGGCACGCCACCCGCCACGCAGGCCTTCACCAACGCCAGCGTGAGCGCATCGCGCACCGGGTCCAGCGGCAGGCTCGGATCGGCCACCGCTTCATCGAAATGGGTCGGGTGCACGTTGGAGGGCGAGCCGGTCAGCATCACGCCATCCACCAGTGCCAACAGCTCGTCAATCTGCCCGGGATCGGCCAGCGGGAACATCACCGGCTGCGCCTGTGCGCCCACCTTCACCGCGCGGGCGTACTTGTCGCCCAGCAGAAGAAAGGGCATTTGGTGGCCGTGGTCGCCCAGCAGCCGGTGGTCGGCGGGCAGCCAGACCATGCAAGGGGGTGACTGGTTCATGGGGTCTCCGTTGGGTTCACCGCATTGTCGCGACGCAACTGGATCACAATCGGGGCCAGTTGATGCCAGCTCATGGTGCCACTTGACGCGTGGCACGACAAGGCCGGTTCGACGCCACGCCTGCAATAGACCTGCCCATCACCCACTGACATGCTGTCCGAATTTCTGTTGTCTGAAATGCACCGGCTCGGCGCCCAGGACGCCCTGCCGTTGCACCGACAACTCTACGAGGCGCTGCGCCGCGCCCTGCTGGATGGCAAGCTGGCCGGCGGCGAGCGACTCCCCTCCAGCCGAGATCTGGCGCAGGACCTGGGCCTGTCCCGCAACACGGTGGTGGCCGCGATCAACCAGCTCAGCGTCGAGGGCTACCTGGCCAGCCGGGTCGGCAGTGGCACCTATGTGAACGACAACCTACCGCGTGCCGGCCCAGGCCACAGGCGCAGCGCCCACCGCCATGGGATTGACACGGTGGCACCCGGGCGCCTGTCCTCGCGCGGCCAGGCACTCGCCACCACCTTTTGCGCCACCGCGCTGGAGGTGCAGCCGTTCACGCCCGGCATCGCCGACTTCAGCGCCTTTCCACTCGCGCTTTGGCAGCGCCTGCAAAACAAACACTGGCGCATGACCTACCCGGACATGCTGGACTACAACACCTCGGGCGGTTACGCACCGCTGCGTCGGGCCATTGCCGACTACCTGCGGGTGTTTCGCAGCGTTCAGCTCGACGCCGACCAGGTGATCGTGACCACCGGGACCCAGCAGTCGCTGGAACTCTGCGCCCGCCTGCTGGCCGATCATGGCGACACGGTGTGGGTGGAAGACCCGGCCTACTGGGGCGCGGTCAAGGCCTTCATGGCCACCGGCCTGGCGGTGCTGCCGGTGCCGGTCGACGAGGCTGGCATTCGCCCCGACGCCGCCGACCCATCCCGCGCGCCCAAGCTGATTTATGTGACGCCGTCTCACCAGTACCCAACCGGCGCCGTCATGTCGCTGCCGCGGCGCCAGCAGCTGCTGGCTGCGGCGCGGCAGCACGGCGCCTGGGTGCTGGAAGACGATTACGACAGCGAGTACCGCTTCAGCGGCCCGCCCCTGTCCTCGCTCGCTGGGCTTGATGCCGACGGCCGGGTGCTCTACATGGGCACCTTTTCCAAGGTGCTTTACCCCGGCATCAAGCTCGGCTATCTGGTGGTGCCCAAAACCTTGGTGGAGGCGTTTCGCCAGGCGCACTACGACCTGAACCGCCCCGGCCAGATGCCGATGCAAGCCGCGCTGGCCGAGTTCATCGAGATGGGCCATTTCAGCAGTGCGCTGCGCCGTGCCCGACAGAACTACGGCGAGCGACGCCAAAACCTGCTGCAGGCACTGGCGCCGTGCCTTGAAGTGACCACCGATGCCTCCCACGCGGCCCACATCAGCGGCGCCGAGCAGGGCCTGCACCTGTGTTTGCACCTGCCCGCCAGCGTGGACGACCGCGCGCTGGCCGAACAGATCGCTGCGCGCGGCTTGAGCGTGCGTCCGCTCTCAGGCTACTGCCTGGCGCGCACCGACCTGCGCGGTCTCATCATTGGCTACGGCTACGCGCCACTCGCCGACATCCGGCGCGACGGACCGCTGCTGGCCCGATTGATCCAGCGTCACACGGGCCCAACACCCACTTTGACAACCGCGTTGGCTCCGCGCCGATAAGCTTGTTCAGCCCAGCGCGTCCTTCATCCGATGCCACAGCATGCCCAGCGCCAGCGATGGCGTGCGAAGCAATCGACCACCGGGAAACTCGCGGTGCTTCAAAGCGGCAAACAGATCGAAGCGCCCGGCCTGCCCCACCACCGCCTCGGCCACCAGCTGGCCCGCCAGCCCGGTGAGTGCCACGCCGTGACCGCTGAAACCTTGCAAGTAGTAGAGGTTGTCGCCGAGACGGCCGAAGTCGGGCGCACGGTTCATGCTGATATCGACAAAACCGCCCCAGACGAATTCCACCGGCGCTCCCTTGAGCTCGGGAAACACCTCGCCCATGCGTTGCGCCATGACCGCCTTGAGGTTCGTTGGCGTGCGCGTGGTGTAGCTCACCCGCCCGCCGAACAGCATGCGATGGTCGGCGCTGAAGCGAAAGTAATCGAGCACGAAGTTGTTGTCGCACACCGCCGCATGGTGCGGGATCAGACGCTCGCAAAGCGCCGGGTCCAGCGGCGCTGTGCCCACGATGTAGGTGCCCACCGGCATGATGCGCGGCGCGATCTCGGGCGCCACCTGCGGCCCGTATTCGGGCAGGGTCGCGTTGCCCGCCAGCACACCAAAACGCGCCGTCACCTGTCCACCGGCTGTCACCGCCACCAGCGAGGCGCCGCGCCGCAGCCCCACCACCGGCGAGCCCTCGAAGATGCGCACACCTGCGGCCTGCGCCGCACGCGCCAGGCCCAGCGCGTACTTGAGCGGGTGCAGATGGCCTGAGGTCTTTTCGTGAAACGCCGCCACATAGCGCGCGCTGCCGATCAACCGCGACACCTCGGCGCCCTCGGCCCATTCGCAAGCCACGCCGCGCCGGCTGTGGTCGTCGAACTCGGCGCGCAGCGCATCGGCCTTGTGGCGCGAATCGGCCACATAGGTGTAACCGCGCCGCCAGTCGCAGTCGATGGCGTGGGCAGCGATGCGCTGCTCGATCAGGTTCACCGCCTGCACCGACATGTCCCAGGCCTGCTGCGAACGCTCTGCGCCCAGCTGCGCGTCAAACAGCCCTTGCCCACTGGCAAACCCCACGATGGCCTGGCCGCCGTTGCGCCCGCTGGCGCCACTGCCCACACGATCGGCCTCCAGCAGCACCACGGAAAGACCACGCTGCGCCAATTCCAGCGCGGCGGACAGACCGGCAAAGCCGCCGCCCACCACCACCACATCGGCCTGTACCGTTCCCTGAAGCGCTGGCTCGGGCACGGGTCGGCTCACGCTGGCTTCGTAATAGCTGCTTTGGTTGAGCTGGGTGTCGGAACCCAGCAAGGCGGTGCCCAGCATCGTCACGCTACCGCCACCGGCAGACACCCGGCGCGCTTCGCCACCTGGCCGCTCAGATAGGTCCAGACGAAGCTGGCGGCGGCGTGGGTGGTGAGCTCGGCATGGTCGTACGCCGGGGCCACTTCCACACAGTCCATACCGATGAAATTAAGATCGGCCAGCGACTCAACCAAGGTCAGCACCTGCGAGCTCGTCATGCCGCCAGGCTCGGGCGTGCCAGTGCCGGGCGCAAAGGCTGGGTCCAGGCAATCGATATCGAGCGTGAGGTAACAAGGCCGCTGGCCGATGCGGGCGCGGATGGCGTCGATCGCCGGTTGCAAGCCAAGGCCGTCCAGGCCGCGCAGGGCGCGCGCGGTGAAGATCTGCCCGCCCTGGTCGGCCACATATTCGCGCGCCGAGCGCTCGCCGCTGGAGCGAATGCCGATCTGCACCGTGTGCGCCGCGCTCACCAGGCCCTCTTGCAGCGCCTCGTAGGTCCAGGTGCCGTGGCCCGAAGGCTCACCGAAATGGTCTGGCCAGGTGTCGCAATGGGCGTCGAAATGCACCATCGCCAGCGGTTCGCCACCACCGAAACGCGCCTTCGCAGCGCGCAGCAAGGAGAGCGTGACCGAGTGGTCGCCGCCCAGAAACACCGCGTGGTGCTTGGCCATCAGCGCTGCTGCTTGCGCCTCAATGTGGCGGCGCACCTCGGGCAGTGGCGAGGCATTGGGCAGGCGCATGTCGAGCGCATCGCCGAGGTGCGACAGCGGCGACACATCGAACACCGGGTGGATACCGTCACACAGCATCAGACTGGCCGCGCGAATCGCCTGCGGACCGAAGCGTGCGCCGGGCCGGTTCGTCACCACCCCATCAAAAGGCACGCCGCAGATGGCAAACGGCTGATCGGCCAGCGGCTCGCAGGCGAGGAAGCGGTTGCTGTTGTTCGCGTAAGCAAATTGACCCATGGCCATGGAAACATCCTTGAAGAAAAGCGAAAACCAAACCTGGACGATACCGCCAACGCAGGCGCGTCAAGGGGCCGATTTCCCTTCGCCCGTGACGGCCACCGCCTGGTGGGTGGAGAAGGCTCGTTCGGCTTCCAGGCTTGCTCGGGTAACCAACCTCAACTCCGTTGGACTTTGGATTTGAGTCCACCAAGTCTTGCCGTTTGCCCCACACGGGAACTCAAGATGGTTTTGACACGCTCCCTCTATGGAATCAAACCAGCCCCACCACATCACCCACCTTCGCGCCGCGCACAACCTGCAGCGGAACCGCGCCATCGAGCGTGACGAACTGGCCACCGTTGTGAAGCGCCAGCGCGAGCAGGTAGGCGTCGGTGAGCTGGCGATGGTCCAGCAGATGGGCAGGATTGAGGATGGCATCGTCCTTCAAGCTGACAGCGTCGGGCCAGAAATGGTGTTGGGCGTTTGCGCCGAGGGTCTTAACCTGTGCCAACACCTGCGATACCGGCCGCGCGCCCGGATAGGTGGGTGGTCGTGCTCATGAGGCGGGTGGCACCGTTTTGCGTGAGCGGGCAACTGGCCCAGCCCGCAGCGGCGTTGTCCACGAACCATTGCGCAGCGGCCAGGTGGTGTTCATGGCGCCCGTCGCCAAGGGCGATCAGCACCTTCACATCGAGCAGGCTGATGCGGGTCGCAGGCCTGGCAACGAGGTAGCGGCCCGATGCGTCGCTCACCACTGGCACCGACGGCTTGGTTGGCGAGCTGCCAGCGCTCAAAGCCCTTCGGTTTCGCGCAACGCGTCCACTTGGGCCTGCGTCACCAGGGTCACATCGGGCGCGCGGTAAGGCGTGAGGCCCAACTTAGCAAGCTGATCGTCCAGCACGGTGGGCGCGCGTTTCGCGGTTCCATCAGGCGCTGGCGCCTGCAAGGCCTGCCGGGCCAGATCGCAAATCACTTCGCCCAAGCTGCGGCCCTCGCGCCGCGCCAGGCTTTTGGCGGCGAAAAGTACCTCGTCATCAATACTGAGGGTGGTACTCATGGTGGCCAAACGGTGGAACTGATGTGTGATGTGTGATGTGTGATGTTGTGGTGACGAGCGCGCCTTCTCAACCGCAACGGCCCTGAACGCCCTGGCGCTTCTCCGTCCGTCTGAACCATCGCAGAAAGCACCCGCTCATTTGCCGGTGTCCAGCCGGAAGGCGAAAGACACGTAACCCTGCATCATTGCCCAGCGCACTTTGTCGCTGTAGCCGTCGGAGGGAAGCAGCTTGCTGAAAAACTCAGGCGGTGGAAAAACCGCCGGGTTGTTCCGGATGTCGTCCTGAACAAATTCCAGTGACGCCTCGTTGCCGTTCGGATAGCCAATCTCGTTGGGCATGCGCGCCGAGTTTTTGGCACGCAAGTAAAAGTCGATGAAGGCATGCGCGTTGCGCGGGTGTTTGGCGTTGACGGGGATGGCCAGCGCATCCACAAACATCAGGGTGCCTGCTGACGGCAACACGCCCAGAAGCGCTTCCTGGTTGCCCGCTTCCTTCAGCGCGGCAATCGCGCCCTGAATGTCGCCCGACCAGGCGATGCCCACACAGGTCCTGCCAGCAGAAAGCACATCAAGCATCTTGTCACTGAACACGGCGATGTCGTTGCGCACCTGCTTGAGCATCTCGATGGCCTGCGCATAAGCCGTCACATCTTCAGCATACGGATTGAGGCCGAGGTAATGCATGGCCAACGGCACGATCTCGCTGGGCGAGTCCACATAAGCAATCCCGCAAGACTTCAAGCGGGCGGTGTAGGTGGGGTTGAAAACCAGATCGAGCTCGTTTTCGGGGTAGGCCAGGTCGCCCAGCGCACTGAGCACCCGGGTCTTGTTGACGAACAAAGTGGTGTAGCCCCAGGCCCAGGGCACAAAGTGCCGATTGCCTGAATCGGAAGGCTCCATGTTCTTGACAAACGCCGGGCTCAGGTTCTTGAGGTTCGGCAGCAAGGATTTGTTCAAAGGCTGGTAATAACCGCGGGTCAGCTGCGTCTTGCCGTAGCTCAGGCTGGGGACCACGAGATCGTCGTTGTCGGCCCTGAGCGACACCAGTTTCTGCAGGTCTTCGTTGCTGCCATAGGTGCGGTAGTTCACCTTGATGCCAGTTTCCCGCTCAAAGTCTTCCAGCATGCCCTCGGGCATGTAGTCGGTCCAGTTGCTGAAATTCAGCACAGGTTCCTCGGCAACGACCTGCGCGACCTCTGCGGTCGGACCGACTTGCGCAGGAATCGCACCTGCCTCAGGGCTGCTGTCCGGCGCCGGGGAGCAAGCGCTCAAGGCCAGCAAAAGCAGGCCTGAGAGTGCGCGCCTACAAAACTTCGCCATGCTGGTCTTGGGCGGACGCTGGCCAAAATCGTCCGCAGCGGTTGGGCCCATGGACATCGTGGATTCCTCAGTAAGCATATGAACAATCAGGGGCGCGACCGGCGCCTTACCCGAGCAACAGCGAAGCATAGCGGCTCTCAAACGAAGGGTCGGTTCCGCTCGATACAACCAGAAGGCGTCCACTCTGCAGTGGCTGCCAACAGCCTCAGGCCATGGGATACAACGTCGGATTTCGTCTGCGCGAGCGGTGCACCTCGGACTAGCCCAGCGCCCGCTGTCGCCAGGCCAGCACCGCGCCCACCCACAGCGCACAGGCCGAAAAAACCAAACCGCGCGCCAGGCCGCCCGGTCCGTCGGCGATCAGGCCCACCACCGTGGGGCCGACGATCTGGCCAGCGGCGAAGACCACGGTGAAGGCGCCGATGCCGGCCACCCACTGGCTGGGCGGCAGGTTGTGGCGTACCAGCGCGGTGGTGGAGGCCACCACCGACAGAAACACCCCGCCAAAAAGCAGGCCCGAGGCGATTACCAGGGGCCAAGCTGCAGTCACTGCTGGCAGCAGCGTGGCCACGCCCAGCAGCGCGTTGAGCAGCGCCAGCGCGCGGCCACTCTTGTGGCGATCGAGCAGACCCGCCCAGATGCGCGAGGAGGCCATCACCGCCAGCCCCAGCAGCGCAAAGTACACGGTGATTGCGGTCGCGCTGCTGCCCTGCTCTCGCAGCAAAGCGATGACAAAGGTCATGTAACCGATGTAGCCGACGCCAAAGCACGCATAGCCAGCCAGTGCGAAGCCGAAATCGCGCAGTCGAAAAACACGCATTGCAATGGCGTCGGTTGACCGCGGGCCACCGCTGCCTGCGGCCACAGCCACCACGCTCGCCGCTGCTTCCTGCGCCGCCAGCACCCGCGCCGGCCACACCAGCAGCGCGGTGGCCAACGCACACAACACCGCCAACCCCCACCAGGCCCAAGCCCAGGCGTGGGCCTGCCCAGCAGCCCAACCCAGCAACAGGGGAACGCCCAGCGCGGAAAGCACGATGCCCAGGCCGGTGCCGCCGTAATACAGGCCAAGCAAAAAACCGCGGCGGTGCGGCTGCTGCGCGGCCAAGCGAGCCGCGAGCAGGCCACCGGTGCTGAACACCAGCGCGCTGGCCACGCCGGCCAACAGGCGCTGCGCAAGCAGGGGCGCGGGTGCTGTGAAAAAACCGCTGGCGGCCATGAACAGCGTGGCCAGTACCGAGCCCCAGAGCAGCACGCGGGTCGGCACACTGCGCCGCACCAGCCACGACATGGCCAGCGCGCCGATCAGATAGCCGACCGCGTTGGCGGTGTTCATGGCGCCGGCCAAGGTGTAGCTCCAGCCGAGGTCGTCGCGCATCGGCGGTAGCAGCAGGCCGTAGGCGAAGCGGGTGATGCCCAGAGACACAGCAGCCCCAAGCGAGAGCGCGAGCGCCAGCAGCAACACCGGTACCGGCTGAGGCGGTGAGTGACGTGGGTGGGGGCTTGGGTTGGCAGGAGACATCGGGAGCGATTGTCCACTCGCCATCGGTTCAAACAACCCGCGAGCCACAACATGCCGAAGACGTGTCGTTGTAGGAGCGGGGGTGCTCCTACAAAACTCTCCCTGCCTCTCGGCCTCCTCTGTTGATGCAGCTCAGCTGCCCACACCGACTGGCGAGGGCGCCAGCATCACGATACGGGTGAACAGCCGGTCGAACTGCGGGTCGCGCGGCAGGCGGGCGTTCAGCGGGTCCTGGTTGGTGGCGAAAGCGGCGTTGAGTGCGTGCCAGTCGACATCACTCAGCGCGCGCTCGGCGGCCGGCAAAATCACCGTTTCTTCCTGCCGCATATGCTCCAGGTAGAAGCCCACGTAAGCCTTGGCCGCCGTCTCGAAAGCCACACGGCGCGTCTCGCCCAGGTACTCCCAGGCCATCAGCAGATGCATGAGTTCGCGGACCCGGTTTTCACCGGCGTGGTGGTCGCGGTCGAGCTGGGCGATGAGTTCAGCGGTCTCCGGCGCGGCCTTGACAACGCGCGGAAACAGCAGCTCGGTCTCTTTGGGGTGATGCAGGGTTTCCGGAAATTCGTCGATGTAAAACAACATCGCTCGCATCACATCGAAATAACGCTCGTGCTCGCCGCGCCCCTGCGGATCGAGCCCGCGGTGGACCATTTGCAGCAGCGATTTCAGCATCGCTGCCAGGCTGGCGTGTTCGTCGCGGATCACGCGCAGGGCTTCGTGGTTCATGTCAGGTCTCCCGTGTTTTGGCAGGATGCGGGCGCGTGCGGAAAAAGATCACTATCCCAAAAGCGGCACCGGCCAGGCTTGACCCACATCAAGCCAACAGCCGGTCATTTTCCAGCGGGTGGCTTCCAGCGTTTGAGCAGCAGCGCGTTGCTCACCACGCTCACCGAGCTGAGCGCCATCGCCGCGCCCGCAATCACCGGGCTCAGGTAGCCAAGCGCTGCCAGCGGAATGCCGGCGGCGTTGTAGGCGAAGGCCCAGAACAGGTTCTGGCGGATCTTGGCCACCGTCTTGCGCGAAATATCCAGCGCCGCAGCGACCAGCGCCGGGTCGCCGCGCAGCAAGGTGATGCCAGCCGCGTGCATCGCCACGTCGGAGCCGCCAGCACCTCCCTCCATTGCGCCCATCGCCAGCCCAACGTCGGCGGCCGCCAGCGCGGGCGCGTCGTTCACACCGTCGCCGACCATGGCGACGGTGTGACGTTTGTTGCCCCCACGCTCTGCCGCTGCGCGGGTCGCTGCGGGGAGGGTATCGGCGCGGAAATCGCCTGCCTGCAACAGCGCCACCACGGCGGCCTTGTCGCCCGGCAGCACCTCGGCGATCACCTCGCCCGCGTCGGGGTTCAACCCGAGTCGCCGGGCCATCGCCTCGGCGGCGCCCCGGTTGTCGCCCGACACCATGAACAGGCGCAAGCCCTGGGCGCGCAGAGAGGCCAGGGCCTCATGCGCACCTGCCTTGGGCTCGTCGCCAAACGCCAGCAAGGCCAGGGGCATCCAGGCAACACCTTCGCTCGCTTGGCTGGCCAGCAGCGAGACGGTGGCGCCCTCGGCCTGACGGGCCTGCACCTTCGCGGCCAGCGGACCCAGAGCCACACCGAGCTCGTCCATCCAGCGCTGGCTGCCCAACACCAACCGCGCACCCTGCACAAAACCCTGGCTGCCACGGCCCGACGCCGTCTGAACGTTTTCCGCCGCATCGGGTGTGGCCCCGCCGCTGCGTCCGCGGGCCACGTCGATCACCGCGCGCGCCAGCGGATGCTCGCTGTGGGCCTGCAGGGCCGCCGCAGCGCGCAGCGCGGCCTCTTCGTCCACGCCGGGCACCGCTTCGATGCTCAGCAACCGCGGCCGCCCTTCGGTGAGGGTGCCGGTCTTGTCAAAGGCCACCGTATCGACGCGGTGTGCGATCTCCAGCGCGGCCACATCCTTGATCAAAATGCCGTGCTGCGCGGCCACCCCGGTACCCGCCATGATCGCGGTGGGCGTGGCCAGGCCAAGCGCACAAGGGCAGGCAATCACCAACACCGCCACCGCGTGCAGCAGCGCTTCGGTCACCGGTGCGCCGCTCCACAGCCAAGCCACCAGCGTGATCAACGCAATCACCAACACCACAGGCACAAATACCGCCGCCACCTTGTCCACCAGGCGCTGCACCGGCGCCTTGCCGGCCTGGGCGTCCTGCACCATCGCGATGATCTGCGCCAGCGTGCTCTGCGCACCGACCGCGCGCACGCTCACATGCACCGAGCCCTCGCCGTTGAGCGAGCCGCCAGTGACCGTGTCGCCCGCTGCCTTGGATACCAAGCGCGCCTCGCCGGTGAGCATCGACTCGTCGGCATGGGTCTCACCTGTGAGCAGCTCGCCGTCGGCCGGGAAACGCTCGCCGGGCAGCACCCGGATCAGGTCGCCCGGCAGCAATTCATCAACCGGCACATCGGTGATCTCGGTGCGGCGCACGCCATCGGGCAGCAAATGGGCCCGCTCTGGGCGCAACGCGTGCAGCGCGCGGATCGCACTGGTGGTCTGGCGTTTGGCGCGCGCCTCCAACCACTTGCCCAGCAGCACCAGCGTGATCACCACCGCCGAGCCCTCGTAATACAGGTGCACCATCTCGCCCGGTTCGGCGCTCAACCAGAGCCAAGTCGACAAGGCCCAGCCCGCCGTGGTGCCAATCGCCACCAGCAACTCCATGTTGCCGGTGCGGGCGCGGATGGCGTGCCAGCCAGCCTTGTAAAAGCGCGCACCGAGCCAGAACTGAACCGGCGTGGCCAGCACAAACTGCATCCAGCCCGGCAGCATCCAGTGCTTGCCAAACAGGTCGCCCACCATCGGTAGCACCAGCGGCGCTGAGAGCAACAAGCCGATCAAAACCGGAAGAAAGTCGCGCGAAATGCCGTGCCAACGTTCGCCGCTGAGATCGTCTTCCATGGCATCCATGGCGCGCGGCTCGTAGCCCGCATCGCGCACCGCCCGCTTGAGGCGCGCCAGCGTCTCGGTGAAGTCCCCTGTTTCTCTGTTGAGCGTGATGCGGGCCGACTCGGTGGCCAGGTTGACCGTGGCATCGCTCACGTCCGCCTGTTTCTTCAACACCCGCTCCACGCGCGAGACGCACGAAGCGCAGGTCATGCCGCCAATACCCAGGTCGATTTGGGAGGCGGTGTGGGACAGTCCTGGGCGCGCGGTCTCGGGGATCTGATCGGACTTGGGAACTGGGCTGGCGGGGACGGTAGCGGAGGTCATGCCACCACTGTAAGCTTTACCCTGGTGGGAAGGTCAAGCCAGCACGCGTATCGCTTTGTGTTTGACACCTATGCAGGCCGTTGGCCCAGCTTGCGCCGGGCGCTTGACCTTGACACCGTGTCAGGCCGCAAGCTGTGGCTTTTCAATCCTTGGAGATTCCCCATGAACCAGACCTTCACCGTGCAGGGCATGACCTGCGGCCACTGCGAAAAAGCCGTGACCAGCGCCATCAAAACCCTCGACCCCCAAGCCCAGGTGCGCATCGACCGCAGCCAGAACCTCGTGGAGGTGGACACGTCGCAAACGCGCGACGCGGTGAGCGAAGCGATCCGGGAAGAGGGTTACACCGTCTCGGCATGACCACGCCCGAACAAGCCAGCGAGCGCGCCTTGGCGGCGGTCACCACATGGCCGGTGAGCATCGGGCAGGCGGCACGTTTGAGCGGTATCTCGCCCAAGATGTTGCGCCACTACGAATCGCTCGGCCTGCTCGGTGCGGTGCACCGCACCGAGAGCAATTACCGCCAATACAGCCTGGCCGACGTGCACACGCTGCGTTTCATCCGCCGCGCCCGCGACATGGGTTTCAGCCTTCATGACATCGCCGAGCTGGTCGGCCTGTGGCACAACCGAAAGCGCAGCAGCGCCAGCGTCAAACGCATCGCCCAGCAGCACCAGCAAGCGCTCAGCGAGCGCATCGAAGCGCTGCAAGCCATGCAGCGCAGCCTGGAAACCCTGCTTTGCCTGTGCCCAGGCGATGGCCGACCCGACTGCCCCATCCTGGACGACCTGGCCCATCCCTGACACCCGGCGGCCAAGTGCCCCGGCAAACGATTGCAACGGGGACAAGGCAACAAAACTTTACACCCGGGTCGGACAGCGGCACTGAGCGGAAACAACTTGATCAGACACTGAGGCCAAGGCACCCAACCCGGTGTCTTTTTCTTCAACCGCCCACCCAGGAATGACCATGACATTCACCGCCTCACGCCAGCTGATCACCGCCGCTTTGACCGCAACCCTCACGGTATTTGCCGCCCCAGGCTTCGCACAAAGCAACAGCATGCCTGCGCCAGAGCTTCACGCCCAGCACCTGTCGCAACGCGCTGAAAAGCCCTCTGTGACCCCGGCTGAACGCCAGGCCAAGATGCAACAGCGCCGCGCCGAACGCCAAGCAGCGCTCAAAACCAAGCTGAACATCACCGCCGAACAAGAACCGGCCTGGAATGCCTTCGTGGCGCGCAGCGCACCCGAAGCGCGAACCGACCACCGCGCCGAACGCCAAGCATGGGCGCAGCTGACCACGCCCGAGCGACTGGACAAAATGCAGGTCCGCCAAGCCGAGCGCGCTGCCGCCATGACACGCCGCATCGACGCCACCCGCAGTTTGTACAGCGCCCTCACACCCGACCAGCAAAAGCTTTTTGACACGCAAGCAAAGGCCCACTTTCAACGCACAGGCGTGCACGGCCAACACGGCCACGGTGACCACAACTCCATGGCGCCGCGCAGCTGACCATGCCAGCGATTTGCGCCAACCAAAGCCCCGCTGCGCCGGGGCTTTTTTGCGCCTGTTTCGTGCTGATTTGGCGGGGATCGTCCGGCTTTGCCCCACATCAAAGCACTCGTCAGGTTTCAGGCGCTAAATTGAGGCGAGCGATTCCCACAAAAACTTCTCGGAGACAAACAGCCATGCTGTCCGCCTACATCACCCACACCGACTGCGCATTGCACAACATGGGTGAGCACCACCCCGAGTGCCCCGAGCGCTTGGGCGCCATCAACGACCACCTGCTGGTCAAAGGCTTGCTCGACTACATGATTCCCTTTGATGCGCCGCTGGCCACTGAAGAGCAGCTGGCCCGCGCCCACACCTCGCTCTACGTTCGCGAAATCTTCGCTGCTTCGCCCACCGAGGGGTTGCACGCGGTCGACCCCGACACCAACATGTGCCCGCACACCCTGAGCGCCGCCCTGCGCGCGGCCGGGGCGGCGGTGGAAGCGACCGATCTTGTGCTCGCGGGCAGTGCCGCCACCGCCTTCTGCTCGGTGCGCCCGCCCGGCCACCACGCCGAGCGCAGCGCGGCCATGGGCTTTTGCTTCTTCAACAACGTCGCGGTGGGTATCCGCCATGCGCTCGATGTGCACGGCCTGCAGCGGGTGGCGCTGATCGACTTCGATGTGCACCACGGCAACGGCAGCGAAGACATCTTTCGCGGTGACGAGCGGGTGTTGATGTGCTCGATCTTCGAAAAAGGCTTGTACCCGTTCAACGGTGAAAGTGCGGTCGGTCCCAACATGGTCAATGTGGGACTGCCCTCGCGCAGCGGCAGCGATGCCTTTCGCGACGCCGTCACCCAGCATTGGCTGCCCGCGCTCAAAGCCTTTGCGCCACAGCTCATCTACATCTCGGCTGGCTTCGATGCCCACCGCGAAGACGACATGGGCAACCTCGGCCTGGTCGAGGCCGACTACGAGTGGGTGACGCGCCAGCTCATGGAGGTGGCCCAGCAGCACTGCCAAGGCCGGGTGATTTCATGCCTGGAGGGCGGCTATGTGCTCAGCCCGCTGGCGCGCAGCGTTGCCGCCCATGTCAAAGTATTGATCGGCGCCGACTGAGCCACCGACTTCCCGCCGCAGCGCAAACCCGCTCGCTTTCCTTATTGCACCTACGCGGGTGCCGAAGCACCTCATGGACAAACACTATCTCACCCCCCTTTTTCAGCCCGAAAACATCGCTGTTTTCGCCAGAAAGGGCGAAAAACCGGAAAGCCAGACGGCACAGGGCCGTCTGCTGCTGGCCGCTCTCACCGCTCAGCGATACAGCGGTCACCTGGTGTTCATCGATGTGCATACCACCGGCACCCTGGCCGATCTGGCCCATACCCGGGCCGACCTGGCCATCATTGCGCTGAACGACGGCGAAGCGGTCGAGGCGCTGGAGGTCGCAGGGCGCATCAAATGCCGCGCCGCGCTGGTGGTCAGCAGCGGCACCAGCGCCGAGATCGCGGCCGAGATGCATCGGGTGGCGCAGCGCCATGGCATCCACCTGCTCGGCCCCAACAGCCTGGGTTTGCAGCGCCCGCGCATCGGCCTGAACGCCAGCGCGGTGGGACCCTTGGCGGCGGCAGGTCCGCTGGCCCTCGTTTCGCAATCCGGCGCGCTCACCGCCTCCATCCTCGACTGGGCAACGCAGAACTCGGTCGGTTTTTCGACCGTGATCTCGCTCGGTCCCAACACCTCGGTCAACCTGGCCCAGGTGTTGGACTTCCTGGCCTCCGACGGCCAGACCCACAGCATCGTGGTCTACATGGAAGGCATTTCCAACGCGCGCCGCTTCATGAGCGCCCTGCGGGCGGCTGCCAACGCCAAGCCGGTGATCGTGCTCAAGGCCGGGCGCAAGCTGGCCGGCAACAAGGCGGCGCAAACCCACAGCGGTACCAAGGTGGGCAGTGACGAGGTGTTCGACGCCGCGCTGAGACGCGCCGGCGCGGTGCGGGTGCGTTCCTTTGTCGAGCTGTTCTCGGCCTCCAAATGCCTGGCCTCGCGCTACCGCCCAGTGGGCAAGCGCCTGGCCATCGTGTCCAACGGCGGCGGTCCCGGTGTGCTGGCGGCCGACTGGGTGAGTGAAATCGGCCTCACGCTGGGCACCCTCTCGCCTGAGACGGTCACCAGCCTGACACCCCAGCTGCCGGCGCTGGCTTCGCTGGATGGCCTGATGGATCTCTCCGAAGAAGCCAGTGCGGAACACTACCGCCTGGCGATCGACGCCGCCGGCCACGACAAGGCGGTGGACGGTGTGCTGGTGCTGCATTCGCCCAAATCGGGCATCAATGCCGCCGAAGTGGCCCAGGCGATGGCCGGGCTGAAAGACCGGCTGGGCAAACCGCTTCTGTGCTGCTGGATGGGCGATGCCTCGGTCGGTGAAGGCCGCGAGTTGCTGGCACGGGCGGGGATTCCCGTTTTCCGCACGCCCGAGGCGGCGGTGGGCGCATTTGGCAACATCGCCAGCTTTTATGAGAACCAGCTGCTGCTGCAGCAAACGCCGCCACCGCTGTCCAACCTGAACAAGCCCGACATCGAGGGCGCGCGGCTGCTGATCGAGAACGTGCTCGCCGAGCGCCGCCAGGTGCTCACCGAAATGGAATCCAAGGCCTTGCTCTCAGCTTTCCACATCCCGGTGACCCAGACCATCCTGGCGCGCAGCGCCAACGAGGCGATGATGATCGCCACCCAGCTCGGCTACCCGGTCGCGCTCAAGATCGACTCGCCCGACATCAGCCACAAGAGCGATGTGGACGGGGTGGCGCTCAACGTGATGAACGCCACCGCGGTGCGCGACATTTACCAGGCCATGATCCTGGCCGTGGGCAAGCACAAGCCGCAGGCCCGCATCAACGGCGTGACGATTCAGAAAATGGCGCGCAACAAGCGCGGTCGCGAGCTCTGCATTGGCCTGGTCACCGACGACCCGTTCGGCCCGGTGATCGCCTTTGGCGCTGGCGGCACCATGATCGAGCTCATCAACGACCGGGCGATGGAGCTGCCGCCACTCAACCAGTTCCTCGCGCGCCGCCTGATCGAGCGCTCGCGTGTGGCGGAAACCCTCGGCGAGTGGCGGGGTGCCAGCGCGGTCGACCGCGAAGCGCTGGAGCAGGTGTTGCTGCGGGTATCGGAAATGGTCTGCGAGCTGCCCCAGCTGCGCGAAATGGACATCAATCCGATCATCGTGGACGAATCGGGCGCGGTCGCTGTGGACGCTCGCATCGTCATCGACAGCGCGCCGGGCTCGGCCCGCAACTACGCCCACTTGGCCATCCTGCCCTACCCGGCACGCTACGAACAGATCTGGCCGCTGCTCGGCGGCGGCGAATACACCATCCGCCCGATTCACCCCGGCGACGCCCAGCTGCTGCAGGAGCTGGTCCAAAACCTCTCGCCCGAGAGCCGCTATTTCCGCTTCGTCTCCTCGCTCAAAGAATTGCCTGCTTCCCTGCTGTCGAGACTGACTCTGATCGATTACGACCGCGAAATGGCGCTGGTGGCGATCCACCGCGAACGCGTGACCGACGCGCAGGGCGCGGTGACAGTCAAAAAACGCATCGTTGGCGTCTCGCGCTACATCACCAACCCCGACAAAACCAGCTGCGAGTTCTCCCTGGTGGTCGCCGACGATTTCAACGGCAGGGGTCTGGGCTCGCGCCTGATGCTGAGCATCATGGAAGAAGCGCGCGACAAGGGGCTGGCCGAAATCGAAGGCCTGGTGCTGGCCAACAACCCTGGCATGCTCAAGCTCATGAAGGGCCTGGGTTTTGTCGCCAAACCGTTCCCGGATGACCCCGACTTCAAGCTCGTGACTTACAGCCTTTGATGGTGTTATGCCTCTTTGCGGCTTGCTCCTTCTTGTTCTTCTAAAGCATTCTTATAAATTAGTAGTAGTAGTAAGGTGCGGCCCTCACGGTGGACAAGCCACTTTTTTCTTTCCCCATCAAGCACTTGCGGTGCGCGCAACGCTGTTCATGCCGCTCGGTTTGCTCACAAGCCAGTTGGGGACAAAACCTGGTTGCTCCACCAACCTGTTGATAACCATGTGCTTACTAAAAAGTTACCCACAGGGTTGTGCGTAAAGCTTGAGCAGCCAGCCGTTGGAATCCCAGTTTAAAAACGCTGGCAGCATCCGTTTTTCAGCGATCCAACGCCAGCAACCAGAATCCTGTTGACATGCCCAGGTCGTGCAACAGCACCGCCCCTACCGAGAGCATCGGTGCTGGCTTGAGCCGTTGAGGATGGTGCCGGCACCTCCACAGCCAGCCGGCAGCGCCCAGGGAAAGGGGCGCGCTGACACCAGGCCCCACAAAGCCCCTCGGGGTGGCACCAGCAGCAGGACACTGGCGATCAGCCACAAGTGAGCGCCGACAACCCAGTCCAGGTAGACCAGGCTTGCAGAGGTGGGCCCAAGCCACACCACCCCGCTGCGTTTGCCCACCCGAGCATCCCCGTCAGCATCGGGAAAGTCTTGCCCAGGCCGCAACCACAAGCTGCTGCAGTGCTGGTGCCCAGCACACAGGCCACAACGTCAGCAGCAAAAAGGCCGGACGCGTCATTCGCCACAACAGGCGCCAAGTCAGCGGTGTTGAGGTCTCTGAGAAAGGCGTGTTCATCGGTTTGAGTAGGGTCACCGCCAGCTCGTCCAACCTTGATTTTTGTCGCGCCGACAGCCACCGAATCCCAGAACGGGGCGAATGGGCATGCGGTCACAAGTCGACACCTTCGACATCTTTTTCGCGCAGAAGCCGCTGGTAAACTGCCCGAGCGACCGGTTCGCCACCTTCGGTGTCAGCCTGTCCCTGTTGCCATACATGACCACCATCCTCAGCGCCACCGCCCCCTCCTGCTTCGAAATCAAGAGCGCCAACCTGCCTTTGGTGGCTTTGCTGCTCAAATCGCCCGACTTGGACCGCCTGGGCCAAGAGTTGGCCCAACGATTCGGTGACATGCCCGATTTCTTTGACAACGATCCGCTCGTCGTCGATCTGTCGCCGCTGCTGACCCAGGCCGATGCTGGTGATTCCACCAGCTCACCCGAGCTAGATTTCAAGGCTTTGTCTGCCCTGTTGCGTGGTTACCGCCTGCAGCCTCTGGCGGTCCGTGGCGGTTCCGAGTCGCAGATGGCAGCCGCGGTACTGGCCGGGCTCATCGCTGCACCCGACGCGCTGGTGCAGCGCGCACCCAACCTGACCATCACGGCGAACGACCCCGAGACCATGGCGTCAGAGCAAGCTTCTGTGGCCACGACCATCTCGCCAGGAGCGCTGGTGATCGACAAGCCGCTGCGCTCAGGCCAGCAGGTGTATGCGCGCGGACGCGATCTGGTGGTGATGGCGATGGTGAATCCGGGCGCCGAGGTGATCGCCGATGGCCATATCCACGTGTACGCGCCGCTGCGTGGCAAGGCGATCGCCGGTGCGCGAGGCAACGGCGACGCGCGCATTTTTGCCTTGCTGCTGGCGCCCGATCTGATTTCCATTGCCGGCATTTACCGCACCAGTGAAACCCCGCTGCCGCCAGCGGTGCACGGCAAACCCGCCCAGGTGCGCCTGGTGGCCCA
>JBBSDB010000003.1:0-44339 GCA_038249735.1 Burkholderiales bacterium
CCAGCCGCCGGGGTAGAGGTTGGTGTCGACCGGCGCCAGCTTGAAGCCGGCGTTGCGCACATCGACCGAGCTGTAAAACGGCGGCGTGTGCTCCATCCACTCCAGCCGGAACCAGCGCTCGATCACCGGGGTGGATTCGAGGATGCGCTGCTCAAGCTCGTTGATGGGGCCGGTGAGCGCGGTGACGAGATGGGGAACCATAGGAACTCTTGTGTGAAAACTGCGTTGTCCATTGTAGGGAGCAGCGGTGGCAGCCAATGGATGCAAATGGGGACAGCCGTCGGGTCTGCAAGCCGGGCGCTCGGGGAGCTCATCGTTGACCAGAAGCCAACAACGAAAATGAGACCCACGCCGATCACAGAGTGGGAACGCCCTTCGACAAGCTCGGGAGTGGCCACCACCCCGAGGCTTTAAGCGCTGGGCCCAGCGCGGCTGCTTAGCCGCTAGCCCCTGATTTCGCCCTCACCGAGCACCACGTACTTCAGCGAAGTCAAGCCTTCCACGCCAACCGGCCCGCGGGCGTGGAACTTGTCGGTGGAAATGCCGATTTCGGCCCCCAGGCCGTACTCGAAACCATCGGCGAAGCGGGTGCTCGCATTCACCATAACACTGGCCGAGTCGACTTCACGAAGGAAGCGCTGAGCGTGCATGTGGTTGGTGGTCAGGATGGCATCGGTGTGGTGGCTGCTGTAGCGGTTGATGTGGGCAATGGCATCCATCACCCCGTCCACCAGCTTGATGCTGATGACGGGTGCGAGGTACTCTTCGAACCAGTCGGCCTCGGTCGCGTCCTGCAGCCGCGCATCGGCGACCGACACCAGCAAAGCCTTGGACTCGGGGCAGCATCGCATCTCGATGCCTTTGGCCGCGTAGACCGCGCCGATTCGGGGCAAAAAATCGGCCGCCACACCGCGCGCCACCAGCAGGCTCTCGGTGGCGTTGCAGGGGCTGTATTTCTGCGTCTTGGCGTTGTCGGCCACGGTCACAGCCATGGCGATGTCGCATGGGTCGTCCACATAGGTGTGGCAATTGCCGTCCAGGTGCTTGATGACCGGCACCTTGGCCTCGGCGCTGATGCGTGCGATCAGCCCCTTGCCGCCGCGCGGGATGATCACGTCCACGTACTGCGGCATGGTGATGAGTTGGCCCACGGCGGCGCGGTCGGTGGTGGGCACGAGCTGCACCGCATCGCCCGGCAGGCCGGCCGATGCCAACGCCTGCTGCACCAAAGCGGTCAATGCGCGGTTGGAATCGATGGCTTCAGACCCGCCGCGCAAAATGGCCGCATTGCCGCTCTTGATCGCCAGCGACGCGGCCTCGATCGTCACGTTGGGACGGCTCTCGTAAATCATGCCGAAGACCCCGATGGGCACGCGCATCTGCCCCACGCGGATGCCACTGGGCATCTGCCTGAGTCCCGAAATCTCGCCGATCACTTCGGCCATGGCCGCAAGCTGTTCGCAGCCTTGCGCACAGGTCTCGATCGCTTCCGGTGTGAGCATGAGCCGGTCCACCATCGGATCGGCCAGACCGGTGGCGCGGGCGCGCTCCAGGTCCTTGGCGTTTTCCACTTGCAAGCCGTCCACGTTGGCCCGCAGCAGGGCGGCCAACGTGGTAAGCGCGTGGCGCTTGGTGGCAGCACTGGCCTTGGCCATCAGCGCGGAAGCCGCCTTGGCTTGCGCGCCCAGGGTGTTCATGAGATCGGAGGTGGGGATCGCAGCGTTCATGCCATGGATTTTCTCACCCCCGGCGGGTCAAACGCTCAATGGGCCGCGCAAGCGGTGGCCATTTTCATCGCCAGCTGCTGCAAGGCCTGCCAGGGATCGGCCGGCCAGCCGGGGGACTTCAGGCCTTTGACGATACCGTCCACCGTGTGGGCATCGTCCAGCCAGCGGGTCAGCGTGGCGGGCTTGAGCAGCGGCAGGGCGCGCTCCATCAGCTTTTCTTTGACACCCCAGACGCGGTTTTCGCGCAAGGCCATGGGCAGCGGGCGGCCCGCGTCCAGCGCGCTGCGCACGCGGTACAGCGTGCGGATGTCCTCTGCCAACGCCCAGTGCACCAGCACGGCGGCCTCGCCCTCGGCCTGCAGCCCGTCGAGCATTCGCTGCACCCGCGCCACCTGCCCGCCCAACACCGCCTCGGCCAGCTTGAACGCGGTGTAACGCGCGACATTCAGCACCGCGCCCTCCACCTGCTCAAAACTCAGCTCACCCGCCGGATGCAGCAGCCCGAGCTTCTGGATTTCCTGGTGCGCGGCGAGCAGGTTGCCCTCGACCCGATCGGCAAAGAACCGCAGCGTGCGCTGACCCGCCTCGCCGGCGGCCACCCGCTGGCCTTGCTGTTGCAGGCGCTGCGCGATCCATTGCGGCAGCGCGCCGCGCTCCACCGGGTCGACCTTGATGGTCACGCCAAAGCTGTCCAGCGCACCAAACCAGGCGCCCTTTTGCGTGGCGGCATCCAGGCGGGGCAACAGCACCAGGGTGAGCGTGGTGTCGTTGTCTTGCGCGGCCTGTGCCATCTGCTGCAGCGCGGTTGAACCGTCTTTGCCGGGCTTGCCCGAGGGAACGCGGACCTCGATCAGTTGCTTGTCGGCGAACAGGCTGAGCGAACCGCCACTGGCCAGCACCGCGCTCCAGTCGAAATGGGCGCCTGCCGCGGTGTGTACGGTGCGCTCGGTGTAACCCTGCTCGCGCGCCACCTGGCGGATTGCATCACCCATCTCCTGCACCAGCAAAGGCTCGTCGCCGTGGAGGGTGTACAGGCTTTTGAGCCCGCGCTGCAAATGGGCCTGGAGCTGGTGGGCGGCGACCTGCATCGCGGAATCTACAGCTTCACCGCCGCCAGCCGGCGCATGACCTGTTGCACGATGTCGGCCTGCATGTCGCGAAACAGCAGCGCTTCTTCGGCGTCTTTGGCCAGCGCCGCGGTTTCGGTGAAGCTGATGTCGCGCTCGAGCAGCAGCTCGGTGTCGTCCAGCAACTGGCGCCCGGTCTGGGTGCGCAGGCGAAACCGAAAGCGGGTACGCAACTGCAATTCTCGCACCTGGCCGACCGCCGTCTGGCCTACCACCACGCGCTCGCGCTGGTCTGCCAGCACGGTGAGCACCGCCTGCCCGGTGTCGCCTTCCGGGCTGGTGGGGGTGGACGAGACGAACACCGGCACGCCTGAGACTTCCAGCGCGCGCCGCAGAGCCACCGCCACCGGCGTGGCTTCGCTCCCCGCCATGCGCAGCGACTCGAAAGCGAACGTCTGCGGGCCGCGCAGCTTGAAGCCGCAGGCGCTCAGACCGCCCAACGCGCCACTTGCGAGCGCCAGCAACCCCGCGCGACGCAGAAAGGTCCGGCGTGCGGCAGAGGAAAGAGCGGTTGGGGTCGTCATGCTCAGAGCACCAGGTTGACCAGACGCCCCGGCACCACCACCACTTTTTTGGGCGCGGCGCCATTGGCCTGTTTCACAAACGCTTCGCTGGACAGCGCCGCCGACTCAATGGCGGCCTTGTCGGCGCTGGCGAGCACGGTGATGCTGCCACGCAGCTTGCCGTTGATCTGCAGCACGAGCTCGATTTCGTCACGCTGCAAGGCAGCGTCATCGACCTTCGGCCAGGACGCGTCGAGCAGCTCGCCTTGTGTGGCTGCATAGCCGAGCTGCTGCCACAGCGCGTGCGCAATGTGCGGCGTGGCGGGGTAGATGCAGCGCAACAGAATGCTGAAACTGTCGGCCAAGGCAGCGGTGTCACCGGCTGAGCCATCGGGCCTGAAGTCCTCAATCGCATTGAGTATCTTCATCGCGCCAGACACCACCGTGTTGTATTGCATGCGCTGGTAGTCGTAGTCCACCTGCTTGAGCACCGTGTGGATCTCCAGCCGCAGCGCTTTGGCGGATTTGCCGAGCTGCTGCTGGTTCACCGATGCCGCGGCAGAGCCCAACCCATCCAGCGCCGCGAGTTTGGCGCCAAAACTCCAGACCCGCTTGAGAAAACGGTAGCTGCCCTCCACCGCCACGTCGTTCCACTCCAGCGTGGCCTCGGGTGGCGCGGTGAACATGGTGTACAGACGCGCCGTGTCGGCGCCGTACTTCTCAATCAGGTCTTGCGGGTCGACACCGTTGTTTTTCGACTTGGACATGGTGCCCACGCCCTCGTAGTCGATCGCTGTGCCGACTGGCAACAGGCCATCACCGCTGGTGGCCGGCTTCTTGAGCTTCGCGCCGACCACCTTGCCCGCCTCGTCGAGCACGTTTTCCACATCGGCCGGCCAGAAATAGTCCTTGCCACCCTTCTCGGTGCGGCGACTGTAGAGGTGATTCAGCACCATGCCCTGGGTGAGCAAATGGGTGAACGGCTCGTCGATCTTCACCAGCCCCATGTCGCGCATCACCTTGGTCCAGAAGCGCGCGTAGAGCAGGTGAAGGATGGCGTGCTCGATGCCGCCGATGTACTGGTCCATGCCGCTGCCGCCGGTGGCCTGGGTGGGGTCCCGCATCCAGTAGTCTGTTCCCTCAGCCACCATCTGCTCGCTGTTGGTCGGGTCGCAATAGCGCATGAAGTACCAGGACGAGTCCACGAACGTGTCCATGGTGTCGGTCTCGCGGCGGGCGGCCTTGCCGCAGACGGGGCACACCACGCCAGCATGAAAGCCTTCGTGTTTGATCAGCTGGTTGCCCGAGCCGTCCGGCACGCAGTCGGTCGGCAACACGACCGGCAAATCCTTCTCCGGCACCGGCACCGCGCCATGCTCGTCGCAGTGGATGATCGGAATCGGCGTGCCCCAGTAGCGCTGACGGCTCACGCCCCAATCGCGCAGACGGAAGGTGGTTTTTTTCTCGCCCAGACCAAGGGCTGCCAGCAACTCAGCCACCTTGTCAGCAGCAGGCTTGTAACCCAGCCCATCAAGCACACCAGAGTTGACGCACACCAGAGCGCCGGACTTGTCGCCATACCCGTCATGCCAGACAGAGGCATCGAACACCCAAGACGGTGACGATGAAGGCGACAACAACGAAGAAGCGGTGGGTGCGGGTGCGATGGTAAGCGGCGCAAGGGTATGCCCCGTGCCGCCAGCCACCGCACCCGCATCCGCCTCTGAGCCCACCGGAGACAAAGGACCCACAGGACCCACACCCACGACTTGCCGAATCTCAATCCCATACTTCAACGCAAACGCAAAATCCCGCTCATCGTGCGCCGGCACCCCCATCACCGCGCCATCGCCATAGCTCATCAGCACATAGTTGCCCACCCACACATCCACCGCCGCGCCCGTCAGCGGATGTATCACGGTCAAACCCGTCTTCATGCCCTTCTTTTCCTGCGTGGCCAGCTCAG
Organism: Burkholderiales bacterium; assembly: GCA_038249735.1. Classification (GTDB taxonomy): domain Bacteria; phylum Pseudomonadota; class Gammaproteobacteria; order Burkholderiales; family Burkholderiaceae_C; genus Hydrogenophaga. Next base: position 5,324 of record JBBSDB010000003.1, read on the forward strand.
CCTCGGTCGTACCGCCACCCTGGCATTCGGCAATGAACGCGGCCAGCGCTGCGTTCGACGAAGCCGCATGCGCAGCCAAAGGATGCTCGGGCGCCACCGCGCAGAAAGTCACGCCCATGACCGTGTCGGCCCGGGTGGTGAACACATACATCTTGCCGTCGCCAATCAGCGCACCATCGGCACCCTGAATGGTGTGCGGGAACGCAAAGCGCACGCCCTCGCTCTTGCCGATCCAGTTTTCCTGCATCAGCCGCACCTTGTCGGGCCAGCCATTCAGGGTTGCCTTGGGGTTGCCGATCTGCACATGCGCCAGCAGCTCTTCGGCGTAGGCGGTGATGTTCAGGTAATAGCCCGGAATCTCGCGCTTCTCCACCGGTGCGCCCGTGCGCCAGCCCTTGCCGTCGATCACCTGCTCATTGGCCAACACGGTCTGGTCCACCGGGTCCCAGTTCACCACCTGGGTTTTTCGGTAAGCGATGCCCTTCTCCAGCATCTTCAAAAACAGCCACTGGTTCCACTTGTAGTAAGTGGGGTCGCAGGTGGCGACCTCGCGGCTCCAGTCGATGGCCAGCCCCATGGCCTGCATCTGCTGCTTCATGTAGGCGATGTTCTCGCGCGTCCACTTCGCCGGTGGCACACCGTTCTTGAGCGCCGCGTTTTCCGCTGGCAGCCCGAACGCATCCCAGCCCATCGGCATCAACACGTTGTGGCCCTTCATGCGCAGCTGGCGCGTGAGCATGTCGTTGATGGTGTAGTTGCGCACATGGCCCATGTGCAGCTTGCCACTGGGGTAAGGCAGCATCGAGCAGGCGTAGAACTTCGGCTTGCTCACGTCTTCCGCCACGCGGTAGGCGTCGATGGCGATCCAGTGGGCGTGCGCGGCGCGCTCGACTTCCTTGTGGGCGTATTTGTCTTGCATGAAAACAGGGTCCGGATGCCCGGCGGTCGTTGAATGGGGGCTGGCCGAGTGGCCCGGTGCGTCAAGAGCGAGTCGGTTGGCCGAACCGCCAATTTTAGGCCTTGGTGTGGCCCGGTCGGCTCAGCGGGCTGGCGCTGGCGCGGCGTTTGTTGGAGCGGCCGGTGGAACGGCCAGTGGTCCAGATGGCGATGCGGCTGCTGCTGCAGCCGCTGGCGTCACGAGCGCGGCCGGATCGGCCACGAACCCGATGCGCGCCAGGCCGGCCGCCTGCGCCTGTGCGATGAGCTGCACCACGCGGCCATAGGGCACGGCGGTATCGGCACGCAACTGCACCTCGGTGGCGGGGTCAAGCTGCGCGGCCTCGCGCAGGCGCTTCGACAACGTGGCGCTGTCCACCGCCTCGTCGCCCCAGAAGGCCTGACCAGCCGCATCCAGGCCAATGGACACCGTGGTCGCATTCGCCGGCTCCGGCGCCACCGCCTGGGACCCCACCTCGGGCAGGTTCAGCGCCAGACGGCTGGCCATGAGCGGCGCGGTGATGATGAAGATCACCAGCAGCACCAGCATCACGTCCACAAGCGGCGTGACGTTGATCTCGCTCATGGGCTTGTGAGCGGTGGGTTTTTCCAACCGGCCGAAACTCATGCGATCAGTCCTTGGCGGACGCAGATTGGGCGGGATGGCACAGCAGCTCACGCAGGTCGCGCGCGAAGCCTTCGAGGTCTGCCTCCACCCGCGCAATCAACCGGCCCAGCACGTTGTAGGCCAGCACGGCGGGAATGGCGACCGCCAGACCGGCAGCTGTCATCACCAGCGCCTCGCCCACCGGCCCCGCCACCTGCTCGATGCGAAACTGGCCGTCCATGCCGATCGCGGTCAGCGCGTTGAAAATGCCCCAGACGGTGCCGAGCAGGCCGACAAAGGGCGCGGTGGAGCCCACGGTGGCCAGCAGCACTTGGCCGAACTGCAAGCGGTTCAGCACACCATGCAGCGCATCGCGCAGCACCCGGGTGAGCTGCTGTGAGCGGTCACCGGCGACAGCCAGCGTCATGGGCAAAGCGTGCTCCAGGTCGCGCGCCGCCAGCACCAGCGGCAGCAGCAGGGCCTGCTTGTCGAAGGCGCCCAGGCGCTGCTGTGCATCGTCCAGATCTGTGGCCTGCCAGAAGGCGGCGCTGGCGCGCTGCACATCGCGCACCGCGCGACGGAGCATCCAGCCCTTCCAGAGAATCACCACCCAGCTCGCCACCGACATCGCCAGCAGCAGCGCGGCCACGCTGCGGCTCAGCGCGTCGCCCTGCATCACCGTCTCCAGCACACCCATGGCACGTTCCGCAAAAAAAGGGTTTTCGGGGCTGTGGCGGGCTACTGTGTCAGCGCAGACCGAGCACGTCGAACATGTCGAACAAGCCCACGGTCTTGTGACTCAAAAAACGCACAGCACGCAAGCTGCCCTGCGCGTAAGTGACGCGGCTGCTCGACTTGTGCGTGATCTCGATGCGCTCGCCGGTGCCGGCAAACAGCACCGTGTGGTCGCCCACGATGTCGCCGCCACGGATGGTGGCAAACCCGATGCTGGACGGATCGCGCTCGCCGGTCACGCCTTCGCGCGCATAGACCGCGCAATCTTTCAGGTCGCGCCCCAGCGCCTCGGCGATCACCTCGCCCATTTTCAGCGCCGTGCCGCTCGGCGCGTCGACCTTGTGGCGGTGGTGCGCCTCGATGATCTCGATGTCGTAGCCGGTGGACATGGCCTTGGCCGCCATCTCCAGCAGTTTGAGCGTCACATTCACCCCCACACTCATGTTGGGCGCCATCACGATGGCGATGCGCTTGGCCGCTTGGGCAATCTCGGCTTTTTGCTCGTCAGAAAACCCGGTGGTGCCGATCACCAGGTTCACGCCCTGCGCTTCGCAAGCGCGCAGGTGGTCCATGGTGCCTTCCGGGCGGGTGAAGTCGATCAGACACTGGCTGTGTGACAGGCCAGCGGCCACATCGGCGGTGATCAGAACGCCGGTGGTCTGCCCCAAAAAAGCGCCAGCGTCTTGGCCGATCGCTGCACTGCCCGACATGTCCAGCGCACCAGCCAACACGCAATCGCCGCTGTCGCGTACCGCCTCCACCAGCATTTGCCCCATGCGCCCACTCGCGCCGGCCACACTCACGCAAAGCGGCGACTGCGGAGCCGCACTCATCGCGTGGGCTCCAGCGGCGGGAAGGTGGTGCTGGCGGGAAAGGGTGGGGGGGGCGCTGGGTTGCTGACTTTGTTGCGCTCCTGGAAGGCCTTCAACTGCGCGTCGGTCGCTTCCAACACAGGCGCCCTTTCGAACTTGCGCTGTGCATCCAGCGAAGCCACAAATTCGGCCTCGGTGGGCAACTCGTCGGACTCGACGCGCTCCATCACCTCACCCTTGAAAAATACGCTGAGCTTGCGCTCCTGCAGCGGCTGGCCCTGGCGGCGGAAAGTGAACACGTAGTCCCAGCGATCGGCGTGGAATACGCTGGTGAGCAACGGCGAGCCCAGGATGTCGCGCACCTGCGCGCGCGGCATCCCTGGCTTGAGTGCCTGCGCCTGTTCGCGGGTCACCACGTTGCCCTGCTGAATGTCGATTTTGTAAGGCGTCACCAAGCTGCCGATGCTCGGTACGTTGGGCAGTTTCTCACGCAAACTGGAGCAGCCTGGCAGCACCGCCAGCAAACCCAACAGCAGCGCGGTCGCAGCGCCAAAGCGTCGAGCCCGATGCAGCATCGGCGGTTCACAGCGATAGGGAAAAGAGTGCATGGTTTGCGACGCCAAAAAGCGTTCTCGGGGTGGCAGCGCACGGGCACCACCAGGAGGGAAATCGGTTCGCCAATACAGGCCAACGATATGATGCGGTCATTGTATCGCCGGGGCAATTCTGCGCCCCTCCTGACCGAGACACCGCACCATGTCCAACATCGAAGAGCTCAAGAACACAGGCCTCAAGGCCACGCTGCCTCGCCTGAAAATTCTTGAGGTTTTTCAGAAAGCCAAGCAGCGCCACATGACGGCCGAGGACGTTTACCGCGTGCTGCTGGAAGAGCGTTCCGACATCGGTCTGGCCACGGTGTACCGCGTGCTGATGCAGTTCGAGCAGGCCAGCCTGCTTTCGCGCAGCAACTTCGAGTCGGGCAAGGCGGTCTACGAACTTGACGAAGGCCAGCATCATGACCATTTGGTGTGCCTGGACTGCGGTCGGGTTGAGGAATTTTTCGACGCGGAGATCGAGAAGCGCCAGCAGATGGTGGCGAAATCGCGCGGTTTTGTCTTGCAGGAACACGCGTTGTCGCTCTACGCCAGCTGCGTGAAGCCCGACTGCCCGCACCGCGCCCCAGCTTCAGGGCAGCGCTGAACTGCCGCGCGACCCGCAAAAGGGGCACGGTTTCGCCGCCGGGCCGCCCCAAGGAGAAACAGCCCGTCTGGGCCAGCGATCCGCAAAGCGGTGGAGCATGAGGGTTCTCTACCCCTCGCCGCGCGACATCGCCGCGCGATGCCGCCCGACAAACTCCTGGTAGGTGTCGATGCCGCGCAACTGCAAAATGGTGTTGCGCACGGCAGCCTCCACCAGCACCGCGATATTGCGCCCAGCCACCACCTGGATCACCGCTTTGCGCACCGGCACGCCCAATACGTCTTGGTACAACGGCTCGTGCGGCATGCGGTCGTAGTCGCGCTCCATGGTTTCTTTGCGCACCAGGTGCACGATCAGCGCCAGGCGCATCTTTCGCCGCACCGCTGTCTCGCCAAAGATCGCCTTGATGTCGAGCAGACCGATGCCGCGCACCTCCAACAGGTTCTGCAGCAACTCGGGGCAGCGGCCCTCGATGCTGGTCTGGTTGATGCGGTAGACATCGACGGCGTCATCGGCCACCAGGCCATGGCCCCGCGAGATGAGCTCCAGCCCGAGCTCGCTCTTGCCCAGGCCGGACTCGCCCGTGATCATGACCCCCATGCCCAGGATGTCCATGAACACGCCGTGCATCGAGGCACGATCGGCAAAATGGCGCGAGAGATAAGCCCGCAGCACATCGATGACGAAAGCCGCTGGTTCGGGTGTGGAGAACATCGGGATCTGCGCCCGCTCGCACATCGCCATCAAACCTTCGGGCACCGGCTTGTCGTCGGCCACCACCAGCACCGGTGGCTCCAGCGTGACGATGCGCGAAATGCGGCGGCGGTTGTCATCGTCGTTGACGCTGGTGAGGTAATTCACCTCGCGCTCGCCGAAAACCTGCACCCGGTAAGGGTGGATGTAGTTCAGATAGCCCACCAGGTCCGCGCCCGAGCGGGCCTCACGCACCGCCACCTCGTCAAACCGCCGTTCGGACGCACCCAGCCCGGCTACCCACTGCCACTTGAGGGCCTCCCGATGGTCCTCAAACAGGACGTCAGCGCTGACAACGGTGGGCTTCATGCATCAAACCTCACGTTCAGCGACCCGCGCCAGCGGCAGAGCGTGGGGGCAACGAGCTGGCGCCGGGCCGCCCCAAGCCAGATCAGCCCTCGGGGGGCAGCGACCCGCTCCAGCGGCGGAGCGTGGGGCAACGAGCTGGCGCCGGGCCGCCCCAAGCCAGATCAGCCCCCTCGGGGGGCAGCGACCCGCTCCAGCGGCGGAGCGTGGGGGCAACGTTCTCAAGCCGCAGCGTGCGCCGATTGCCAACCGCTGATCAGCGCGTGCAGGCCTGCCGCTTCGGTCGCCTGCTTCATTTGCTCGCGCAAGCCGCTGTCGCTCAACAGCTCGGCGATTTCAGACAGGATTTCCAGGTGTTTTTGTGTCGCCGCTTCCGGTACCAGCAAGAAAATCATGAGCTGCACCGGCTGCTCATCTGGCGCATCGAACCCGATCGCGCTGGCGAGCTGGAACACGGCAGCCAGTGGCTGCTTCAGGCCTTTGATGCGGCCGTGGGGAATGGCCACACCGTGACCCAGGCCGGTGGAGCCCAGGCGTTCGCGGGCAAACAGGCTGTCGGTGATGAGTGCGCGGTTGAGCCCGTGAAGGCTCTCAAACAGCAAGCCCGCTTCTTCAAAAGCGCGCTTCTTGCTCGTGGCGTCCACGCTAACGAGCACTTGCGCTGCGGGCAAAATAGAAGATAGTCGGTTCATGTGGGCCTCTGTGACCGCAAATTATGCCGACTTGGTCTCGATTGACCAACCCAGGAGGACAAAAAAGCCGCTTGACATGCCAAGCGGCTTGTTGCAGTGCAGCATGATTCACAGCAGGCATGCGCCACACCGTGAACAGCATCACGGTTCACATCAGGCGTTTCGCCGATTCGTGGTGATGGTCCTGAGTCTTGTCCTTGTAGCGCAGCACCTGGCGGTCCAATTTGTCAGCAAGTTCATCAACGGCGGCGTAGAGGTCGGCGTGGGCGCATTCCGCAAACAGGTCCTTGCCTTTGACGTGGATGTTGCATTCCGCGCGCTGTCGCAGGTCTTTTTCCTTCAGGTTGTCCACGGTGAGCAGCACTTTGATGTCGACCACCTGGTCAAAGTGTCGGGAGATGCGCTCCAGCTTGGTAGTGACATAGCCGCGCAGTGCGGGCGTGACCTCAAGGTGATGGCCGCTGATCGTCAAGTTCATACATGAGCCTCCTGTTGCTCCGGGTTGACACAAGCCGCCGGGCGGGTAGAGCGCCCGGCGGCGACGGGGATCTCTTGGAGTCACTATGCCGATGAAAGCGGGCGCGCGCAAGGGCAAAGAGCGACAAGCGCGAGGGTTCCGATCAGCCGGAGCGCTCCTTTCGCCGAACGGCGCTCGGTCTCCACGGCCACCAGCTTCAGCGGCGACCGTCCGCACCAGCCAGACGTATCCACCTGTGTCATGATTTTGGGCAGCGCCGCGCTCCATCCCAACAACACCCTGCCACACCGTGTCCCTCGATACGCTGATCAAGCGAAACCTGATCGACACCCAGCAGCCACCGCCACCGGCTGACGCCTGCGCTTTGGTGCTCATGGGTGGCGGCGCGCGCACCGCCTACCAGGCGGGGGTTCTCAAGGCCCTGGCAGCGATGCTTGCCACGCGTCCAACGCCGCCCGGCCAAGCGGTCCCACCGTTTCCGTTTCGCTGGCTGTTTGGTACATCGGCCGGTGCACTCAACGCCAGTTACTTGGCCGGTTGCGCTGACCAGGGCTTGCAAGCGCTGCCGCAACTCGCGGCCTTCTGGGCCGAGTTGCGCTCCGAGCGCGTTTACCGGCTGGACGCACCGGGCTGGGTGCGTGCAAGCCGCGTGGTCGCTGGGCTCACGCTCGCGCGACAGGTGCGCAAACACCGCGCGCTGCTCGACACCCTGCCGCTGGTGGACACGCTGCACCGCGCCATCAACCTGCCCGGCGTTGAGCGCGCGCTGGCACAGCAGCAGCTCGATGTGCTGGGCATCACTGCATCGAGCTACACCACCGGCGAACACTGGACCTTCTGTCAGACCAACGCCAACCCAGGCCTGCAGCCCTGGCACCGGCCCGGGCGCCGTGCCGCATTTCAACCCGTGACCATCGAACACCTGATGGCGTCGAGCGCCATCCCGTTCCTGTTCCCGTCGGTGCCACTGTGGGTCGACGGCCACAAGGAGTACTTTGGCGACGGCTCCATGCGCCAGCTCTCGCCGCTGTCGCCCGCGATCCATTTCGGCGCGCGCCGCGTGCTGGTGATCGGGGTTGGTCAGCCGCAACGCGCGGGCATGGGCGGTCGCAGCACCGACGAACCGACCGCTGGCACCATCGCGGGCCATGCCATGGCCAGTGTGTTTCACGACACCTTGCAGTCCGATGTGGAACAGGCACAGCGTGTGAGCGAAACACTGGCGAGACTACCGCCTGGACTGGCCGCTGCCCTGCCCTACCACCCGGTTGATGTGCTGGCACTGCAGCCGAGCTTCTCGCTCGACGAACTGGCACACAAACACATCAAAAGCCTGCCCGCGTCCACCCGCAACACACTCACTGGCCTGGGCGCCCTGGACCCTAGGCGCAGCGCAGCTGGTAGTGCCGCAGCCCTGGCCAGCTACCTGCTCTTCGAGCCCGATTTCGTGCAGGCGCTGATCGAGCTCGGCGCGGGCGACGCATGGCGCCGCAAGGACGAATTGATGGCGTTTTTTACCGGCTCTCGCACCAAGCCGAGACCGGACCCGATGCAATAATTGGAAGGTAACATCCGCATGGAATCCGCGTCGAGAGCAACAGCCCCAATCGGTTGCTTTTGGCTGGCGCGTCATGGGTCTGAACGCCATCTCGCCGGCGGCATCTGAGTTGGCGCACTGACAGGCGGAAAGCACCCCCCAAACCTGCCCGAGGCCGCCGCTGGCCTCGTTCTCCTCAGCCCATCGGGAGCGCTGCCATGCTCAACGTCTTCACCCTGGCCAACGGCCGCCTGTTCCAGGAAGAAATCGATTCGCTGGAAGAGCTCGCGCGCTTCCAGCCGATCTGGGTCGACCTCGAATCGCCCACGCTGGAGGAGCGCCGCTGGGTCAAGCAGCACTTTGGCCTGTCCATCCCTGAAGACGCGATGGACGACGACATCGAGGAGTCGGCGCGATTCTTCGAGGAAGACAACGGCGAGCTGCATGTGCGCAGCGACTTCCTGATCGACGATCTCGACAACCCGCGCGCGATCCGCGTCGCCTTCATCCTCAACGAACACAACGACACGCTCAAAAGCCACGGCGTGCTGTTCTCCATCCACGACGAAGACGTGCCGGTTTTTCGCCTCCTGCGCATGCGCGCACGGCGCATGCCCGGCCTGATCGACGACGCCAAAGACGTGCTGTTGATGCTGTTCGATGCCGACGCCGAGTACTGCGCCGACACGCTGGAAGACATCTACGACGACCTGGAAACCGCCAGCCGCCAGGTGCTCGCCGGCAACGTGACCGACGACACCGCCAGCCAGGTGCTCTCAGCCATTGCGCGCCACGAAGACATGTCGGGTCGTATCCGGCGCAACGTGATGGACACGCGGCGCGCGGTCAGCTTCATGATGCGCAGCCGCCTGCTGAATACGGAGCAGTTCGAAGACGCGCGCCAAATCCTGCGCGACCTCGACTCGCTCGACAGCCACACCGCGTTTTTGTTCGACAAGATCAACTTCCTGATGGATGCCACCGTGGGTTTCATCAACATCAACCAGAACAAGATCATCAAGATTTTTTCGGTGGCCAGCGTGGCACTGCTGCCACCCACACTGATCGCCAGCGTCTACGGCATGAACTTCAAGTTCATGCCCGAGCTGGATTGGCAGGCTGGCTATCCGTTCGCGCTCGGACTGATGGTGCTGTCTGCCCTCGGGCCGATGCTGTATTTTCGCAAGCGCGGCTGGTTGCGTTGACCCCCCTCCGCGCCGCCTTCGGCGTCACCCCCCAGGGGGCGATGCCTGTGGCCTGGCAAAGCCAGTTCCACGGCATCCTGAGTTGAACTGCCTCTCGGGCGCAAAGTGCCTTGACCCAAGGCACCGTGGAACCGGCTTCGCCGGGCCGCCTGTGCCGCCCCCTTGAGGGGGTGCGCGAATCGCGGCGGGGTTGGGCTTATCAGTCAAACAGTGCTTTCAACATTGCGCTGCTGTACTTGCTCGCGACCTCACGCAGAAACAGCGGAAAGTCGACGTGCGCCGCGTCATCGGCGCGGTCGGAAATGGTGCGCATCACGGCCAGCGGCACGCCGAAGTCGTGACACACCTGAGCAAAGGCGGCGCCCTCCATTTCCACCGCGAGGGCATCGGGCAGTTCGCGCTGCAGGGCGGCACTCTCGGCGGTGGTCGACACGAAGCGGTCGCCGCTGACGATCAGCCCGCGGTGCAGGCGCGGCGCCTGCAAGCCGAAGGCGCTGCGCGTGGCGTGGTCGAGGAAGCGCGGGGTGTCGGCGAGCATGGCCGTGGCGGCGCTGGTCAGCCGATCGGTGAGCGCTTGATCGGAGTCAAAACGGCTGCGGCCGTAACCCGGCATCTCATGGCGCGGGAAGATGGGCGAGGCGTCCATGTCGTGCTGCAGGAACGCCTCGGCCACCACCACGTCGCCCACCCGAACCCCATCGGCCAGCCCACCAGCCACGCCAGTGAACACGATGCGCTGCACACGAAAGCGCTCGATCAGCAGCGTGGCGGTGGTGGCCGCCGCCACCTTGCCGATGCCGCTCAGCACTGCCACCACCTCCTGCCCATGCAAGTGGCCAACCCAGAAATCTCGCCCGGCCACGGTTTGTTTGTGCTCGTCGGGTATCAGCGCCAACACACTGGCCAGCTCGTCGTGCAAGGCCGCGACGATGGCGGTTCGATCGGGTGAAGTGGTCATATCGGATGATGAGAAGACCAGCGAAGAAGATCTCTGGGACTGGCACTGGCCGCAGGCATCGCACCGTTGAGGAGAGGGGTGCGTCCAAGCGCGCGCCATTGAGCGCACACCTCCACTTCGCTCGGGTCTTCGCTGCGCTTGCGGCTGCCCTGCTCAATCGCTTCGCCAAGCTGCTCGTCGGCACGCTCACTGCATCGCACCGCACCGCAGCAAAGCGCCTCTGGCAGATGGAAGGCCTTGAGGTCTATCGCCTTCGAACAGCCATCGGGGACGAATGCGGAGCCAGGATTCCCCGGCAGGAGGACGGTCGGCCTGGGCATGTCGACGGGCTTCGAGACCGCTGTCGGTCAATCAACAAGCCAACGCACACCGATGCGCTTGGGCCGGGGGCTTGTCTGACCCCTCCAAGCGCCGCGCGCAGGGGGCAGCAGGCGTCCCGTCCCCCCCCCACACTCAAGCCTTCAGCGCCATCAGCACCTCATCGAGCATCTTCTTCGCGTCGCCAAACAGCATGCGGTTGTTGTCTTTGTAGAACAGCGGGTTGTCCACGCCGGCGTAGCCCGAGGCCATGCTGCGCTTCATCACGATGGAGGTGCGCGCCTTCCAGACTTCGAGCACTGGCATGCCGGCGATCGGGCTGGTCGGGTCGTCTTGTGCCGCCGGGTTCACGATGTCGTTGGCGCCAATCACGATGGCTACATCGGTGTCGGGGAAGTCGTCGTTGAGTTCGTCCATCTCGAACACGATGTCGTACGGCACCTTGGCCTCGGCCAGCAACACGTTCATGTGGCCGGGCATGCGGCCGGCCACCGGGTGGATGCCGAAGCGCACGTTCACGCCCTTCTCGCGCAGGAAACGGGTGATCTCGAACACCGTGTGCTGCGCCTGCGCCACCGCCATGCCGTAGCCGGGGACAATGATCACGTTTTTGGCTTCGCGCAGCAGCTCGGCGGTTTCAGCGGCGAGGATGGGGTTGACCTCACCGACCGGCTCGGCGGAAGCACCGGCCACTTTGGGCGTGGCCTTGGTGGTACCGAAGCCGCCAGCGATCACGCTGATGAAGCTGCGGTTCATCGCATTGCACATGATGTAAGACAGGATGGCGCCGCTGGAGCCGACCAGCGCACCGGTCACGATCAGCAGGTCGTTCGACAGCATGAAGCCGGTAGCGGCGGCCGCCCAGCCCGAGTAACTGTTGAGCATGGACACCACCACCGGCATGTCGGCGCCGCCAATCGCCATCACCATGTGGATGCCGAACAGCAGGGCAATCGCGGTCATGACGAACAGCGGGAACATGCCGTCTGCGATCGTCTCAGCCTGCAGAAACATGCGGCCGAAATAAATCACCGCAATCAAGCCGGCCAGGTTCAGCCAGTGGCGCCCGGGCAGCAACAAGGGGCTGCCACCGATACGGCCCGAGAGCTTGCCGAACGCGGCGACCGAGCCCGAGAAAGTGACCGCACCGATGAAGATGCCGAGGTAGATCTCTGTGGCGTGAATGGCGTGCGCCGCACCCTCGAAGCCTTTCGTTGCTTCGGGGTCGACGTAGGTGGCATAGCCGACCAGCACCGCCGCCATGCCGACCATGCTGTGCATCAGCGCCACGAGCTCGGGCATTTGCGTCATCTGCACGGTGCGCGCGGCGTACAGGCCGATGACTCCACCGATCAGCATGGCGCCAACGATCCAGGGGATGCCGGCTGCAGTGACCTGCGGCCCGAACACCGTGGCCAGCACGGCCAGCGCCATGCCAACCATGCCGTACAGGTTGCCGCGGCGCGCGGTTTCCTGGTTGGACAGGCCGCCCAGACTGAGAATAAAAAGAATCATCGCGCCGATGTAGGCGACCGTAGCCAGACTTGCAGACATAAATATCTCTTTTCTTAAGCAGTCGAGGACAGAACCAAAGATCTGTCCCCGAAGTCATCTTGATCAGTCGGGGACAGAGCTGAAGATCTGTCCCCGACGTCATTACTTTCGGAACATCGCCAGCATGCGCTGGGTGACGGCAAAGCCGCCGAACATGTTGATGGCGGTGAGCACCAGTGCGATGGCGGCCAAAACGCCGATCAAGGTGTTGGGCCTATCAGCTGCGCTGGCGATCGGCGATATCTGCACCAACGCGCCGATGGCGATGATCGAGCTGATGGCGTTGGTTACGCTCATCAGCGGCGTGTGCAGCGCCGGCTTCACGTTCCACACCACCATGTAGCCGACGAAGCAGGCCAGCACGAACACCGTGAAGTGAGACAGGAATTCGGCTGGCGCATAGGCGCCCACCAGCGCGAACAGCGCGGCGGTGACGCCGGCCACGATGAGCAGCTTGCCGACAGGCATCGGCCCCGAAGCCTCACCATGGCCGTGGCCTTTCTTTGCGGTCGGCGGGGCGGCGGGCTTGGCCGGTGGCTTGGGCGCAGCGGCTATTGGCGGTGCCGGCCAGGTGATCTCGCCGTTTTTGATCACGGTCAGGCCGCGGATGGCGGCGTCTTCCATGTTGACGTTGATCACGCCGTCTTTGGTCTTGCACAGCTCTTCGCTCAAGCGAAACAGGTTGTTCGCATACAGCGTGGACGACTGCCGCGCCATGCGCGAGGCCAGATCGGTGTAGCCGACGATGGTCACGCCGTGCTTCACCACCACCTGGCCGGGCTCGGTCAGCTCGCAGTTGCCGCCTTGCTCGGCGGCCATGTCGACGATCACGCTGCCGGGCTTCATGCTTTTCACCATCTCGGCGGTGATCAGCTTGGGCGCTGGCTTGCCCGGAATCAGCGCGGTGGTGATGATGATGTCGACCTCGCTCGCCTGCTTCGCGTACATCGCGCGCTGGGCCTGCTGGAAGCCCTCGCTCATCACCTTGGCATAGCCGCCACCGCCCGAACCTTCTTCCTCGTAGTCGACCTTCACAAACTCGCCGCCCAGCGACACCACCTGATCGGCCACCTCGGCACGCGTGTCGTTGGCGCGCACGATGGCGCCCAAGCTGGCAGCTGCGCCAATGGCCGCAAGACCGGCAACGCCAGCACCGGCGATGAAGACCTTGGCCGGTGGCACCTTGCCCGCCGCCGTGATCTGACCGTTGAAAAAGCGGCCGAAGGCGTTGGCCGCCTCGATCACCGCGCGGTAGCCGCTGACGCCAGCCATCGAGGTGAGTGCGTCCATCTTCTGCGCGCGGCTGAGCGTGCGCGGCAGCGCGTCGATCGACAGCACGGTGACTTTTTTGTCGGCGAGCTGCTGCATGAGTTCCGGGTTCTGGGCTGGCCAAATGAAGCCGATCAGCGTCTGCCCTTCGTGCATCAGCGCCACCTCGTCTGGCGTGGGGCCACGCACCTTGAAGACAATGTCGCTGCCGCTCCACAGCTCGGCGGCCGAGCCGGCGAGGCTGGCGCCGGCCTCGACGTAGTCGCTGTCGCTGAGGTTGGCCAGATCGCCGGCGCCAGACTCCACCAACACGGCAAAACCCAGCTTGACGAGTTTGACCACCGCCTCGGGCACAGTGGCGACGCGTTTTTCGCCAGGAAAAATTTCGCGCGGTATGCCAATGCGCTGCGGTACCGTTGCCACTGCCGTGGCCATGGCGATTTCGTTCGATGCGCCAGAAGTCATGGAAATTTCCTCGAAACAGGGGAAGGGAACAGGCGAGTGTGGGCGGCTGAGCCAGCGGCTGCCACCAGAGAAAGGGCCTTGCGCAGCGGTGCCGCATCGGCCAACGGGGCCTTGTGGGCGCCGCAGGGTGGTGACAGATTGTGCCGCAGCCGCCGATCGGCGTCTGACCCGAAAGGCTCACCCACCTATTGAGCGGCGAGGTATGCGGTTTGACTGCGGCTGGATAATGCGCCGCATGGACATTCGATGGAAACCCAGCGTCACGGTGGCTGCGATCATCGAGCAGGATGGTCGCTACCTGCTGGTGGAAGAACACACGCCCGAGGGCTTGCGCCTGAACAACCCGGCCGGCCACCTCGATCCGGGCGAAAGCCCGGCTGAAGGTGTGGCGCGCGAAGCACTGGAGGAAACGGCGTTTTCTTTCGTGCCCACCGCTCTGATCGGGATTTATTTGCAACGCTTCCAGCGCGAGGCGACCGGCGAAGACATCACCTACCTGCGCTTTGCTTACGGCGGCGAGCTGGGTGAGTTGGATTCCACGCGCTCGCTGGACCACGGCATCGTGCGCACGCTGTGGCTCACGCTGGATGAGGTGCGCGAAAGCGCCGCGCGCCACCGCAGCCCGCTGGTGCTGCGCTGCATTGAAGACCACGCGGCCGGGCAACGCTACCCGATGGCCACCGTGTTCACCGATGCATCGGTGCAGGCTGGCCCGACCTGAGTTTCTTCGGCGAAGCGCTTCAATCCTGGCCGGATACCCGGCCGCGCAGCGCCTTGGTTTGTCCACGGCTCACCTTGCCTTCGACCCGGCGCAGCTGAGAGCCCCGCGTCGGGCGGGTGGGTTTTCGCGCCTTGGGCAGGGTTGCCACGCTGTCGACAAGTGCCTGCAACCGGGCCAGCGCATCGGCCTTGTTCTGCTCCAGGCTGCGGCTGGTTTGCGCCTTGATCACCACCACGCCCTCGGTGGTGATGCGCTGGTCGCTCAAGGCCAGCAAGCGCTGCTGGATGGCCTCGGGCAGCGACGAGCCGTGTACCGCAAAACGCAGGTGTACCGCGTTCGACACCTTGTTCACGTTTTGCCCGCCTGCGCCCTGAGCGCGGATCGCGGTGAAATCGACCTCGGCGTCGATGATGCGGTGCGGGCTGGTTTTCATGCGCTGAAGTCTGGCACAGGCGCAACACCCGCGTTCAAGACGTCAAGCGCCCAGCAACACTTCTGGCGCTCAGTAATGTTCTTTGACGCCAGTGACCATGGCTTTGATCAAGCGGGTGCGCTCCAGGCGGCCCACCACGATCGCCGAAGCTGCGTGCAGGCCGGCCGACAACATCAACGCGTTGCCCAGATAGCGGTGCAGCTCCTGCAGCCTTTCGTCGCCGAAGTAAGCATCGGTTCCTTGCAGCCAGCCCGTCAGCCCCAGCGAGAGCACCAGTGCCATGAGCAGAAGCATCATGAGCGCCCCCAGCGGGTTGTGCCCAGCATGGGTATCGGGTCGCGCGGCCAGCAGCGCAGAGACATGGTGCTTCACGCGCGCTGGCGTGGGGAAAAAGTCGGCGAAACGCGCATGGCGCGTACCGACAAATCCCCAGACGAGCCGCGCGGTGACCAGCGCACAGGCCAGGTAGCCCACCCACCGGTGCTGCCACTCACCCTGCTCCAGAACGAAGCAGTTGAGCAGCACGCAGGTCACCAGCGACCAGTGAAAGAACCGCACGAAGCGGTCCCACACCGGCTGATTGAGCCTGCTTGCCTGCGAGCGGCTCATGGCCGCCTTACTTCGTCACGCGCACGCCGGTTTCCGGGTTGAACCAGTGCTCAACGTTCTGGCCGTCTTTCTTGCCATAGACCTCATAGCACTGGCCCTTGTTGACCTTGAAGGTCTTGATGGCGTAGCCCTGGGCCTCGACGCTCTTTTTGAACGCGGCTTCGGGCATCCACTTTTCCTTGGGCGCGCTGCACACCGGTTCGGCCAGGGCCAGACCGGCGACAGAAATCAGGGCAGCGGCGATAACAAACGATTTCATGACAATCCTTTTCAATAGCAACCCAGCAAGTGCTGGTGGGTGCATTGAAGCGGTGCCGGATGAAGCGGAGCTTAACTGCCCGGTAGAGAAGTGTTTCCAGAGGTGAGCGCAGCCCGGGGGCCATCGCTCTCGTCCTTCAGCGCCACGCCGCTGAACTGCAGCGCCCGCGCGCGAGTGAGCATGGCGTGCAGCTTCTGCGCGGCGTGCTCGGGTGAGAGCCCGGCCCGGCGCACGTTGGAAATGCAGTTGCGCTGCGAATCGGTGAGGCCAACACGCGGCGCCCAAGTGAAATAAATTCCCAGGCTGTCGGGCGAGCTCAGCCCCGGGCGCTCGCCGATCAGCACCACCACGCAGCGCGCACCCAGCAGCTCGCCCACCTCGTCACCCACGGCGACGCGCCCCTGCTGCACCAGGGCCACCGGTGCCAGGCGCCAGCGCTGTGCCGGGTCGTCTCGCAGCAAGGGCAGCAACTGCGCGAGCAACGGTGCGGTGTGGTGGTTGACGGCTTGGGCCGAGAGGCCATCGGCGACGACGAACACCAGGTCGGCGGGCCTGGCTGCGTCTTGAGGCGATTGCCTGGCCAGCAGGGCTTCGCGAGACGGTGCGTCCAGCCGACGACCCCAGTCGGGCCGCTGCAGAAAGGCCTCGCGGTCCGGTGCTGCGCTGTGGAGCAAGACGGGTGCCAGACCCAGCGCTTCGAGAGCCGCCGACACACCTTCAACGTCGAGCGGCGCGTACACCGCATCGCGTGCTTGCGCATGGTCCAGCTGAAACGCCAGATGGGCGGCGGTGGGCTGGCTGTGACCCGCGCGGCCCAAGGCGATTCGGGCGTCGGTGAAGCGGCGCAGACCGCCCCAGTCGGTCGGCGTGACCAGCGGCGACACGGTGGCGGGTTTCACCCGGCCTCCAGCCGGCGCACATCGGCGATCAAAGCCGGCGGCACGCGACCCGACAGACGCAGTGGTTCACCCTCGCCGCCGGGCTCAGCGATGCCCACGCGCAGCAACCAGGCGGCGAACTCGGGCGCAGGGTGCAGACCCAACAACTGGCGCATGGCCAGCGCATCGTGAAACGAAGTGCTCTGGTAGTTGAGCATGATGTCGTCGGCACCGGGCACACCCATGACGAAATTCACGCCGGCAGCGCAGAGCAGGGTGAGCAGCGCGTCCATGTCGTCCGAATCGGCCTCGGCGTGGTTCGTGTAGCAGACGTCACACCCCATCGGCAGCCCCAGCAGCTTGCCGCAAAAGTGGTCTTCCAGGCCGGCGCGCAAGATCTGTTTGCCATCGAACAGGTATTCCGGGCCGATAAAGCCGACCACGCTGTTGACCAGCAACGGCTTGAAGTGGCGCGCCACCGCGTAGGTGCGTGCTTCGATGGTTTGCTGGTCGCAGCCGTGGTGCGCATTGGCCGACAGCGCACTGCCCTGGCCGGTCTCGAAATACATCACCTGCTCGCCACGCTGGCCGTCAGCAAACAGCGCACCGCGCTGCTGCGCCAGCGCTGCAGCGCGCGCCTCACCCAGCAAGGCGAGGTCGATGCCGAAGCCGCGGTTGGTCGCCTCGGTGCCGCCCACCGACTGGAACACCAGATCCACCGGCACACCTCGCGCCATCGCCTGCAGCGTGTTGGTCACGTGGGTGAGCACGCAGCTCTGGCTGGGGATGTCGTAGCGCGTGATCACCTCGTCGAGCAGGGTCAGCAAGCGCATGACCTGCGGCACGTTGTCGGTCGCCGGGTTGACGCCGATCACTGCATCACCGCTGCCCATGAGCAGACCATCGATCAGGCTGGCGGCGATGCCCGCCATGTCGTCGGTTGGGTGGTTGGGCTGCAGCCGTGTGGACAAGCGACCGCGCAGGCCGATCGTGCCGCGAAAACGGGTCACCACCTCGCACTTGCGCGCGATCAGCGCCAGGTCTTGCACGCGGCACAGCTTGCTCACCGCGGCCACCATCTCGGGCGTGAGACCAGGAGAGAGCGCGCGCAGGCTCTCGGTGTGCGCCGCATCGCCCAACAGCCAGTTGCGGAAGTCGCCCACCGTGAGATGGGCCACCGGCGCAAAGGCCGACGCGTCATGCTGGTCGACGATCAGTCGGGTGACCTCGTCGATCTCGTAAGGCACCACCTGCTCCTGCAGGAAACGGGCAAGCGGCACCTCGGCCAGCGCCATCTGCGCAGCGACCCGCTCGGTCCGGTCAGCAGCTGCGACCCCAGCCAGCTGGTCCCCGGAGCGCAGCGGCGACGCGCGGGCGAGCAGGGTCCGCAGGTCGTCGAAGCGGTAGCGGTGGAGGCCGATGCTGTGCGCGTAGCTCATGGCTTCCTTCGCATTCAGGTGGCCAGGTCGATTCGAGTCAGTGCAGTTTTCAAGGGGGGCACTCGCTTTCGTGTGTGGGTGTGACAGTGAGAACAAGATCTCAACCGAGTCTGCGCTACAGGGTCGCTATTGCTCCGGTCAGTAGAAGTCTTCATTTTCCGTTTCCGGCACTGTTGAAGCTTGCCGAGAACATGGAAACCCAACGACCAGCCCAGGGCAAACGGATGAGGGAGTTCAGACCTCACGGGCCCAGTTCAATAGGGCCGAGTTCGCAGAATCGAGCAAAGGCCAGACCAAGTCAAGTCTGTGAAGGAGCCGTCACCGCGATACACGTTGGACGGATGGGGCAAGCGGGTGAGCTCTGGGCGATGTCAGATTGCCTCTCACCGCAAACCCGACCGCTTGGTTCGGCGTTCACACGATCCCGTGCATCATTCAACGGTGTTACCGATGGACCCGTTCTGGGCGCGCAGCCACTCCCGAACGAGCCTTCAAGACCAGCAGGATAATTCGGGGATGGCGAACAAACAGCGAGTGGTGGTGGGTTTGAGCGGCGGGGTGGACTCTGCCGTGAGCGCCTACCTGCTCAAGCAGCAGGGCTATGAGGTGATCGGCATCTTCATGAAGAACTGGGAAGATGACGACAACAACGAATACTGCTCAAGCAACATCGACTTCGTGGACGCCGCTGCGGTGGCCGATGTCATCGGCATCGAGATCGAACATGTCAACTTCGCCGCCGAATACAAAGACCGGGTGTTTGCCGAGTTCCTGCGCGAGTACCAGGCCGGGCGCACGCCCAACCCCGACATCCTGTGCAACGCAGAGATCAAGTTCAAGGCGTTTCTGGACCATGCCATGCGCCTGGGCGCACAGATGATTGCCACCGGTCACTACGCCCGCGTGCGGTGCAATGCCACCACCGGCCTGCACGAACTGCTGAAGGGCCTGGACCCGCTGAAAGACCAGAGCTACTTCCTGCACCGGCTGAACCAGGCGCAATTGAGCAAGACACTGTTCCCGGTTGGCGAACTGCCCAAGACCGTGGTGCGCCACATCGCCGCCGAGATCGGCCTTCCCAATGCGAAGAAGAAAGACAGCACCGGCATCTGCTTCATTGGCGAGCGCCCGTTCCGCGATTTTCTGAATCGCTACATCGCCAAAGAACCGGGGCCGATCAAGGATGCGCAAGGCCGTCTGCTTGGGCAACACATGGGCCTGAGTTTCTACACACTCGGTCAGCGCCAAGGTCTGGGGATTGGCGGCCTGAAGGCCAAAGGCGCGCAGAAGGGCGGCAACGAGCACGCGCCGTGGTTCGTGGCGCGCAAGGACATGGAGAAGAACACCCTGTGGGTGGTGCAGGGTCACGACCACCCATGGCTGCTCTCGCCCGCGCTGCGCGCGCAGGACGCGAGCTGGGTGGCGGGGCAGGCCCCCGCCGCCGGCGCCCTGGCCGCCAAGACGCGCTACCGGCAGGCCGATGCGCCCTGCGCCTTCGAAGCCGATGACGCACGCCATTTCACGCTGCGCTTCACAGAGCCCCAGTGGGCCGTGACGCCGGGCCAAAGCGCGGTGGTCTACGAGGGCGAGGTGTGCCTGGGTGGCGGCGTGATCACCACCGACACATCCTGCAGCCTCTGAGGGGCTGCGCCGCAGGCGATCGGCGCGATTGGCATTGCCCATCGGGCACTTGATTTTCACAAGCGCCCTGCGCTGCCGAATCCGGACACTGCGGGTATCGGCCAGGTGTTGTACCTGACCGAAGCTTTCATCAACGGACCAAGGAGCCCCAGGGGCCCCACCACGGCCACCGCCTCGTTTCCCCACCTCAACGAAGCCGCGCGCCCTCCACGCCACAACCACCCACGGCAACCGGAGGCTGGCCGACTGCAAAGGCAAGTGGCTCATCCTGTATTCGCACCTGTCCTGGACGCAGAGCATCAAGCAAACATTCGGTGTCGAGATCAGCTTCTCCGTCATCGAAGACATCAAGAGGGACGTGGCCCGCGCCTGCGGCAGGGTGCACCCCGGCTCGGCCGACACGCAGGCGGTGCGCGCCACCTTTTTTATCGATCCCAGGGCATCCTGCGCGCCATGGTGTCTTACCCGATGAGCAACGGCCGCAGCATCGACGATTTGGTGCGCCTGTTGCAAGCCAGGCAGACCAGCGACCAACATGCGATCGCCACACCCGAAGGCTGGACGCCCGGCTGCGTGATCGTGCCGCCGCCAAAGACCGCCGAAGCCCTGGCCAAGCCCGCGGGCGAAGGCTACAAGACGGTGGACTGGTACTGCTCGACCAAGTCGCTGTGATCGGTTGCAGCCAGCGCGCCTGCAGCGGCCGACATCGCGGTTGTGGGCCAGGAGATGCCCAAGCTCAAGCCGCGTGATGTGACGCCGCAGCAAATGCTGCAAGGCCTGATCAAGAACGGTGCCCAGGGGGAGGTGTGCGCGCTGTACCTGCCCAACACCGGGCGCCAGCTCTGCGAGCCGATCCCGGGTGTGGGGGCAGCAAAACCCGCCAATGTGGCCGCGCACCTGCTCAGGCCGGGCATGCACAAGCTGGCGTTCTAAGCACGCGCTCACCCAAGCAAAACGGCGCCACTTGGCGCCGTTTTTACCTTCAGGACTGCCCGAAACTCTCCGGCATTTGCACCGCCACCACCTCGCCGCGCGCCGTGGCCACGCCATTGGCATGGACCGTGGTGACCACGACCACCTTGCGGCCCTTGATTTCTTTCACCGTACCGAAAATCTCCAGCTCGACCAGCGGCGTGGGCTTGAGAACGTCCACAGGCAGGGAGCCGGTGACAAAGCGCACCGGGTGCAGCGTGTCCATCGCGCGGCCTGTCTGCCGGTCCATCGCGGCCGCTGCGGTGCCCGTGCTGTGGCAGTCGATCGGCGAGGCAATCAGACCGCTGTAGGCGAAGCCGGGCACCGAGGTGTGATAGCGCTCAGGCTAGAACCGGGTCACGGTCTCGTCGCCCTCCCAGACGGTCTTGATCTGGTGGCCGTGCGTATTCAGGTTGCCGCAACCGCAGCAGTGCGACACGTTTTCGGGGCACTGGTCCTGGAAGGCTTTCATGGGTGCTCCTGGGCTGAAAACGGGTCAAGACCCGCTCATGGCTTGTGCGGCGTGGCTGCAGCCGTGAGCGCCGTCGTTGGTGTTGACCATGTGGTCGGCCATCTGGGCAAAGGTCCGGATCAGGTTCGCGCGCAGCGCCGCGTCGGCCACCTGTTCGGTGAGTGCCTGCATCATGCACAGCATCCACTCGTCGCGCTCGCGCGGGCCCACAGCGTAAGGCGCGTGGCGCATGCGCAGGCGTGGATGGCCCTTTTTGGCGATGGAGAGCGACGGGCTGCCGAACCAGCCCGAGAGAAACTCGAACAGGCTCTCGGCGCTGCCGGTCAGGCTCTCGGGATGCAGCTTGCGCACCGCATACGCTTCGGGCAGCTCGTCCATCCGCGCGTAGAAGCCATCGACAAGGCAACGCAGGCCTTCAGCACCACCGAGAGCGTCGTCGGGTGTGACAGGCGTTTTGGTGTGCATTGAGTTTTCTTTCAGGTGGCCTTGGCAGCCGAGGGCGGCGCGCCAAAAAGGCGGTCGGTGAGCTTCACATACCAGGCCGCCGCCTGAACCTGCACGATGTAGGCCAGGGCGATCAGCAGCGCGCCGTCGGCACCTTTTTCGCCAAGTACGCCGATGGCAATGGCAAGCGCGATCGAGAGGTTGCGCATGACGGTGCCGTAGACCAGCGCGATCGCATCGCCCCGCGCAAACAGGGCCTTGCCCACCAGCGTGCTGATCACGAAGTTGAGCGCATACATCAACACCAGCGGCCCCAGGTAGTGCAGCAGCAGCGCGGGCTGGCTGACGATGGCTTGCGACTTGAGCGCCATTGAAACGAAAACAATGCCCAGCACCCCCAGCGTGGAGAACGGTGGAAACTTCGGCCTGTAATGGCCATCGAAGCGGACCTCGCTGTGGCGCGCGATCAGCACGCGCTGCGTGATGTTGCCCAGCACCAGCGGCAGGAACACGATCAGCAGAATCTGCGTGAACACCTGCAGCATGGGGATGTCGATCACCGCGCCGAGCAGCGCCTTCAGGTAGACCGGCGCCAAGAGTGAGCCGACCACCAAGCCCACCACCGTCATTTTCACGGCAGCGGGCACATTGCCCTTGGCGAAGCCCGTCCAGGAAATGGTCATGCCCGAGGTGGGCAGTAGCGCGGTGAGCAGCAGCGCGAGACGCGCCACAGGTTGCTCGGCAAAAAACAGCAGGCCGATGCCGTAGCCGATTGCCGGCATGAGCACAAAGTTGATCGCCAGCGTGACGCCCTGCAAGCGGTTGCCACCAGGCTTGACCAGCTCGCGCAGGTTCATCGTGACCATCATGGGATAGACCATAAGAAAGGTTAGCGGCAGGATCGCCAGGCGCAGGAACGCCGGGTCTGTCATCTGACCAAACAGCAGGCCCAGCACCATGGCCGCCGGAATGCTCCAGGTAAGGTTTTTCTGCATCCACATCAACCACGACCACATGGGAGCTCCTTCTTGTTGTTGCGTGCGGCTCAGGCGTTGCGCAGGGCCAAAACCCAGGCCTTCAATGCATCGTTGGCCCTCTCGTCGGCGCTGTTGTGGCGCGTCTGAGACTTGGCGATGTCGACCACGGTGATCGGGTGCTTTTCCTGGAAGTGCGGTTGCTTCATGGCAGGGGCCTTGGGTGGAAACGGATGGAAACGGGCAGCCAAGGATCGAACCTTGGCCTGTGTCGCCATGTGGGGTTTTTCAACTGGTGAGAGCAGAGTGGATGCGCGCAGTGCGCAGGCCAAGCAAACAGTCTGCACCGCCGATGCGGCCCTGTCCTTGCGATTTCTCAAGCGCGGCCACCTCGGGCAGCCTGCCGCACAATCCATCGACACAGCGCGCCCACCGGGCCGCGCCCTTTTTCGGAGGTGGCCAGTGGCAGCTTGGAACACGGTGGTGCGCGCGGGGTCGGTCGGCTGTCTGGCGTTGGCAGGCTGGGCCATGGCAGCGCCTGCCTGGGCGCTGGCGGTAGCCGGGTTTTCGCCGCAGGGCGAGGTGGCGCGGGTGGAGCAGGTGTCGGTGCGCTTCGATGCGCCGGCGGTGCCGCTGGGTGATGCGCAGGCGAGTGCACCGTTCACGCTGCGTTGCGCGCCCAAGGCCGCCGAGGGGACCGGCCGCTGGCTGAACGAGCGCCAATGGGTGTTCGACTTCAAACAGGCGCTGCCTCCGGGCACGCGTTGCACGGCAGAGGTGGCGAGCGGCTTTCGCTCGCACGAGGGGCAGCCAATCACGGGCACCCAGCGCTTTGCGTTCGCCACTGGCGGGCCGGTGGTGCTGCGCACCTGGCCCGGCAACGAGGCCACCATCGACGAAGAACAGCATGTTGTGGTCCGCTTGGCGGGCCCCGTCACGCGCGCCAGCCTGCTGGCGAACAGCTGGTGCGAGCTGGAAGGCGTTGGCGAGCGCTTGCCGGTGCGGTGGGTGGGTGGCGAGCCGCGGCGTGCGCTGCTCAAGGCGCGCGGCATCCCGGCGCAGGCCGAGGGCGATCCGCTGGATCTCGCGGTGCTGAGCTGCGGGCGGCGGCTCACGCCGGCGGCGCGGGTGCGGCTGGTGTTCGGCCCTGGCATCGCCACGCCCGGCGGCGTGGTGAGCCGCCAGGCGCAAACCCGTGTGTTCGATGTGCGCGAACCGTTCTCGCTTGAATTCGCCTGCCAGCGCGAGAACGCCCAGGCCGACTGCCTGCCGCTGCGCGCGATGGACCTGCGCTTCAGCGCCCCGGTAGCGCGCGAGCTGGAGCTGGCTATCCGGTTGCAGCCGCAGGCGGGCGGCGCGCCGGTGGCAGCGCAGATCGACCAAGACCTGCGGGGCCAAAGCCATGTCGATAGCGTGCGTTTCGCCGCTCCGTTTCCCGAGAGCGCGCGCTACCGCATCGCCTTGCCCACAGGCTTTGTGGACGACGCCGGCCGCGCGCCCGACAACGCCGCCGCTTTCCCGCTGGCGGTGGCCACCAGCCCGATGCCGCCGCTGGCGAAAATTGCGGCGGCGCCGTTTGGTGTGATCGAACGCTTGGCCGAGCCCGACGGGCAGGCCTTGCTGCCGGTGACGCTGCGCCGTGTGGAAGCCAAACTGGCGCTGCAAAGCCTGCCGGTGGGTGAAGTCAGCACGCTTTCGCTGCAGACCGATGCCGACATCGTTCGCTGGCTGGGCAGGCTGCAACTGTTCGAGCGCGGGCAGATCGAGCGCGAGCAGGCGCAGCCGGTCGCGCGCACGCCGCTGCCCAAGCCCGTGGAGGGCGAGGACAAAGAATGGGTGCAAACGCGCATGGTCTCGCTGCTGCAAGGCCTCACCGCAGCGCGCCAGCTCAGCCTGCCGCCCGCCACAACGGGTGAGCCGCGGCCTTTTGAGGTGGTGGGCATTCCACTGCCGCCCGGCTTTCATGTGCTGGAAATCGCCTCTCCCGCGCTGGGCCAGGCGCTGCTCGATCCCGCCCACGGCGCGAATCGCAAGATGTACGTGCGCAGCTCGGCGCTGGTGACCAACCTGGGGGTGCATTTCAAGCGCGGTCGCGACACCACGCTGGTGTGGGTGACCACGCTGGACACCGGGCGGCCGGTGGCCGGCGCCAGGGTTCAGGTGTCTGACTGCAGCGGCAAAGCGCTGGCCACTGCAAGCACCGACAAAGACGGCTTGGCGCGCCTTGACACCGCCCTGCCCGATGCCCCCGCCTGCGACGGCATGGGCGAGGGCAGCCGCTCTTATTTCGTCAGCGCGCGCGCCACGGGAGCCGATGGCGTGGCCGATCTCGCCTTCGTCTGGAGCCACTGGGACCGGGGCATTGAATCCTGGCGCTTCAACCTGCCCACCAGCGACCGGCGCCAGCCCGACGAGCGCGCCCACACGGTGTTGGACCGCAACCTGTTGCGCGCGGGCGAGAAGCTGTCGATGAAGCACATCATCCGGGTCGAGACGCGCCAGGGCCTGGCGCTGCCCGATCGCACGCCCGAGGTGCTGGTGATCACCCACGAAGGCAGTGGGCAGGAGACGCGGCTGGCGCTGGCGTGGCGCAAGACCCGCAGTGGTGGCCTGGTGGCCAGCAGCGAATGGCAGGTGCCGCCAGCGGCCAAGCTGGGCCGCTACCGGGTGGCGCTGGAGCGCGCGAGCGGCGATGAAAGCAAAGGCACCGAGTCGTTCGACAGCGGCAGCTTCCGGGTCGAAGAGTTCCGCCTGCCGGTGTTCGAGGGTCGCCTGACCACCGCACACACCACCGCAGACAGCACCACCAACGCGAGGCCGCTGATCGCAAGCACTTCCGTGCCGGTGAATTTGCAAGTGAGCTACCTGGCGGGCGGGCCAGCGGCGAAACTGCGCACCCAGGTCTCGGCGCTGCTGCGCGACAAATACCTGCAGTTCAGTGGCTATGAAGCCTTTCGCTTCGACGCGCCACGCGCCGCCGAGGCGCCGGGCCAGGGCGGCGACGTGTTCGCCGACGAAGACAACAACGAGAACCCCAGCGACGCGCCCAAGCTGGTGGCCGACAAGCTGGCGCTCACGCTGGACGCCCAAGGCCAGGGCCGCACCGTGATCGAGAACCTGCCGCCCAGCACCCAGCCGCTGGAGCTGGTGATCGAGGCCAGCTACGCCGACCCCAACGGCGAGGTGCAGACGCTGCGCCAGGTCAGCCCGCTCTGGCCAGCGGCGGTGATCGCCGGCATCCGCGCGGAAGACTGGGTCGCCAGCGGCAAAGACGTGGCGCTGACCGCGCTGGCACTTGGGCTGGACGGCCAACCGCAGCGCGGCGTGAAGCTCAGCGTGCGCGCGCAATCTCGCACCGTCACCAGCACCAGAAAGCGCATGGTCGGCGGCTTCTACACCTACGACAACCGCACCGCCGTGAGCGACCTGGGCGAGGTTTGCGCGGGCAACAGCGACGCATCGGGGCAGTTGCGCTGCACCACCCGCTTGAAGGAGTCGGGCGAGGTTGAGCTGATCGTGACCGCCACCGACAGCGCCGGGCGCAGCCACCAGAGCGCGGCCTCGGTCTATGTGACGCGCCAAGGCGAGGTCTGGTTTGGCGGCGACGACCACGACCGCATGGAAATCGTGGCGGAGCAGAAAGACCTGCAACCGGGCGACACCGCGCGGCTGCAGGTGCGCATGCCGTTTCGCTCGGCCACCGCGCTGGTGGCGATCGAGCGCGAGGGCGTGATGGAGACGCGGGTGGTGAAGCTCACCGGCCAGAACCCGACCATCGAGCTCAAGGTGGGCGAGAGCTGGGGGCCCAACGTGTATGTGAGCGTGCTCGCGCTGCGCGGGCGCATTCGCGAAGTACCGTGGTACAGCTTTTTCACCTGGGGCTTCAAGGCGCCGCGCGAATGGTGGACCGCATTCTGGATCGACGGGCGCGAGATCGTGGCGCCCACCGCCCTGATCGACCTGAGCAAACCGTCTTACCGCCTGGGCGTTGCCGAGCTGCGGGTGGGGGTGAAGGCGCACCAGATCGCGGTCGCGCTCACGCCCGAGAAGTCGAGCTACCAGGTGCGGGACACCGCCACCGTGCGGGTAAAGGCCACGCTGCCCAACGGCCAGCCTGCCGCCCACGCCGAGCTCACGCTGGCGGTGGTCGATCAGGCCCTGCTCGAACTCAGCCCGAATCCGAGCTGGCAGCTGCTCGATGCGATGTACCAGCGCCGGCCCTGGGGTGTCCAGACGGCGACCGCGCAGATGGAGATCATCGGCCGGCGCCACTACGGCCGCAAAGCGGTGCCGGCTGGCGGCGGTGGCGGTCGCAGCCCCACCCGCGAGTTGTTTGACACGTTGCTGCTGTGGCAGCCCAGCGTGGTGCTGGACGAGAAGGGTGAGGCGCTGGTGAAGGTGCCGCTGAACGACAGCATCAGCCGCTTCGAGGTGGTGGCGGTGGTGGAAAGCGGCCTCACCTCGTTTGGCACCGGCCGCACCGAATTGCGCACCGCGCAAGACCTGCAAATCATCAGCGGCCTGCCGCCGCTGATGCGCGAGGGCGACCCGTTTCGCGCCCAGTTCACGCTGCGAAACACCACCACTGAGGCGATGCAACTCGCGGTGAGCGCGCGCGCCACCGGGCTGGAGCTGGCGGCGCAAACACTCGCGCTGGCGCCCGGCGCGTCACAGGAAATCTTCTGGGACACCACCGCACCGGTGCCCTTGGGCCAGGGCCGCTTGCAGGCGCTGCTGTGGGAGGTGAGCGCCAAGGACAGCCGCTCGGGCGCCAGCGATGCGATCAAGATCGGCCAGCGCATCGTGCCGGCGGTGCCGCTGGCGGTGCAGCAGGCCACGCTGGTTCAGCTGGACGCGCCGCTGTCCTGGCCGGTGAGCGCACCCGCGCAGGCGCTGCGTGGCTCAGACGGCATATTGCGTGGCGGCCTGAGTCTGTTCCTGCAACCCACGCTGGCCGATGGTTTGCCGGCTGTGCAGCGCTGGTTTGCCGACTACCCCTACACCTGCCTGGAGCAGCTCAGCAGCCAGGCCATTGGCCTGCGCGACGCGGCGCGCTGGGCCACGCTGATGGGCCGTCTGCCGACCTACCTGGATGGCGATGGCCTGGCCAACTACTTCCCGCCGCGCGCAGGCGACGGCGAACAAGGCAGCGACACGCTGACGGCTTACCTGCTGGCGGTGTCAGCGGAGATGGCCCGCACCGACCCGGCCTTTGCCTTGCCGCCCGATGCGCTCGCAGCCATGCAGCGCGGCCTCACCGCGTTTGTCGAAGGTCGCATCGAGCGCCGCTTCTGGAGCCCGCGCGCCGACCTCCCGGTGCGCAAACTGGCCGCGATCGAAGCGCTCTCGCGCTACCAGCTCGCCACGCCGAAATTGCTGCAAAGCCTGGAGATTGCGCCGCAGACCTGGCCGACCCACGCGCTGATCGACTGGCTGCTGATCGTGCAGCGCCTGCCCGAGGTGCCGCAGCGCACCGAGCGCCTGCGAGAAGTGCAGCAGACGCTGCGCGCGCGCCTGAGCCAGCAGGGCACGCGCACCACGTTCAGCAACGAGCGCGACGACGAGGGGTGGTGGCTGATGCAGAACGCCGACGTGAACGCCGCGCGTTTGCTGCTGGCGGTGCTCGACGAGCCCGAGTGGCAGGCCGATCTCGGGCGCCTGGCCAGCGGGCTGGTGGGTCGGCAAACGCGCGGTGTCTGGTCCACCACCACCGCCAACCTCTGGGGCGGTCTCGCGCTGCAGCGCTTCTCGGCGCGCTTTGAATCGGATCCGGTGCAGGGCAAAACCGTGGCGAGCCTGGGCGCGGCGCAGGCCAGCGTGGACTGGTCGCAGGTGAAGAAGGTGGAGGCCACGGCGACACCGGCCATCGGCGCGGCTGTCACGCCCACCAGCGGCTGGCTGAACAACGGCATGACGCTGCCCTGGCCCTCAAGCGCTGAGCCGCTGAATGTGAAGCAGCAAGGCAGCGGCCAACCCTGGCTCACCGTGCAGTCGCTCGCGGCGGTACCGCGCACCCAGCCACTGTTCGCCGGCTACCAGGTGAAGAAAACGCTGACCGCCATCGAGCAGGCGGTGCCGGGTCGCTACAGCCGGGGCGACCTGCTCAGAGTCACGCTGAGCGTGACGGCGGGCACCGACATGACCTGGGTGGTGGTGAGCGACCCGATCCCGGCGGGCGCCAGCATTCTGGGCAGCGGCTTGGGGCGCGATTCGCTGATCGCCACACAGGGCGAAAAAACCACCAGCAACGCTTGGCCGGCGTTCGAAGAGCGCAGCTTCGAGGCCTACCGCAGCTACTACCGCTACCTGCCCAAGGGCACGGTGCAGCTGCAGTACACGCTGCGGCTCAACAACGTGGGCGACTTCGCGGTACCGCCGACGCGGGTCGAGGCGCTGTACGCACCCGAGGTGTTCGGCGAGGCGCCCAACGCGCGCCTGGTGGTGGAGGCGCGGCCCTGATGTCTGCAGCTCGGTTGCGCGCCCTGGTCCTGCTGGCCGGCCTCGTGCTGGGCAGCAGCAACGCGCTCGCGGCGCTGCCCAGCTTCGAGGAGGTGCGGGCCGGCGAGCTGGGTTCGGACACACGGGTGCTGGACCGCCGCGGCGAGCTGTTGCAGCGCCTGCGCAGCAACCCGCAGCGGCGCCAGGGCGAATGGGTGCGGTTGGCCGACATGTCGCCCGCGCTGCGCAACGCGCTGATTTTGAGCGAAGACCGGCGCTTCTTTGAGCACAGCGGGGTCGATTGGCAGGCGGCGGCCGCCGCAGCGTGGGGCCGCCTGTGGCACAGCCAGACGCGCGGCGCCTCCACCCTCACCATGCAGCTCGCGGGTTTGATCGACGAGGAACTGCGCGTGGGGCCGGGCGGGCGCAGCTGGGGCCAGAAGCTCGGCCAGGTGGTCACCGCGCGCGAGCTGGAATCGAGCTGGCGCAAAGACGAGATCCTGGAGGCGTACCTGAACCTGGTGCCGTTTCGCGGCGAACTGGTGGGCATCGATGCGCTCTCACGCAGCCTGTTCGGCAAGGCGCCGCACGGCCTGAACAACGAGGAGGCCGCCATCGCGGTGGCGCTGGTGCGCGCGCCCAATGCCGCGCCCGATCGCGTGGCCGCGCCCGCTTGTGTCGTCTGGCAAAGCCTCAACGCCGTGGAGAAAGCATCACCGCCGAACTGCGCGCCGCTGCGCTGGGGCATGGCGGCGCGGCTGCAGCAGCGCAGCTGGACACCCAGCGACGGCATCGCACCCCATGCCGCGCGCCGCGCGCTGGCCCAGGCCGCGGGCGACCAGCCCGCCTTGCACCCCGCCGAGCTGCGCACCACGCTGTTGGCGCCGCTGCAGCGCCAGGCGGTCGCCCTGCTGGGTCAGCAATTGCGCGAGCTGCACGATCAGCGCGTGGCCGACGGCGCGGTGATCGTGCTCGACAACGCCAGCGGCGAGGTGCTGGCCTGGGTCGGCTCCTCGGGCGCACTCAGTGCCGCGCCCGAGGTCGACGCGGTGCTGGCGCAGCGCCAGCCCGGCTCCACCCTCAAGCCTTTTCTCTACGCCCAAGCCATCGCCCAGCGTCGCCTCACCGCCGCCTCGCTGATCGAAGACGCGGCCACCCACATCGCCACCCCCAGCGGTCTCTACATCCCGCAGAACTACGACCGGCAGTTCCAGGGCTGGGTCTCGGTGCGCACCGCGCTCGCCGCCTCGCTCAACACGCCCGCAGTGCGCACGCTGGCCATGGTCTCGGCCAACCGCTTCCACCAGCAGCTGGGCGCGCTCGGCCTGGGCCTGCGCGAAACCGGCGACTATTTCGGCCTCGGGTTGGCCTTGGGCAGCGCCGAGGTGTCCCTGTTTCGCCTGGCCAACGCCTACCGCACGCTCGCCAACCAGGGCCGCCACAGTGAACTGGCGCCGTTGCCGCTGGCACCCAGGCGCAACGGCAACCCGGCAGCGCCAGGCAACCAGGTGATGGACGCCGGCGCCAGCTTCATCGTGGCCGACATCCTGAGCGACGCCAACGCCCGCGCCACCACCTTCGGTACCGACAGCGTGCTCGCCACCCGCTTCTGGACCGCGGTGAAAACCGGCACCAGCAAAGACATGCGAGACAGCTGGGCGCTGGGCTGGTCGCAGCGCTACACGGTGGGCGTCTGGCTGGGCAACGCCGACGGCGCACCGATGGGGCAGGTCAGCGGCGGCACCGGCGCGGCACCGGTCTGGGCCGGGGTGATGCACTGGCTGCACACGCAGGCACCGAACGCGCCGCCGAGCCTCGCACCGCGTCCGCCGCCTGGCCTTGTGGCCCAGGCGGTGGCATTTTCGCCGCGCCTGGAGCCGCCGCGCAGCGAATGGTTTCTGGCCGGCACCGAGCAGGCGCTGCTGCAGTTGAGCGCAAGCACCACCGAGTCGTTGGCACGCAATGAGGCGGGGCAAGCCCGCATCCTCAGCCCCACCAACGGCACCATCGTCGCGCTCGACCCCGACATCCCGCCACGCCACCAGCAGCTCGCGCTCAGAAGCGACGGTGCCAGTTTGCGCTGGCGCATCGGCGGCAAGGTGGTGGCGCGTGGCGCATCTGGGCAGTGGGCGCCCTGGCCAGGCGTGCACCAGATCGAGCTGGTGGACGCAGGTGGTGCGGTGGTGGACACGGTGCGCATCGAGGTGCGCGGTGCCGGTTGCGCGAGGTCGCTGGGCGCTGAAGCTGTGCTGAGGCCCAAAGCGGCGCTGGCTCCCGCGCTGCGCCGGGCGTTGCAGCGTGGCTTACTCGCCCGAGCGCAGCTTCTTGTGTAGGCGCCGGGTGGTGTGCCACACCGCCCACAACACCAGCGGAACCGCCGCACCGGTGGCCACCTCGGCATTGATCGGCGCACCCGCCGCCTTGGTCGCCTTGATGGCGTAGTACAGCAAGCTCACCACATAGTAAGAAATGGCCGCGATCGACAGGCCTTCCACGGTGCTTTGCAGACGCAACTGCAGTTCCTGACCGCGCGTGAGCTTGGCCAGCAGCTGCTGGTTCTGCGCCTCCGTCGCAATGTCGACCCGCGTGCGCAGCAAGGCGCTGGTTCGACTGATGCGCTCGGACAGCGAGGCCAGGCGCTGCCCGCTGGCTGCCACCGTGGCGATCGCCGGCGACAGGCGACGCTGCATGAACTCGCCGACGGTCTGGGTACCGGGAATCGCTCGCTCGCGCAACTCTGCGATGCGCTGCGCCACCAGCGTGTCGTAGGCGCGCGTGGCCGAGAAGCGGTAGGCGTGCTCGGCGGTGGCGCGCTCCACGCCCGCGGCCAGCGCCACCAAGGTGTCGAGCAATCCCTGATCGGTGGCGCTTTTGTTCTCCATCTGGGCGGTGATGTTCGCCAGCTGGCGCTCGCTCTCTGACAGCAAGGGGCCAAGCTGCTTGGCCACCGGAAGGCCGCGCAGCGCCATCAGCCGGTAGGTCTCGATCTCCAGCAGGCGCTGCGACACACGGCCAGCACGGGTTTCGGTGGTGTCGGCTGGAGCGACCACCAGCATCCGCTCAAAACCGCTGTCGCGCAGCATGAAATCGGTCGCCACCAGGGAGTGGCCGTTGTTGCCCATCTGTGAGGCCACCACGGCGTGCTCACCCAGCCAGGTCCGGGCCAGTGCCAACGTCTTATGGGGTTCGCTGAGATCGCCCTGCAGCATGGCGAGCTTGATGGCAACAAAGGTGCGCCCGGGGATCGTGGCCAGCCAGTCGGGGGGCAGCACCAGGTGCGAGAGAAGTTCGGGATCGCACGCGCCCAGACCGGCTCCCTCGGGCAGGGATTGCACCAGAGAATATCGGCTGAACTCGGTGTGGCGCTCCCATTTCAGGGTGTAGCCGGGCAGGCGCAGGCGCAGAAAATTGCCCTGCAGATCGGCCGGTGTCAGGCCGCCTTGCTCGGGCAGGCGCCGCAGATGCTCGCACTCCTGGGCCCGCGTGACGCCGTCGTTGAAAACCGCCACGAACACCACCAGCGCGGGCAGGCGGATGCGCGCAGGTGGACGGGCATGCACCTCGTTGTGCAGCTCGATGCGCAGCGCATCGTCGGGTGGCAGCGGGCGGGGGGGCGCGGTGGGGACTTGCATGGATCGCATTGTGCCGCCAGCCGCGCCAGCCGCAAGCACAGCCAAAGCACAAGAAAAAACCCGCTGGGCCAAGGCCGGGCGGGTCGGGCGCCGCGCCCAGGAAGGTGGGCGAAGCTGTCGGCGGCGGGACCGGTCAGAAAGGGATGTCGTCGTCCATGTCATCGAAGCCGCTGGATGGGCGCGCTGGGGCGGGCGCCGGCGCCTGGCGAGCGGCCGGTGACGGGGCGCGCGGCGCAGCGGCGGGTGGACGCGTGTAGCCACCACCACCGCCTTCTTCGCCACCACCCATGCCCTCGCGGCCGCCGAGCAGCTGCATTTCAGTGGCAATGATGTCGACCGTGTTTTTCTCGATGCCGGTGGCTTTGTCCACATAGGTGCCGTATTTCAGCCGCCCTTCGACGTAGATCGGGCGGCCCTTTTTCACGTACTCGCCAGCGATCTCGGCCAGCCGGTCGTAGAAGGTGACGCGGTGCCACTGCGTGTCTTCGATCATCTCGCCGCTGTTCTTGTCCTTGCGGCGGCTGGAGGTGGCCACGCTGACGTTGGCCACCGCCTGCCCCGAGGGCAGGTAACGGACTTCGGGATCGCGGCCACAGTTGCCGACGAGGATGACTTTGTTGACGGAGGCCATAGGAATTTCCTTGGAGAAACGGTAGGGGAGCGGAGCACCGCGAGCGCTTTAGCGGGCATTGTGCCGCAAGGCCCGGCCCACCCGCCAGCGGCATGGAGGCAGCCACGTTGAACGCCGCCAAGCGTTCACGGTGACACAATGACCCGCTGCCCCATGAACCGCGAACCGAATTTTTTCCAGAACCTGCAGGACGAACTGTCCGACGGACGCGCCTGGCTCGATCGCAGCATCGTGCTGATTTATGCGGTGCTCGCCGGCTTGTTTGTGGTGCTGTTCACCCTCATGAGCGAAACCGCTTTCGAGTGGTTCACCCATCTGCGCGAGGTGGCGCCCTGGGCGGTGCTGATCTGGACGCCGGCGCTCACCGCCGCCATCGTCTGGTGCACCCGGCGCTACTTCCCGGGCGCCGCCGGCTCGGGCATTCCGCAGGTGATCTCGGCGCTCGATCCGCAGGTCGACACTGTCATGCGTCGCCATTTCGTCTCGCTCAGGCTGACCGTTGCAAAAATGGTGCTGGGCTCGGCCAGTCTGCTGGCGGGCCTGTCGGCCGGGCGCGAAGGGCCGTCGGTGCAGGTGGCCGCTGGCGTGATGCACGACGCGCGGCGCTGGTTGCGCCCGGGCTCGGCCATGAACGACCACGCGCTGCTGGTGGCCGGCGGCGCAGCTGGCATCGCGGCCGCCTTCAACGCGCCGCTGGCCGGTGTGGTGTTCGCGATCGAGGAACTGTCCAAGCGCATGGATTCGCGCACCAACGGCGTCATCATTGCCGCCATCGTGCTGGCCGGCCTGGTGAGCATTTCCTTCTTTGGCAACCTGACCTATTTCGGCTCGATCGCGGTGCCACGCCTGAGCTGGGGCGTGTTCTTCCCGGGTGTGCTGGTGGCCTTGCTGTGTGGCGTGCTCGGCGGCCTGTTTTCTCGCTTGCTGGCGGCTTCCATCCAGGGCATGCCCGACCGCATCAGCGCCTACCGCCGCGCCTACCCGGTGCGCTTTGCAGCGGGCATCGGGCTGGCGGTGGCGGTCATTGGCATGGTGACGGGTGGTGCCACCTTCGGCGCTGGCGCAACCGAGGTGCGAGAGATGCTGGCCGGCAACGCGGAGCTGTCTCGCGTTTACACCTTGCTCAAGCTGGTCGCCACCTGGCTCACCTCTTGGAGCGGCGTGCCGGCGGGCATTTTCGCGCCGTCGCTGTCGATCGGTGCCAGCGTGGGCAACGACGTGGCGCAGCTCTTTCTTGGCGAAGACGCGCGCAGACTGGCGCCGATTTTGATCGCGCTGGGGATGGCGAGCTTCCTCGCCGCCACCACCCAGGCCCCGCTCACCTCGTTCATCATCGTGATGGAGATGGTGGACGGCCGCGCCATGGTGCTCAGCCTGATGGCTGCGGCCATGTTGGCCAGTTTGATCTCGCGCCTGATCAGCCGCCCACTCTACCCGACCCTCTCGTCGCTCATGATCAACGCGGCGCAAGCCGCCGCCGCGCCGGCGCAGCGCATGGAGACCTCGCCAGACACCCCACCCGGCGAGGGCGAGGCACCCGTCGCCAAGGATGAGCCTCCACCGGCACCACCGGCCGCGCCGGCGGGCGATCGCTGACCCGCCAGGAGCCGCACTGCGGTGCCGCGGTATCAGCTGTCAGCGGGCGCTGACTTCATCGGCCAGGCCAGCGCCAGCCACACCGCCATGAGCGTCGCGCTGAGCAGGAAAATGCCCTCGCTGCCCCAGGCCTTCAGCACCAGTCCGCCCATGATGCCACCCGCAAAAATGCCGAGCGACATCATCGTGTTGTAAACACCGAGCGCCGCACCACGCTGGCGCGGCACGGCCAGCCGCGACACCAGGCTGGGCTGGCTGGCCTCCTGGGTGTTGAAGCCCAGAAAGTACAGCCCGAGCAGCAGACCCACCGCCCACACGCTGGGCGTCGAGCCCACGCTGAACACAAAACCCAGCTGCACCAGCGCAATCAACCCGATCGTGCCCAGGTACACCGCGCGGAAATATCCCTGGCGCTCCAGCCGGAACAACAAGCCGCCCATCACCAGTAGCGAGCCCGCCACCGCGGGCAGGTACACGTGCCACTGCTGCGCAGTGTCTACGCCCGCCTCGCGCAGCAGGGAGGGCACCGACATCCACATCGCGATCTGCACCGCGTGCAGCACAAACACACCCAGGTCCACCCGCAGCAGCTCGGCATTGGCCAGCACCTCGCGCAGGCCAGCGCGGCTGGTGACCACATGCTGCGCTGGCTCGGGCGGTACCACCCACACCACCACCACCATGGCGGCGAGCGCCAGCCCGAAGGTGATCCAGAACAGGCCAGCCAGCCCGGTGTAGGGCACCAGCGCCGGCGCGATCACCAGGGAGAGCGCAAACATCAGCGCGATGCTGACGCCGATCAGCGCCATTGACTTAGTGCGCACCTGGTCGCGTGTGAGGTCGGCCAGCAACGCGGTGACGGCAGCAGAGATCGCGCCCGCGCCTTGCAAGGCCCGGCCGATCACCAGCCAGGTGAGGCTCGGCGCCCAGGCCGCCACCATGCTGCCGATCGCAAACAAGGCCAACCCTGCCACGATCACCGGCTTGCGGCCCAGCCGGTCTGAGGCCAGGCCAAACGGAATTTGCAGCAGCGCCTGGGTGAGGCCGTAGATGCCCATCGCCAGCCCCACCAGCGCCGGGTTGTCACCGCCGGGGTAGTTGTGCGCCTCCAGGACAAACACCGGCAGCACCAGGAACAGGCCCAGCATGCGCAGCGCGTAGATAGAGGCCAGCGAAAAACTGGCGCGCTTCTCGTCCGACGTCATGCGCACGGCCTCGGCTGCGATCGGGACAGCGGCAGGGGAGGTGGAGGGCGCGGGGTTCAGGGCAGACACAGGGGCGGCACAGACAAGCACAAAGGAAGCCCATATTGTGCGCGAGGCGCTGGCGTGGGTGGGCGGCTAAACGTGCTCGGCAGGACCAACACGACAACATTCCGAGGCGCGCTTTATCATGTTGAGTTGCCTTTCTGGCGCCGGTGATGCCGGCGATTTGTTGTGAATTCCCCGTTGCCACCCCCCGCCTTGCTGTCCGAGCCCTCCCTGGAGACCAGCCGAGCGGCCCGCGCCGCCGCCCGCGCCAATGCCACCCTCTCGGTGCGCGGCGCGCGCACGCACAACCTGAAAAACATCGACCTCGACCTGCCGAAACACGCGCTGGTGGTGATCACCGGCCTCTCGGGCTCGGGCAAATCCAGCCTGGCGTTTGACACGCTGTACGCCGAAGGCCAGCGCCGCTACGTGGAAAGCCTCTCGGCCTACGCGCGGCAGTTTTTGCAGCTGATGGACAAACCCGATGTGGACCTGATCGAAGGCCTGTCGCCCGCGATTGCAATCGAGCAGAAAGCCACCAGCCACAACCCGCGCTCCACCGTGGGCACCGTCACCGAAATCCACGACTACCTGCGCCTGCTTTTCGCCCGCGCTGGCACGCCCTACTGCCCCGAGCACGACCTGCCGCTGGCTTCGCAAAGCGTGGCGCAGATGGTGGACACGGTGCTGGCCATGCCCGAGGGCACGCGTCTGCTGATCGTTGCCCCCGTGGCGCGCGAGAAAAAAGGCGAGTTCCTGGATCTGTTTGCCGACATGCAGGCGCAGGGCTATGTGCGCTTTCGGCTCAATGGCGAGGTGATCGAGGCCGAGAACCTGCCGGCGCTGAAGAAGACCGAGAAACACAACATCGATGTGGTGATCGACCGCATCAAGGTGCGCCACCATCCAGAAGACGGCGATGAGCGTCCCGCCGCCGGGCCGCCCCAAGGCGGGGCAACCCCCTTGGGGGGCAGCGACCCGCGCGAGCGGCAGAGCGTGGGGGTCATCAACCCTTTGCGCCAGCGTCTCGCTGAAAGTTTTGAAGCGGCGCTGCGGCTGGCAGAGGGACGCGCCCTCACGGTCGACATGGACACCGGCACCGAAATGGGTTTTTCGGCCAAGTTCGCCTGCCCGGTCTGCAGCCACAGCGTGGGCGAGATGGAGCCGCGCCTCTTTTCCTTCAACTCGCCCATGGGCGCCTGCCCCAGCTGCGATGGCCTGGGCCACACGGAGGTGTTCGACCCGGCGCGCGTGGTGGCCTTCCCCACGCTCAGCCTGGCCAGCGGCGCCATCAAGGGCTGGGACCGGCGCAACGGCTACTACTTCGCCATGATCGAAAGCCTGGCGGCCCACTACAAATTCGACGCCGAATCGCCCTGGGAGTCGCTGCCCGAGGTGGTGCAACAGGCGCTGCTCTACGGCTCGGGCGAGGAAGACATCAAGTTCAGCTACGCGCTGGAATCGGGCGAGCGCGCGGGCAAGAAGATCAGCAAGAAACACCCGTTCGAAGGCATCATCCGCAACTTTGAGCGGCGCTACCGCGAGACCGATTCCTCGCATGTGCGCGAAGAACTGGCCCGCTACCGAGCCACCCAGCCCTGCCCCGATTGCCACGGCACCCGCTTGCGCAAAGACGCGCGCCACGTGTTCGTGGGCGAAGGCGCGCAGCGCCAGCCGATCTACAAAATCAGCCACATCACGCTCGGCGAGTCACTGGCGTATTTCAGCACGCTGCACCTGGTCGGTGCCAAGGGCGACATCGCCGCGCGGGTGATCAACGAAATCCGCCAGCGCCTGAAGTTCTTGAACGACGTGGGCCTGAACTACCTCAGCCTGGACCGCAGCGCCGACACCCTTTCTGGCGGTGAAGCCCAGCGCATCCGGCTGGCGAGCCAGATCGGCAGCGGTCTCACCGGTGTGATGTATGTGCTCGACGAGCCCAGCATCGGCCTGCACCAGCGCGACAACGACCGCCTGATCGAAACCCTCAAGCACCTGCGCGATCTGGGCAACACGGTGCTGGTGGTCGAGCACGACGAGGACATGATCCGCGCCGCCGACCACGTGATCGACATGGGCCCGGGCGCCGGTGTGCATGGCGGCCATGTGATGGCCCAAGGCACCTGCGCCGAGGTGATGGCCACACCCGGCTCGCTCACCGGCGAATACCTGAGCGGCACGCGCTCCATCGCGGTGCCCACGCGGCGCACGCCCTGGCTGCCGGTGGTGGCGCCCAAAGTGGTTGCACCCCTGGCCAAGCCCCGCTTCGCCCCCAGCCCCGCCGCCGAGCGCCGCGCCGCGCGCGAAGCCGCGCACATCGCCTCCCTGGGCACGCTGCAAGAAATTCGCGTGATTGGCGCCACCGGCCACAACCTCAAGAACGTGAGCGCGGCTTTCCCAGTCGGCCTTTTGACCTGCGTCACCGGCGTCTCCGGCTCGGGCAAATCCACCCTGGTCAACGACACGCTCTACGCCGCCGTGGCGCGCACCCTGTACCGCGCCCACGACGAACCAGCCGAACACGAGGCCATCGAAGGCATCGAGCATTTCGACAAGGTCATCAACGTCGATCAATCGCCGATCGGCCGCACCCCGCGCAGCAACCCCGCCACCTACACCGGCCTGTTCACCAGCATCCGCGAGCTCATGGCGGAGGTACCGACCGCGCGCGAGCGCGGCTACGGCCCGGGCCGCTTCAGCTTCAACGTGGCCGGTGGGCGCTGCGAAGCCTGCCAGGGCGATGGTGTGGTGAAGGTGGAAATGCACTTCCTGCCCGATGTGTATGTGCCCTGCGAGGTCTGC
>JBBSDB010000004.1:0-41457 GCA_038249735.1 Burkholderiales bacterium
ATCTGACCCGCCTTCTCGTTGCCTTCTTCGTTGATCGGGATGCGGATCTTGCCGCAGGGGCTGGTCATCGCCTTGCTTTTCACGCCGGTGGCTTGGCCCTCGATG
This sequence comes from Burkholderiales bacterium, assembly GCA_038249735.1. GTDB lineage: Bacteria > Pseudomonadota > Gammaproteobacteria > Burkholderiales > Burkholderiaceae_C > Hydrogenophaga. The sequence goes on from JBBSDB010000004.1 coordinate 106, forward strand.
TCGAAGTAGCGCACCTCGCGGAAGTTGAACAAGCGCTCGTAGAAGCCGGCCCACTCTTCCATGCGGCCGCGGTGCACGTTGTGCGTGAGGTGATCGATGTACGTCAGGCCGTGACCCGCCGGATTCAACTTGGCGCCCGAGTTCTGCGTTAAGGGCTCGAAATCGACATCGAAAAAGCCGATGTTGCCGATATCACCGGTCTGCGCGCCGTTCTTGCCGCGCCAGCGGTCGATCAGGTAAATGATGGAGTCGCCGATGCCCTTGATGGCCGGAATGTTGAGCTCGCCCGGCCCGGCCGATTGCGCGTAGCCCCACGCACCGAGCGAAAGCGCGCGCTCGTAGGCGACCTTGGCGTCAGCAACGCGGAAGGCGATCGCGCAGACGCTCGGCCCGTGCAGGCGGGCGAAGCGTTGCGCAAAGCTGTCGGGCTCGGCGTTGATGATGAAGTTGATCTCGCCTTGGCGGTACAGCGTGACGTCTTTGTGGCGGTGCTTGGCAATCGCCTGGAAGCCCATGCGCTCGAAAAGCGCGCCCATGGCAGCGGGATCGGGTGCTGCGTACTCAATGAACTCGAAGCCATCGGTGCCCATGGGGTTGGGCCAAGTGATGGCGGCGTTGGCGGTGATGGCTCCAGAGGCGGTGTTCATGTGTGTCTCCTTCTCGGTGGGGTCGCCCTTGGCGATAGAGCATGACTGTAGATTCACAGCAAGTCACGATTGCAGCGTTTGCAAGACCAGCACAGGCCCAGTTTGCAACAATCCTGCAAAATCAGCACGATGACAACACTCGACAAGCTGGATCGGCAAATTTTGCGCAATCTGCAAGCGGACGGCCGCGCCACCTACGACCAGATTGCCCAGGCCGTCGCGCTCTCACCCAGTGCCGTGTTGCGCCGGGTCCGGCGGCTGGAGCAGGCGGGGGTGATTGACCGTTACGTGGCGTTGGTTCGCCCCGAGGCGGTCGGTCTGGGCCTAACCGCCTACGTGAACGTGCGGCTGGAGAAGCAAAGCGGCCATGGCAAGCGCCACCCCATGGACGCTTTTCGGGCCAGTGTTCAGGGCTGGGGCGAGGTGGTGGAATGCGCCGCACTCACCGGTGAGATGGACTTTCAACTGCGCCTGGTGGTGGCCGACATGGCGGCCTACTCCCGCTTCATGATGGACACATTGCTCAAACACACCAGTGTTCAGGACTGCCGAACCAGCTTTGTGATGGAGCGGGTGAAAAGCACCACGGTGCTTACCTTGTAAGTGAACGCAAACGGCAAGACGCTGGCTTGGTTGAAATCCGTTTGACCGTCCGTCGCATCGCAGGCGCGTCTAGGTGCCTCAGACCTTGCCATATCAGGGAAAACCCGTACATTGTGGAACATGGTTCATCCGCTCTCTTGGCTTCGCACATCGCCCGACAACGGCGATTCGCCGATGCCTGTGCCGATAGGTGAGACAGCCAACGAGGCGCCAGCGGCGACCGCCCCAACGGGGGTGCCGATCCGCTCCATTGGACCGGCTCACCGCGAGCGCATCGCCCAACATCTGCTGACGCTCGACACGCACGACCGCTACCTGCGGTTTGGCTATTCGGCCAACGACGAGCAAATCCGCCGCTACGTCGCCCAGCTCAAGTTCGAGCGCGACGAGTTGTTTGGCATCTTCAACCGCAAGCTTGAGCTGATCGCCATGGCCCACTTGGCGTTCTCGGTCGATCCACAGTGCCTGAGCTGCGCCGAGTTCGGCGTGTCGGTGGCCAAGGCAGCACGCGGTCGGCGCTACGGCAGCCAGCTGTTCGAGCGAGCGGTGATGCACGCGCGCAATCAAGGGGTGACGATGCTGTTTATCCACGCGTTGTCGGAGAACACCGCCATGCTCAAAATCGCGCGCGGCGCGGGCGCGATCATTGAGCGCGATGGCTCTGAGAGCGAAGCCCACCTGCGACTGCCGCCAGCCGATTTCGATTCGCGGGTCGCCGAGCTCGTCAGCGAGCAAGTCGCGCGCACCAACTACCACCTCAAGGTGCAGGCCAAGCAGTTCTGGTCGGTGTTGCATCGCCTGCAGGCGATACGTCAGGGCGTGCAACAGCGCCTGCTGGGCTGACGCAAAGCATCGCTCGCGGGGGTGTTGATCAGGCCTTCGTGGGAGCAGGGCACCAAAGCTTGCCTTTGCGGCCTTTGCTGCGATTGCTCCCCGTGCGGTATCCTTCGCCCCTCCAGCAACCAACGCATTCCTCAGTGTCCGACTCCCCCCCCAGTCCCGGGCCGCAGCGCAGCCTGCGGCAAGAAGACAAACGTGGATTTCTGCAGAAACTCGCGGAGTTCATCCACCCCGGGCCCGACTCCAAAGATGAGCTGATCGAGACCCTCGCCGACGCCGAGGACAACGACATCATCAACGCCGAGTCGCGCATCATGCTCGAAGGAGTGATCCGCATCGCCGACATGACCGCTGGCGATGTGATGGTGGCGGCGCCGCGCATGGACGCGCTCAATATCGAAGCGCCCTTTGACGCCCTTTTGCACCTCGTCATCAATACCGCGCACTCCCGTTTTCCGGTTTACGAGGGCGATACCGAGAACATCATCGGGATCTTGCTTGCCAAAGACCTGCTCAAACTGCAACGCGCGCCCGAGCTGAACATCCGCGCCCTGCTGCGCCCAGCCACCTTCGTGCCCGAAAGCAAGGGCCTCAACGACCTGCTGCGCGAATTCCGAGGCAACCGCAACCACCTGGCGATCGTGATCGACGAATTTGGTCGGGTCGCTGGCCTGATCACCATCGAAGATGTGCTGGAAGAAATCGTCGGCGAAATCGAAGACGAGTTCGATGTCGCCTCGGACGATGGCGACATATATGCGCTGGCCGACAGCACCTGGCGCGTGAGCGGTGACACGCCAATCGAGCGCATCAACGAATCGTTTGGTCTGCATCTCGATGTGGACAACTTCGACACCATCGGCGGTCTCATTTCGCACACCATGGGCCACGTGCCCAAGCGCGGTGAAACCCACGAGATCGAAGGCTTGCGCTTCATCGTGCTGCACAGCAAGGGCGGCGCGGTGACCTGGTTCAAGGTCATGCCCACACCGTCTGGCGCCTGACCGGTTGGCTGCGCGCGCGGGATCACGCCCTCTCCACACATGCGCAGCCTCTTCGGCAACCTCCACACCCCGTCCACCTTTTCGCCGATGAGCCGCCAGCCGCCGCGGCGCGCCAGCGCATGGGCGGGACTGGTCTGGTTTCTGGTCTGCCTGCTGGGCGGGCTGCTGCAAGCGGCTTCGCTGGCTTGGCCGTTGAAGGCCTGGACGCTGCCCGGCCTAGCGCCCGGCGAGCCCAGCGGCGTGTTGCAGGTGGCCTCCATGGCGCTGCTGGTGCTGGCGCTGCAGCAGTCCTCGCGGCTGGGCATGGCGGTCTGGCGCGGCTGGGCGTTTGCCATCGCCTGGTTGGCTGGCACCTTCTGGTGGCTGTTCATTTCCCTGCACACCTACGGCGGTCTGGCGGCGTGGCTGGCGGTGGTTGCGGTGCTGGCGCTGGCGGGAGCGCTGGCGCTCTACTACGCGACAGCCACCGGTGTGCTGGCGCTGCTGGCGCCGCGCTCGCGGATGGGTCAGGCGCTGCTGTTCGCCGCGCTTTGGACCTTGGCCGAACTCATGCGGGGGCAGTGGTTCACCGGTTTCCCTTGGGGCGCCATTGGCTATGCGCAGGTCAACACCCTAGCGCCCTGGGCCCCCTGGGTAGGCGTGTATGGCATGGGCGCGATCGCGGCGCTGCTGGCCTACGCGCTGGGCTCGGTGATTACCGCAACCGTGCGCGGCATACACGATTGGTTGACGCAACCGGTGCGCCTGCAACGCGTGCCGCCCAGTCCCTATGCCCGGGCGCCTCGCGCCCGCAGCGCCTGGGGTGCGTCCTGGCTGGGGCCGCTGGCGGCGCTGATTGGCGGGCTGGCGGTGATGTTTCTGGCACTGCCCGGGCTCTGGCTGCCCGACGGCCAGCGCAACACAGCAGCGGCGGGGGCGCTGCGGGTCTGGCTGCTGCAGGGCAACATCGCACAGAACGAAAAATTTGAAGTGGGCACTGGCATGGCACAGGCGCTGGCTTGGTACCCGAAACAGATCGCAGAGGCGGTGCGCACCGCCTCTGCGAAGCCGGGCCAGGGTCCGCAACTGGTGGTCGCGCCCGAGACGGCGCTGCCGCTGCTGCCCGCGCAGTACGCGCCCGATTTCTGGCCGCCCCTGCTGTCCACGCTGGCCCAGCCGGGCGCGCGGGAACCGGTGTCTGTGTTGCTGGGGCTCCCATTGGGCAGCTTTGAAGAGGGATACACCAATTCTGCATGGGGAATGGACGCGCCAGCGGCGTCTCGCGCGCTGGCCCAGAGCAAGCCAGGCTCGTTGAGCGGCAACCCTTTTTACCGCTATGACAAACACCATCTGGTGCCGTTTGGCGAATTCATTCCGCCGCTGTTTCGGTGGTTCATCGACCTGATGAACATTCCGCTGGGCGACTTCAAGCGAGGCGCCTTGCCCCAGGCAGCATGGTCGGTGGCGGGGCAGCGGGTGGCGCCCAACATCTGCTACGAAGACCTGTTTGGCGAGGAACTGGCCGCCTCGTTTCGCGCCCCCGATAGCGCGCCGACCGTGCTCGTCAACCTGAGCAACATCGCCTGGTTCGGCAACAGCATCGCGATCGATCAGCACCTGCAGATTTCGCGCCTGCGCTCGCTGGAACTCGGGCGGCCGATGCTGCGCGCCACCAACACCGGCGCTACCGCTGTGATCGACCACCGGGGTGCGGTGACGCACGCGCTGCCTCGCCTCACGCGCGACCGGCTAGAAGCCAGCGTAGAGGGGCGAACGGGTATCACACCCTACGCGAGGTGGGCCAGTCGCTGGGGGCTGGCGCCGCTGTGGGTGGGTTGCCTCGCGCTGGTGCTGGCGATGGGTTCCAAGCGCCGGCGCGGCGGGCGCCGCCGCTGAGAAGCCCGCGCCACCCGGCCCCGTAAAATCGGGCGCTTGCGCAGCGCGTCACCCATCGGTGAGCCAACTGCTCCTCAGGCCTTTCCTCTTCCGTTCGGGCCGCGCCCGATCCTCTCGCGCATGTTGACCTTCCAGCAAATCATTCTGAAACTGCAGTCGTATTGGGCCGAGCAGGGCTGCGCGCTGCTCCAGCCCATCGACATGGAAGTGGGCGCGGGCACCAGCCACACCGCCACCTTCTTGCGCGCTCTCGGCCCCGAGCCGTGGAAGGCCGCCTACGTGCAGCCCAGCCGCCGCCCCAAAGACGGCCGTTACGGCGAAAACCCCAACCGCTTGCAGCACTACTACCAGTACCAGGTGGTGCTCAAGCCCGCGCCGGCAAACATCTTGGAGCTGTATTTGGGCTCGCTCGAAGCGCTGGGTTTCGATCTGAAAAAGAACGACATCCGCTTTGTGGAAGACGACTGGGAAAATCCCACGCTTGGCGCCTGGGGACTTGGCTGGGAAGTCTGGCTCAATGGGATGGAAGTCACCCAGTTCACCTACTTTCAGCAGGTGGGCGGTATCGACTGCAAGCCCGCTACTGGCGAAATCACCTACGGCCTGGAACGCCTCGCGATGTATTTGCAGGGTGTGGACAACGTCTACGACCTGGTGTGGACCGAAGGTGCGGATGGGTTAAAGCTCAGCTACGGCGACGTCTACAAACAAAACGAAGTCGAGCAGTCGACGTACAACTTCGAGCACAGCGACGCCGAGTTTCTGTTCATCGCGTTCGCCGCGCACGAAAGGCAGGCCAAGCACCTGATTGAGCAGCAGCTTGCGCTGCCCGCCTACGAGCAGGTGTTGAAATGCGCGCACAGCTTCAATCTTCTGGACGCGCGCGGTGCCATCAGCGTGACCGAACGCGCCGCGTACATCGGCCGCATCCGCAACCTCGCGCGCAGCGTGGCGCAGAGCTACTACGAGAGCCGCGAGCGCCTGGGCTTCCCGATGGCGCCGCGCGAGTGGGTGGCGCAGATGGTGAAGAAGGCTGCGTGAGCGCCCGGAGAAAGAACAAGAATGACCGCACAGAACCTGCTCGTTGAACTGTTTGTTGAAGAGCTGCCCCCCAAGGCCCTCAGAAAGCTAGGCCAAGCTTTCGGGAGTGAAATTCATGGGTCGCTCAACAGGATGGGGTTGGTCGGTGACGATCTCGAACTCGATCACAACATCAAGTTTTTCGCTTCTCCGCGTCGTCTCGCCGTTTGGATTCGGGACGTCGCTACCCGCGCGGCCGACAAGGCCGTGTCGCAAAAGCTCATGCCGGTGAGTGTGGGCCTGGACGCCAGCGGCCAGCCCACACCCGCGCTGCTTAAGCGGCTGGCCGCGCTCGGTGCCGACGCAGCGGCAGCGGCCGGCCTGCGGCGCGCGCCCGATGGCAAGGCCGAGGCGCTGTTTTATGACAGCGTGGCGCCGGGTGTTGACCTTGCGGCCGGTTTGCAGAAGGCGCTCGACGAAGCCATTGCCAAACTGCCCATCCCCAAGGTCATGACCTACCAGCTGGAAACCGACTGCGAGCTGCCCGGCTGGAGCAGCGTGCAGTTTGTGCGCCCGGCGCATGGGCTGGTGGCACTGCACGGCAGCGAGGTGGTGCCCGTCAAGGTGTTGGGCCTGACGGCTGGCAACACCACGCACGGCCACCGCTTTGAAGCGGTGGTCGACCCGGTGGTGCTGAAGGATGCCGACCACTACGCGGAGACGTTGTTGACAGAGGGTGCTGTGATTGCTTCGTTCGACGAGCGCAAGGCCGACATCGTGCGCCAGCTGGCCGCTGCGGCGGCCCAGGTGGGCGGCGGCTGCCAGCCGATCGAAGACGACGCGCTGCTTGACGAAGTGACCGCCCTGGTCGAGCGCCCCAACGTGCTGGTCTGCACGTTCGAGAAGCAGTTCCTCGATGTGCCCCAAGAGTGCCTGATCCTCACGATGAAGGCCAACCAGAAATACTTTCCCCTGATCGATGCAGAAGGCCGGTTGACGAACCAGTTTTTGGTGGTGAGCAACATCACGCCCGATGACCCGAGCGCGGTGATCGGTGGTAACGAGCGCGTGGTGCGCCCGCGCCTGGCCGATGCCAAGTTCTTCCTTGATCAGGACCGCAAGAAGACGCTCGCTTCGCGTGTCGAAGGTCTGGACAAGGTGGTCTATCACAACAAACTGGGCACGCAGGGCGAGCGGGTAGAGCGCGTGCGCGCGATTGCGCGGGTGATTGGTCAGCAGCTCGGCGGTGATGTCTTGGCAAAGAGCGCCGACACCGCCGCGCAACTTGCCAAGACCGACTTGCTGACCGACATGGTCGGCGAGTTCCCCGAGCTGCAAGGCATCATGGGCGGCTACTACGCGCGCCACGATGGCCTGTCGGAAGACATTGCGTTCGCGATCGAAGACCACTACAAGCCGCGCTTCGCTGGCGACGTGCTGCCGCGCAACATGACAGGCGTGGTAGTGTCGCTGGCCGACAAGCTGGAAACGCTGGTGGGCATGTTCGGCATCGGGAACTTGCCGACCGGGGACAAGGATCCGTTTGCGCTGCGGCGGCATGCGCTGGGGATCATCGCGATAGTGGGGGCCCTCGATTTGGCCGCCTATTTGGAGCCAGAATCTCGTTCGAAAATTGACGTTCTTGCTTGGCTGCATCAGGCTGTAGATCAGTTCAAGAGCCATGGAGTGCAGGAAAGCGTGGCGGAGGCCGTTTACTCGTTCGTTCTTGAGCGTCAGTACAACAGCTTGACGCCGTTGTATGGTCACGCAGCGGTATCTGCGGTCTTGGAGTTGCGTCCTTCGATCATGGAAATCGTTAAACGTGTATTGGCTGTGTGCGACTTCGAGAAGATGGCCGAGGCGCCAGCGCTCGCCGCTGCCAACAAGCGCATCGACAACATCTTGAAGAAGTCCGAGGGTGAGGCTTCAAAGGTGGACCCAGCCCTTTTTGCCGAGCCTGCGGAGAAGGACTTGCACGCCGCGATGCAAGCCACAGTGCCCGCTGCCAACGCGCTATTCGACGCTGGCGATTACACCGCCAGCCTGCAGGCACTGGCCGCGCTGCGCGCACCGGTCGACGCTTTCTTTGACGGCGTGATGGTCAACGCCGACGACCCGGCACTGAAAGCCAACCGGCTGGGCTTGCTGCGCGAGCTGCACACGGCCATGAACCGGGTGGCGGATCTGTCGCGCCTCGCCGCCTGACGCGATCCCGCCTGTGCCCAACCCCCAGCGTCGCACCCAGTCCAAAGAGCCAGCCATGAAACTGCTCATCCTTGACCGCGACGGCACGTTGAACCGCAGCCGCGACGATTACGTCGCCTCGCCCGAGGAATGGGAGCCGCTGCCCGGCGCGATGGAAGCGGTGGCTCGGCTCAACCAGGGTGGCTGGCATGTGGTGCTCGCCACCAACCAGAGCGGTATCGGGCGCAGCCTGTTTGGCATGGCCGCGCTCAACGCCATCCACGCCAAGATGCACCGTCAGCTCGCGGCGGTCGGCGCGCGGGTGGATGCGGTGTTTTTCTGCCCACACACCGAGGAAGACGCTTGCGATTGCCGCAAGCCAGCACCCGGCCTGTTTCAACAGATTGCTGCGCGCTTTGGCGTCCCGGTGGGGAATCTGCCCGCTGCGGGCAATGCGTTGCGGCATGTGCAGGCAGCCACCGCTGCTGGTTGCCCGGCCCATTTGCTGCTCACTGGCAAGTCCGAGCACCTGCGCGAGCGCGTGGGTGAGGGGCCGGACGTTGACTATTCGGTGCTCGCACCCGAGCTGCCGCCCGGCACCCAGGTGCACCAAGATCTCAATGACTTTGCCGACTGGCTGCTGGCGCAAGACGCCACCGATGTCCCTGCGCCAGCCGCCCCCTCAACCGACGCGCCATGAACCTGATCCGCTCCCTGCTCCATCTGCTGTTCATGACGATCACGGTGGTGCCCTGGGCGCTGGCGGTGGTGATCGCCGCGCCGTATATGAACAGCACGCGTGTTTACTGGATGTGCGCGCGGTGGCTCAAGCTGGCGGTGGACAGTGGCACCGTGATCCTGGGCATTCGCAACCAGGTGATCGGTTTCGAGAACCTGCCGGTGGGCGACAAGGCGCCGGCGGTGTTGCTGGTGAAGCACCAGTCCACCTGGGAAACCTTTTGCATGCCCGCGCTCATGCCGCATCCGCTGGCTTATGTGTTCAAGAAAGAGCTGCTGTATGTGCCGTTCTTCGGCTGGGCCATGGGCCGCATGGACATGATCCACATCGACCGCAGCAAGCGCGCTCAGGCGTTCAACAAGGTGGTTGAGCAAGGCCAGCGGCTGGTCGATCAGGGCACCTGGGTCATCATGTTTCCCGAAGGCACGCGCATACCGCGTGGTGAGAAAGGTGTCTATAAAAATGGCGGTACCCGGCTGGCGATCGCCACCGGCGCCCCGGTGATCCCGATCGCAGTGACGTCGGCCAAGTGCTGGCCGCGCAAGGCGCTGATCAAGCGGCCGGGCACGGTGGAATTCTCGATCGGCAAGCCCATTCCCAGCGTGGGGCGCGAGCCCGATGAACTGATGCGCGAGGTCGAGGCCTGGATCGAGGGCGAGATGCGGCGCCTCGATCCGACCGCCTACTCGTCCGCCAGGGCCTGACATCGGCCATGCAGCGGTTGTTGCAAATGGCGTTTGATTTCTGGGGTGGCCCGGCGAGCGTGACACCGCCTGCGCAACCCGAATGCCTGGATGCGCCCGTATCCCCGACGCAGCTTCCCGTGACCAACGCTCCTTCGGCGCTGCCGATGTCCGATGTCTTCCAGCCTGGCACCTGGCACCATCCGCGCGCCAACCGCCTGCTCAGGCTGAGCAACTGCGAGGTCGCGTACGAGTTCAGCCGGGGCAAGCGACGCACCATCGGCCTGTCCGTGGGGCCGGATGGTCTCAGCGTGCGGGCACCGCGCTGGACGCCGGTGGCCGAGGTTGAGGCGCTGCTGCACGACAAGGCCGCCTGGGTGCTTGAGAAGCTGCAGCGCGCGCGTGCGCGGGCTGGCGAGTTGGCCCAGGCGCGAACCACCTGGGCCAACGGCGCCGAGCTGAAATTCCTGGGGCAGCGCGTGCGCCTGCAACTCGATCCGGCGCACGGCTTTGAGCAGGTGGGCGCGGTGCTGGAGCCGGCGGCCGATGACACGCCCGATGCCGTGGCAACGCTGCGGCTGGGGCTGGCGCAGAACGCGAGCGAGGCCCAGATCCGCGATGCGGCGCAGGCCTGGCTGATGCGCCAGGCCAAGCGCTTGTTTGTCGAGCGGCTCGATCACTTCGCACCGCAGCTCGGCGTTCGCTATCAAAAGCTGCGCCTTTCCAGCGCCGGCACGCGCTGGGGCAGCGCCAGCGCCGATGGCACGATCCGCCTCAACTGGCGCCTGATCCACCTGAAGATGGAAATGGTCGACTACGTGGTGGTGCACGAGCTCAGCCACCTGCACCACATGGACCACAGCCCGCAGTTCTGGGGCGTGGTGGCCACCGTGCTGCCCGATCACCGCCAGCTGCGACAGGCGCTGCGGCAGTCGGCCGTGCCTCTCGCGGAGTAGGGCGGTCTTTCAGACGGCCCGGAAGCGGTACACCCCGTCAGCGCCGCGCTCGCGCTGCAGCTGCTTGTCGAACCAGAGCCGGTGCAAATGCGCCACCGCCTCGCCCATGGCAAAGGTCATCTGGTGCAGGTCCAGCGCGCGGGTGAACAGCACGGGAATGATGTCCATGGCGCTGCGCGGTCCCTCGGCACAGGCCTGCATCACCTCGGCGAGCCGGTCGCGGTGGTGGTCCTTGAGCTGTTGGATACGTTCGTGCAGGCCGGTGAACGGTTTGCCATGCGAGGGCAGCACCAGCGTCTCGGGTGGCAGCGGCAAAAATTTGTCGATCGAATCCAGGAACAGCTTGAGCGAGTCGGCCTCGGGCTCCATGTCGTAGACGCTGACGTTGGTGGAGATGCGTGGCAAGACCATGTCGCCGCTGATGAGGGTCCGGACCTTGTCGCAGTACAGGGCGATGTGTTCCGGCGCGTGGCCAAAGCCGCTGATGCAGCGCCAGCCGCGCCCGCCAATCTGCACCGTCTGCCCGTCCATCAAGCGCGCGTAGGCCAGCGGCACGCTGGGCACGAGGTTGGGGTAATAGCCGGTGCGCTCGCGGATCTTGGCCAGGTCGTCTGGCGACGCCATGCCGTGCGAGGCAAAAAACGCTGCCGCGCGGTCGCCGCCAAAACCGGTGGTGCTTTGCGAGGCGAGGCGCGCTGTGTGGTAATCGGTGGCGCTGCACCAAAGCCGCACCTGCCATTTGTCGCACAACCACTGCGCCAGGCCAATGTGGTCTGGGTGCATGTGGGTAACGATCACCCGCAACACGGGCAGGCCGTCAAGCTCGTTGGCAAACACGTCTTCCCACTGCGCTCGGGCTTCGCTGCGGTCGATGCAGCAGTCCACCACCGTCCAGCCCTCGCGGCCTTCCAGCGTGTCGCGCAGCAGCCAGAGGTTGATGTGGTCGAGCGCAAAAGGCAGGCGCATGCGGATCCACTTCACACCGGAAGCCACCACCAGCGCGCGGCCGGGCTCGGGCAGCGCGTCGCCTTGCGGGTAGTGCAGGCGGGCTTCGAGCTGGTCTTTGGTCGGTGCTGTCATGCGGGAGGTTCCGTTAAGATGCGGCTTATTGACGTTAACGTAAACGTCAAGCGTGGGCCATTCTAAGGAGGCGCGGCTTTTACCAGTGTCCGCCAGCCGACAGGTTCCACGCCAAGTTTTCAGTGCCATGGCGATCAACACCACCTTCACCATCAGCGACCTCGCCCACGAGTTCGACCTGACCACGCGGGCGATTCGTTTTTACGAAGACATGGGTCTGCTGCAGCCCTTGCGCGAAGGCCCAGGGGGCCGCAACCGCATCTACAGCGCGCGCGACCGCACCCGCCTGAAGCTGACGCTGCGCGCCAAGCGGCTGGGGCTGTCTTTGTCCGAGGCCAAAGACATCATCGATATGTACGACAGCCCGCGCGACACCGGGCCGCAACTGCGCAAGTTCTTGCTGGTGCTGGCCGATCACCGGCGCCAGCTCGAAGAACAGCAGGCCGATCTGCTGGCCAACCTCGACGAGGTGAAGGTGCACGAAAGAGAAGCGCGTGCCTTGCTGGCCAAGGCCGAGAAGGCGGCTGCCCGGGCCACTCTGGCCTGAGTGCGCCGGTCGTGCGCTGCCTCATGGCGCGAGCGGATCGACTTCGGTTTCCGTCTCGGGCGTGATGGCCAACCAGCGCGCCCGGCCCTGGCTGGTGTCGTTCAGCGCGTCTCGAAACGCCGCCACCCGCGACACGGGCAAGCGAAAAGTGGCGACCACCTCGCTGCCGTGGGTCACGTCGAGCAAGGCGTCTGCGTCGTGCTCCAGTGCGCGGCGCAGCCAGCCTTCCATTGCGTAGGGCAGGGCGCAGCGCAAGGTGGCCTGGGGTGTGATGGGCGTCTTGTCGGCTTGCAGCAGCGCCTGCGCCACCGCGTCTGTGTAGGCGCGCACCAGACCGCCGGCACCCAGCTGAATGCCGCCGTAGTAACGCACCACCGTGGCCAGCACACCTTCCAGATCCTGGTGCCGCAGCACCTCCAGCATCGGCCGGCCGGCGGTGCCGCCGGGTTCGCCGTCGTCGTTGGCCGCGCTGTGTCCACCCGCCAACAGCGCCCAGCAGACGTGGGTGGCGCCAGGATGCTCAGCGCGCAGCTGCGCCACCCGCAACAGCGCGACCCCGCGCCCAGTGCAGGGCTCGACGCAGCCGATGAAGCGGCTTTTGCGTACGGTGAAATCGCTCTGAACGAGGGAGGCCAGAGCGAAGGACATTCAATGAGTATGGGGTCTGTACTTTTGACCAACCGCAACCGCTTCGGTGATAATTGACGTTTACGTAAACGTCAAGTAAATCCAGCCACTCAAACCATGACCGATTCGACCGCCGATCACGAAGCCCTGCGCCAGCGTGTGCAGGCCAGTCTCGACCGCCAGGGCATGATGCAGCCGCTGAGCGTGCGCCTGCTGGCGGTGGCGCAGGGCACGGTGACATTGGCGATGCCGTACTCGGATCGGGTGACGCAGCAGCAGGGTGGTTTCCACGGCGGGGCCATGGGCGCGCTGGCCGATATCGCCGGGGGTTACGCCGCGCTCACCGTAACGCCCGAGGGCATGGAAGTCACCACGGTGGAGTACAAAATCAACTTTCTCAGCGCCTTTCAGGGCGGCGAGCTGCAAGCCACCGGGCGCGTCATCAAGGCCGGCAAGCGCATCATCGTGACCACTGCTGAGGTGGTGCATGTGGCGGCCGACGGCAAGCGTTCGGACTGCGCCGTGATGCAGCAAACGCTGGTGCCCGTGCCCAAGACTTACTGATTCAACACCTCACAACCAACATCCCATAGGAGACGACCCATGACCAACCTGCCCGGCCTCAATTTTCAGCTTGGTGAAGACATCGATGCGCTGCGCGACGCGGTGCGCGACTTTTCACAAGCCGAGATCGCGCCGCGTGCCGAGGAGATTGATCGCAGCGATCAGTTCCCGATGGACCTGTGGCGCAAGATGGGCGATCTCGGCGTTTTGGGCATCACCGTGCCCGAACCCGATGGCGGCGCCGGTATGGGCTACCTCGCGCACATGGTCGCCATGGAAGAAATCAGCCGTGCCAGCGCGTCGGTGGGCCTGTCTTACGGCGCGCACAGCAACCTGTGCGTGAACCAGATCAACCGCAACGGCAGCGTGGCGCAAAAGGCGAAGTACCTGCCCAAGCTCATCAGCGGCGAACACGTGGGCGCGCTGGCCATGAGCGAGCCGGGCGCTGGGTCTGACGTGATTTCCATGAAGCTGAGGGCCGAAGACAAGGGCGGCTACTACCTGCTCAACGGCAACAAGATGTGGATCACCAACGGCCCCGATGCCGATACCCTGGTGGTCTACGCCAAAAGCGAGCCCGAGCTGGGTGCGCGTGGCGTCACCGCTTTCCTGATCGAGAAGGGCATGAAAGGCTTCAGCATTGCGCAGAAGCTCGACAAGCTCGGCATGCGCGGCAGCCACACCGGCGAGCTGGTGTTCCAAAACGTCGAGGTGCCGGCCGAGAACATCCTCGGCGGGCTGAACATGGGGGCCAAGGTGCTTATGAGTGGGCTGGACTACGAGCGCGCCGTGCTCTCCGGCGGGCCGCTGGGCATCATGCAGTCGGTGATGGACAACATCATTCCGTACATCCATGACCGCAAGCAGTTCGGCCAGAGCATCGGCGAGTTCCAGCTGATCCAGGGCAAGGTGGCCGACATGTACACCGTGCACCAGGCAGCCCGCGCGTTTGCCTACACCGTGGCGAAGAACCTGGATCTGCTGGGCAGCGACCACGTGCGCCAGGTGCGCAAAGACTGCGCGTCGGTCATCTTGTGGACCGCTGAGAAAGCCACCTGGATGGCCGGCGAGGGCATTCAGATTTTTGGTGGCAACGGCTACATCAACGAGTACCCGCTGGGCCGCCTCTGGCGCGACGCCAAGCTTTACGAAATCGGCGCGGGCACCAGCGAAATCCGCCGCATGCTGATCGGGCGCGAGCTGTTTGCCGAGACGATGTAAACGGGTGTTGAGCCATGCCGCTGCGCCACCTGCTCGATCACAACCGCACCTGGGCGACCCAGATGGAGGCCGAGCGGCCTGGGTTTTTCACTGGCCTCTCGCAACAACAGACGCCGCGGTACATGTGGATCGGCTGCTCCGACAGCCGGGTGCCTGCGAACCAGATCACTGGCCTGGAGCCGGGCGAGGTCTTCGTGCACCGCAACATCGCCAATGTGGTGGTGCCGACCGACCTGAACTGCCTGTCCACCATCCAGTTTGCGGTCGACCAACTGCATGTGGAACACCTGATGGTGGTGGGCCACTACGGCTGCGGTGGCGTGAAGGCGGCGCTGCACAACACCCGCGTGGGTCTGGCCGACAACTGGCTGCGCCACATCAAGGACGTACGCGACCGCCATGCCGGCGTGCTCGCTGCGTTGGCCGAGCAGCACCGGCTTGATGCGCTGTGCGAACTCAACGTGATCGAGCAGGTGATGAATGTGGCGCACACCACCGTGGTGCAAGACGCCTGGGCGCGCGGCCAGGCGCTCACCCTGCACGGCTGGGTTTATGGCTTGAACGACGGGCTGCTGCAAGATCTTCACATGGTGATCCGGGGCGAAGACGTGTTGGCCGAGACCCACGCCCGTGCCGTGTCCGAGGTGGCGCAGCGTGAGCGGCACTGAGCGAGTATCCCGGTCGCCAGCCTGCTGCGTTGTAATGGCGCTTGACCCATCACAGCCACGGGTTTTGCCAACGATGGACCGCGCATGAACAAGACCACTCCTCAGCGACTCGATTCCAGCGTGGCCTTTGACGTGGCCAAGGCGATGCTCGACGGCTTCAACCGCCACTACCGGCTGTTTCGCACCGAGTCGGCGCGTGCCAAACACCGCTTTGAGACCTGCGACTGGCGCGGTCAGCAGCGCGCGCAGCGCGAACGCATCGAGTTCTACGACCTGCGGGTCAACGAATGCGTGAAGCGGCTGATGAAGGAGTTTGGCGCTGAAGAGCAACCGATGGCCGTGTGGGAGCAGGTCAAGTTGCATTACATCGGGTTGCTGGTGAACCACCACCAACCCGAGCTGGCCGAGACCTTCTTCAACTCGGTCACCACCAAGATCCTGCAACGCGCCTATTTTCAGAACGACTTCATCTTCGTGCGGCCTGCGGTGTCCACCGAGTACATGGAGATTGAAGAGCCCGGAGGCCTTCCCACTTACCGCTGCTATTACCCCACAGCCGAGAACATGCTGGCCGAGGTGTTGCGCATGATTCAAGACTTCGATCTGCGAGTGCCGTTCGACGATCTGGAGCGCGACGCAGCCCTGGTGCTGCGCGCCATGCGAGGCAACTTCGACCATGTGAAGCTGCGCGCCAATTTCCAGTTTCAGGTGCTCTCGGGCTTGTTCTTTCGCAACAAGGGCGCCTATATCGTGGGCAAGATCATCAACGGCTTCCAAGAGGTGCCGTTTGCGCTGCCGGTGCTGCACAAGCAGGCGCCGGTGGAGCGCTCCGAACCCGCTGCCAACAGCATCGTCGGATCAGCTGATTCCGGCCAGCTGGTGATCGATGCCGCGCTGTTTGGCGAAGACGATCTGCTGCTGGTGTTCTCGTTTGCGCGCGCCTACTTCATGGTCGACATGGAGTATCCCAGCGCTTACGTGCAGTTTTTGCGCAGCATGATGCCGCGCAAACCGCGCGCCGAGTTCTACAACGCGCTTGGCCTGGCCAAACAGGGCAAGACGCTGTTCTACCGCGACTTCCTGTTCCACATGCGGCACTCCACCGACAAATTCCGCATCGCACCCGGCATCAAGGGCATGGTGATGCTGGTGTTTGACCTGCCGAGTTTTCCGTTTGTGTTCAAGGTCATCAAAGACCATTACCCGCCGCAGAAAGACACCACCCGCGAGCGCATCCGCGACAAATACCAGCTCGTCAAACGCCACGACCGGGTGGGCCGCATGGCCGACACGCTGGAGTTTTCGGAGGTCGGTTTCCCGCGCGACCGCTTCACCGACGAGCTGATCGCCGAGATCGAAAAATTCGCTCCCAGCCAGCTGGAAATCAGCGATCGCGATGGCGACGGCACGATCGAGGTGGTACTCAAACACGTCTACATCGAGCGCCGCATGATCCCGCTCAACATCTACCTGCAAGAAGCCTTCGACACGCTGAAAGACCACGCCGAAGACCCGCTGGCCACCGCCCAGCTCACCCGCGCGGTGGTCGAATACGGCAACGCGATCAAGGACCTGGTGGCGGCCAACATCTTTCCTGGCGACATGCTGTGGAAGAACTTTGGCATCACCCGCCACGGCAAGGTGGTGTTCTACGACTACGACGAAATCGAATACATCACCGATTGCAACTTCCGCAAGGTGCCCGAGCCTCGCAACGAGGAAGACGAGATGTCGGGCGAGGTTTGGTACAGCGTGGCCAAGAACGACGTGTTCCCGGAAACCTTCGGCCCCTTTTTGCTGGGCAACCCCCGGGTGCGCGCGGTGTTCATGCAGCACCACGCCGACCTGCTCGAACCCGGCTTCTGGCAGCAGCACAAAGCGCGCATTGCGGCTGGCCATGTGCACGATGTGTTCCCCTACGAGCGCGAGCGGCGGCTGAGGCATTTGTGAAACACCCCCGCCGCGCTTTGCGCGACCCCCTCAAGGGGGCGACACCAGCAGCCCGGCAAAGCCGGTTCTGCGGCGTCCCCCGTTGGGTTTCCTTTCTTTCCTGATACCCACTTTTTATCGAGGAGTTTTCCATGTCTGATCCCATCGTTATCGTCGGCGCCGCGCGCACCCCCATGGGCTCGTTCCAGAGCGACTTTGCTTCTCAATCCGCGCACGACCTGGGCGGTGTGGCGATCCGGGCGGCGGTGGAGCGCGCCGGGGTGAAGCCTGAGCTGGTCGATGAGGTGCTGTTCGGCAACTGCCTGATGGCTGGCCAGGGCCAGGCGCCAGCGCGCCAGGCTGCGATCAAGGGTGGTCTGCCTTTGTCGGCGGGTGCCGTCACGCTGTCCAAGATGTGTGGCTCTGGCATGAAGGCCACCATGCTCGCGCACGACATGCTGCTGGCTGGCAGCGCCACCGTGATGGTGGCGGGCGGCATGGAGAGCATGACCAACGCGCCTTACCTCCTGCTCAAGGGCCGTGGCGGCTACCGCATGGGCCACGACAAAATTTACGACCACATGATGCTCGACGGCCTGGAAGACGCCTACGAAGCCGGCCGCTCCATGGGCACCTTCGGTGAAGACTGCGCCGCCAAATATCACTTCACCCGCGAGCAGCAAGACACGTTTGCGATTGCCTCGGTGACGCGCGCCAAGGCTGCTACCGAGAACGGCGCCTTTGCCACCGAGATTGCACCTGTGACCTTGAAAGACCGCAGCGGCGAACGCGTGGTGTCCATCGACGAAGGCCCCGGCAAGGTCAAGCTCGACAAGATCCCCGGCCTGAAGCCCGCGTTCAAGAAAGACGGCACCATCACCGCGGCCAGCAGCTCGTCGATCAACGACGGCGCGGCCGCGCTGGTGCTGATGCGCGAATCCACCGCCAAGGCGCAGGGTCTGAAAGCCCTGGCGCGCATCGTCGGCCACGCCACCCACGCGCAAGAACCCAACTGGTTTGCCACCGCGCCGGTGGGCGCCACGCAGAAGCTGCTGGCCAAGACCGGCTGGGCGGTGACCGATGTCGACCTGTGGGAAATCAACGAGGCCTTTGCCGTCGTGCCGATGGCACTGATGAAAGAGCTTGGCATCCCGCACGACAAGGTGAATGTGAACGGCGGCGCCTGCGCGCTGGGTCACCCCATCGGCGCCAGCGGCGCACGCATCTTGGTCACGCTGCTGCACGCGATGCAGGCGCGCGGCGGCAAGCGGGGTGTGGCCACGCTGTGCATTGGTGGCGGTGAAGCCACCGCGATGGCGATTGAGTTGGTCTGACCGCATGCGCACTGTGCTTGTCATCGGCGCTTCGCGCGGCATCGGCCTGGAGCTGGTGCGCCAATACCGCGCGTCGGGCGCGCGCGTGATCGCCACTGCCCGCGACGAGTCTGGGCTGGCGCGCCTGCGCGAGCAGGGCGCTGAGCCTTTGCGGCTGGATGTGGCTGATCCCGATAGCGTGAGTGGCCTGTTGAGGCAGCTCGACGGCGAGAAGCTCGACGTGGCGTTGTATGTGGCTGGGGTGATGGACCGCGCCAGTGCCGCCACGCCACCGACACGCGAAGCCTTTGACCGGGTGATGCACACCAATCTGCTGGGTGCGATGCAGGTCATGCCGCTGGTGCTCCCCGGTGTGCAAGCGGCGGCTGGCGTGTTCGGTGTGCTCTCCAGCAGCATGAGCCTGATCGGCAGCGTGCCAGCGGGCAACGCCTGGCTCTACCGGGTGAGCAAGGCCGCGCTCAACATGGCGCTGGTCAGCGCCCGGTTCGACTACCCCGGCGCGCGTCTGGTGGCGCTGGACCCAGGCTGGGTGCAGACCGACATGGGCGGTGACGCCGCGCCGCTGTCGGTGGGCGACAGCGTGGCCGGGCTGATTGCCGCCATCGCCAGCCTGACCGAGGCCGACAACGGCCGCCTGATCCACCACTATGGCCGGCGCGCCGACCATTGGTGAATCCCATTCTTTTCAACCGACAACCCGAAACAACATGCTGCTCAACGAAGACCAACTCATGATCCGCGATGCGGTGCGCGCCTTCTCAACGGAACAAATCTGGCCCCATGCCTCGCGCTGGGACAAGGAGCACCATTTCCCGAAAGACGTTCATCAAGGGCTGGCCGCGCTCGGCGCCTACGGCATCTGCGTGCCCGAAGAACTGGGCGGCGCTGGGCTGGACTACACCACGCTGGCGGTGGTGCTGGAGGAAATTGCGGCGGGCGATGGCGGCACCAGCACCGTGATCTCGGTCACCAACTGCCCGGTCAACGCCATCTTGCTGCGCTACGGCAACGCCGAGCAAAAAGAAACCTGGTTGCGCCCGCTGGCGGCCGGCCAGATGCTGGGTGCGTTCTGCCTCACCGAGCCCCATGCAGGCTCCGACGCCTCCACGCTGCGCACCACGGCGGTGAAGCAGGGCGACGGGTACGTGATCAACGGCGTCAAGCAGTTCATCACCAGCGGCAAGCACGGCGACGTGGCCATCGTGATCGCGGTCACCGACAAAGGCGCTGGCAAAAAAGGCATGAGCGCCTTCGTGGTGCCCACCGCCACGCCGGGCTACATCGTCGACCGCCTGGAAGACAAGCTCGGCCAGCACAGCAGCGATACCGCGCAGATCCGGTTCGAGAACTGCCGCGTGCCTGCGGAAAACCTGATCGGCCTTGAGGGCGAGGGCTACCGCATCGCGCTCTCCGCACTCGAAGGCGGGCGCATCGGCATCGCCGCGCAGGCCATCGGCATGGCGCGCAGCGCCTTCGACTGCGCGGTGACCTACGCCAAGCAGCGCGAGAGCTTTGGCCAGCCCATCTTCAACCACCAGGCGGTGGGCTTCAAACTGGCCGACATGGCGACCCAGATCGAAGCCGCGCGCGCGCTGGTGATGCACGCCGCCGCCCTGCGCGACGCCAACCAGCCTTGCTTGAAAGAAGCCGCCATGGCCAAGTTGTTTGCCAGCGAAATGGCCGAAAAAGTCTGTTCTGATGCGATCCAGGTGCACGGTGGCTACGGCTACGTGAGCGACTTCCCGGTTGAGCGCATCTACCGCGATGTGCGCGTGTGCCAGATCTACGAAGGCACGAGCGACGTGCAAAAAATCATCATTCAACGCGCCCTCTGAACGCCTGCGCGCCAGCGGCGCGCTTCAAGCGGTCCGCAGGCCGCTTGATCTCAGGACGCCGTCAGGCCGGCTTTGCCGGACGACCAGCGTCGCCTCCTGGGGGGTGACCGCGAAGCGGGCGCGGGGGGAACCAAGTCCAGCGGGTTAATAATCCCCCGGATGAACATCATCATCTTGGGCGCTGGACGGGTCGGTGAAAGTGTGGCTGAGAGCCTGGCCTCTGAGCAGAACGACATCACCGTGATCGACACCAACGCCGCCCGCCTGCGCCAGCTGGAGGAGCGATTTGATCTGCGCGGCGTGGTGGGCAATGGCATCCAGCCCTCGGTCTTGCGTGAGGCCGGTGCGAAAGATGCCGACATGGTGATTGCCTGCGCCGCCAACGACGAGGCCAATCTGGTCGTCTGCAAGGTGGCGCACGACATCTTCAACGTGCCCAGCACGGTGGCGAGGTTGCGTTCGCCCGAGTTCATCGAAGGCGACGAGCTGTTGGGCAAGAACGGCTTTGCGGTGGACCATGTGATCTGTCCCGAAGAATCGGTCACTCGCTACATCCACCAGCTCATCAGCTATCCCGAGGCCTTGCAGGTGGTGGAGTTCTCCCAGCAGCGCGTTTGCCTGATGGTGGTGCGCGCGACCGGTGGCGGTGCGGTGGTGGGCCACACCATCGGCGAGTTGCGCGATCGGTTTCCGGGCGCCGAGATGCGCATCGTGGCCCTCTACCGTCTCGACACCGAAATGGAGGCCAAGCCAAGCACCCGCATCCTGCCGGGCGACGAGGTGTTTGTGCTGGCCAACGCGCAGAAGATCCGCCAGGTGCTGGGCGCGATCCACAACATCGACAAGCCGGTGCAGCGGGTCATGATCGCTGGTGGCGGGCGGGTGGGCATTCGGCTGGCGCGCAGCCTGGTGGGTCAGTGCGAGGTGAAAATCATTGAGCGCGATCCCCAGCGCTGCGAGTACCTGGCCAGCCAGCTGCCGTCTTCGATGCTGATCCTGCAGGGCGACGGTGCCGACGAAGACCTGCTGCAAGATGAGAACGTGGGCATGATGGACATGTTCCTCGCGCTCACCAGCGACGACGAAGACAACATCATGTCGGCCATGCTGGCCAAACGCCTGGGCGCCAGCCGGGTGCTCTCGCTGATCAACCGCCGCGCCTATGCCGACATGATGCAAGGCAGCACGATCGACATCGCCATTTCGCCTGCGCAAACCGTCATCGGCGAGCTGCTGGCGCATCTGCGGCGCGGCGACGTGGCGGCGGTGCACAGCCTGCGCCGCGGCGCAGCCGAGGCACTGGAGGGCGTCGCACGAGGCGACGCCAAGACCTCCAAGCTGGTGGGTCGGCGCATCGAAGAAATCAAGCTGCCCAAGGGCGCGAGCATTGGCGCCATCGTGCGCGGTGAGGGCGCGAAGTCCGAGGTGCTGATGCCCCACCACGACATGCTGATCGAAACCGACGACCACATCATCATCTTCATTCCCAACAAGCGCCAGGTGCGCGAGGTGGAGAAGCTGTTTCAGGTCGGTGCCACCTTCTTCGGCTGAGCTTTCGCATGTACAGCCTGCTGCCCGTTCTCGGTATCTTTGCGCGCATTCTGATTGCGTTTTCGCCCACTTTTTTTGTGCCACTGGGCTGGGCGCTGGTACTGGATGCCGACGAACACGCGCTGATGTGGACCGCCTGTTTTGCGCTGACCTTGGTCAGCGGCTTGCTGCTGTGGGCGTTCACCCGCCAAAAGCATCGCGAGCTGCAGGCGCGCGACGGTTTTCTGCTGGTGAACCTGGTGTGGCTGGTGCTGCCTGCATACGCCGCCATTCCGCTGATGTACACCGTGCCCGACATCACTTGGATCAAGGCCTACTTCGAGGCCATGAGCGGGCTGACCGCCACCGGCGCCACGGCGCTCAGCGGCCTGGACACGCTGCCGGCTTCGGTGAACGTGTGGCGCTGCTTTCTGCAGTACCTGGGTGGTCTGGGCATCATGCTGCTGGTGGTGGCGGTGCTGCCCATGATGGGCCTGGGCGGTTTTCAAGTTTACAAGGCCGAGGTGCCAGGCCCGATGAAAGACGCCAAGTTCACCCCCCGCATCGCCGAGACCGCGCGCGGCCTGTGGGGTGTGTACTTCGTGTTTTCGGTGGCCTGCATGCTCGCTTACAAATGGGCCGGCATGAGCTGGGTCGATGCCTTCATGCACATGTGTTCCACCATGGGGCTGGGCGGTTTTTCGTCTTACGACGCCAGCATTGGCCACTTCGATTCGGCCCAGGTGGAAATGGTGGCCACTGTGTTCATGGCGCTCGCCGGCATCAACTTTCTTCGCTACTTCATCGTGCTGCGCAACCGCTCCATCCAACCGCTGATGCACGATCGTGAGATCCGTAGCTATGTGCTTGTGCTGGCGGCGTCCATCGCGCTGGTCACCGCGTTGTTGCTGGTGCATGGCGTGTACCCCAACTTTCTGGAAGCGCTGCGCATCAGCGCTTTCCATGTGGTGTCGCTCGCCACCACCACCGGCTACGCCTCCACCGACTACGCGCTGTGGCCGGTGTTCGCCCCCGTGCTGCTGCTTTTTTTGGGCTGCTTCGTGTCGTGCGCTGGCTCCACCGGCGGCGGACTGAAGCTGATCCGCATGATTCTGCTGATCAAGCAGGCGCGGCGCGAGCTGGTGCGCATCGTGCACCCACGCGTGATCAACCCGGTGACCCTGGGCGGCCGAGTGGTACCGATGTCGGTCATGACCGCCACCTTCGGCTTCATGCTGATCTACGGCGCGGTCATCGTCGGCCTCACGATGGTGATGTTGCTGACGGGCCTGGACATGGTCACCGCGTTCTCGGCCGTGGTCGCCACCGTGAACAACATCGGCCCGGGCCTCGGCCAGGTCGGTCCGGCGAGCAATTTCGGTGTGCTCACCGAATTCCAGCTCTGGGTGCTGAGTTTTGCCATGCTGATGGGGCGGCTGGAGCTGCTCGCGGTGTTGGTGCTGTTCACCGCGCAGTTCTGGAGGAAGTGAGGACGCCCCCCGCGCCGCACCGGCGGTGCGTCACCCCCCACTGGGGGGCGATGCCTGCGGACTGGCAAAGCCAGATCAGCGGCATCCTGGGTTGAACTTCCTTTCGTTGGCTCGAACTCCGTTGCTTCCGAGGGGGAGTCCCTCTCAGGGCACCGCGGATCTGGCTCTGCCAGGCCGCCAGTGCCGCCCCCTGGGGGGTGACGCGCGAAGCGCGGCGCGGGGGGTACGATATGAGTATGCCCATCACCAAAGGATTCCGCCAGCTGGTGGACGAAGCCAACACCCAGGTCACCACCTACACCGTGACGCAGGTGCGCGAGCGCCTGGACCAAGACCCGAAGTTGCAACTGGTCGACATCCGCGACCCGCGCGAGCTGGAGCGCGAGGGCACGGTGCCGGGCGCGTTGCTGGCACCGCGCGGCATGCTGGAGTTTTGGGTCGACCCGTCCTCGCCCTATTTCAAACCCGCGTTTGGCGACGAAAGCAAAGAGTTCGTGTTGTTCTGCGGCGCCGGCTGGCGCAGCGCGCTGGCCGCCAAGGCGCTGCAAGACATGGGCATGACCAATGTGGCCCACATCGACGGCGGCTTTGGCGCCTGGGTGAAGGCCGCCGCGCCCACCGAAACCCTGGAAGCCCACAAGGCCGCCCACGCCGCGCGCAAGCCCGCCGCAGCATGAGCACCGCCGCCCCGGGCGCCTGCCCGTGCGGCCAACGCGATGGCAGGGGCTGCGTGCTCAACTTCTCAGCCTGCTGCGGCCGCTACCTTGGTCACGACACGCCCGCGCCCGATGCCGAGCAACTCATGCGCTCGCGCTACAGTGCGTTTGTCCTCAGGCTGGCTGACTATTTGCTCGCGAGCTGGCACCCGAGCACCCGAGCGGTTGGGCTCACGCTGGAGCCTGGCGTGAAATGGTTGGGGCTTGAAGTGCGGCAACACCGCGCCATCGACGCCGACCACGCCGAGGTGGAGTTCGTCTCCCGCTCGCGTGTGGCCGGGCGCGGCCAGCGGCTGCACGAACGCAGTCGCTTTGTGCGCGAGGGCGGGTGCTGGTTGTATCTGGATGGCGTGATGCTGTGAGTCAGATATTCGATGCTGTTCTGTTTGACTGCGACGGCGTACTGGTCGACAGCGAACCCATCACCAATGGCGTGTTGCGCGAGGTGTTGAACGAGTCTGGCTGGGCCTTGAGCCAGGCTGAGTGCATGCGCATCTTCATCGGCAAGGCGGTGCGCGACGAGCGCGCGCGCATCGAAGCCGAGACCGGCAACCCCCTCACCGAAGACTGGATGCGCGCCTTCTACGCAAGACGCGACGCCCGGCTACGCGCCGAACTCAAGGCCATGGACGGTGCGCTGCAGGCCGTGGCCGCCGCCCACCGCCACACCGCTGGCCGCATCGCCTGCGCCTCCGGCGCCGACAAAGCCAAGGTCGTGATGCAGATCGAGATGGCTGGCATGGCGCCGTACTTCGAAGACCGCATCTTCAGCGGCCACGACCTGCCGCGCTCCAAGCCCGCGCCCGATGTCTACCTGGCCGCCGCCGCCCACCTGCGCGCCGACCCGACCCGCTGCCTGGTGATCGAAGACACGGCCACGGGTGTTCGCGCCGGGCTGGACGCCGGCGCCACCGTCTGGGGCTACTGCCCGGCGGGGAATGGCCGGGCGTTTGAAGGCTTGCCGGTGGCGCGGGTGTTTCGGCACATGGATGAGCTGGTGGCTGCGTTGTGAGGCGCCAACGGTTGTCCGCCCAGCGTGCGAGGCGTGCACCGGGCTGACCACCAAGAAAAACCATCGACTGGGAACAGCACACAGGCCCACTCAAAAACAGACAAGGGGCCATCGGCCCCTTGTCTGTTTTTGAACACTCAGCCCGCGTTTAACCGCCGCCGTACATCTGCTGCGGTAGCCACAAAATCATTTGCGGGAACGCGAAGCACAGCGCCACCATGGCCAACTGCAGCAGCACAAAGGGAATCACGCCGATGTAGATGTCGCGGATGGTCACCCCCTTGGGCACCGCCCCCTTGAGGTAGAAGAGTGAAAAGCCCACTGGTGGCGTTAGGAACGAGGTTTGCAGCATCAGCGCCACCAGAATCAGGAACCAGGTCATGTCCAGCCCGGCGAGCTTGATGACCGGGGCCAGCAGCGGCAGGATGATCAGCACGATCTCGAACCAGTCGAGGAAGAAGCCAGCGATGAACACCACCAGCAGCACCACCAGCACCAAACCTGTGGGGCCCAGGCCCAGGCCTTTGAAGAATTCGGCAATCAGCTCGTCGCCGCCGACCAGGCGCAACACATAGGCGAAGACGGTGGCGCCGATGAAGATGGCGAAGATGAAGCAGGTGGTGAGCGTGGTCTCAATGCCGACCTGGCGGATCACCGACCAGTTCAGCTTGCCGTTGGCGGCAGCCAGCAAAATGGCGCCGAAGGCACCCAGGCCGGAGGCTTCCGTGGGCGTTGCCACACCGAAAAAGATGGAGCCCAGCACCAACAAAATCAGGCCAAAGGTGGGCAGTGTGGACAAGAAGGCAATGCCCACTTGGCGCGCTGTCAGCTTGTCCGCATCGGCTGGGCGCGGTGGCACCAGATCGGGGCGCACGAAACCCACAATCACCACAAAAACCATGTAGAGCAAGCCCAGCGCCACGCCAGGAATCAGCGCGCCCATGAAAAGGTCGCCCACGGAAACCGACACCTGGTCGGCCATGAGCACCAGCATGATGGACGGCGGAATCAAAATGCCCAGCGTGCCGGAAGCCGCCACCACGCCCGAGGCCAGCGCCTTGTTGTAGTTGTTCTGCAGCATGATGGGCATGGACAACACCGCCAGCAGCACCACCGACGCACCCACGATGCCGGTGGATGCCGCCAGCAAGATGCCGATCACGATCACCGTCAGGCCCAGGCCGCCGCGGATGCCGCCAAACACCTTGACGAAGTTGCGCATCATCGTGTCGGCCACGCCCGAGCGGTCGAGCATGAGGCCCATGTAGACGAACATGGGCAGCGACACCAGCACCCAGTTCGACATGATGGCGTCGAACCGGTCCACCACACCCGAGAACTTGGCCCAGCTCGTCATGAGAAAGGTGTCGAAGCCGAACTGGTTGCCCAGAAAGATGCCCAGCGCTGCAAACCCCAGCGAGAGAATGCTCAGCAGCCAAGCCACCGGGTAACCGGTGAACAGCGCAATGATGAAGGTCACCATCAAAGCGATGGCGACGTATTCGTAAAAAGGCAGCATGTGTCTTCCCCTCTTTTATTTGTTGTGGGTGGTGAAGAGCGCTGCCCAAACCCGGGTTAACCGACTGAGTGCTGCCAAAGCGAGCAAAACAAACGCGGTCACGATGAAGGATTTGATGAACCAGCGGTAGGGAAGGCCACCGGCTGCAGCGGAGACCTCGTTGAGCTGGAAGGACGACCAGAAGAACGGGACGGCGTACCAGATCACCACGCAGCAGAACACCAGCAGGCCAGTCAGACCAAAAAGTTCTATCCACTGGCGGGTGCGTTGCGTGAAACCCTCAGCCAGCACGTCGATGCGCACATTCCGTTCTTTTATTTCGGTGAACGAAATACCGAGCATGAAGCCGATGGCGTACAGGTGCCATTGCAGTTCCTCCATGGCGATCGAGCCGGCGCTGAACGCGTAGCGGGCCACCACCTGGATCACGATCACCAAAACCAAAATCAGCCACAAGGCCGAGGCGATTTCACCAAACCAGGTGATCACCCGGTCGGCAGCCCTGGAGAAGGCGGTGGTGGGAAGCACGAGGCCCGAAGGCCCCGCCTGCAGCGGGGCAGCGTTGTGCGTCATGTTCTTCATTTCCATGTTTTTCTGGGTGATCAATACGTCTAACTGCGCAAGTGAACGTGAAGCGTGCCCCTCAGAGGAATGCACCAAAACGCATCCGCCCAGCAATCCAGGCGATGCGTTTTGGTAGGGCGAGTCTGAGTGGGCAAGATGCCCACCCGATCACATCCGCGTCACTTGTAGTCGCGTGGCAAGAAGCCCAGGTCGTGCCAGGCGCGGTTCTTGTTCTGGAAGGCGGCCATGCTGTCGTGCACCTTTTTGAACATCGGGTCCTTGGCAGACTCTTCGGCAATCACTTCCTTGGAGGCCTTGGCAAACGCATCCAGCATGGTTTTGTTGAACTGCCGCAGCTTCACGCCTTCTTTCTCGAACTTGACCAGCACATCGCCCTGCAGCGCTTCGGCCTTCGACATCGCGATGGTCACACCAGCGGTGCAGGTGGTTTCGATCTGGGCCTGGGTTTGGGGCTTGAGCTTGTTCCAGGCGGCTATGTTCACATAGAGATACTGGTTGGTCGACGGCTGGTGCCAGCCTGGCAGGTAGTAGTTCTTGGCCACCTTGGAGAAGCCCAGCTGGTCGTCCACCGTGGGCAGCGAGAACTCTGTGCCATCCAACACGCCTTTTTCCAGCGCCTGGAACAACTCACCACCGGGCAGCATGGTGACCGAGGCGCCCAGTTTCTGGTAAATCTTGCCGCCCAGTGCAGCCGCGCGGAACTTCAGGCCAACGAGGTCGGCGGGCGAGTTGATTTCCTTGCGGAACCAGCCGGCAGCTTCCGGGCTGATCGAGCCGCAGAAAATGGGGTAGATGTTGTGGGGCTTGAAGGCCTCCTTCAGCAGGGCGTCGCCGCCACCGAAAAACATCCAGGCGGAAAACTGGGGCGTTTCCATGCCGAAGGGCAGGGCGCCGAAGATGGCTGACACTGGCACCTTGCCCAGCTCGTAGCCCATGAAGCTGTAGCCCGCCTCCACCTTGCCGGATGACACCGCGTCAAAAATGCCCAGCGCTGGCACCAGTTTGCCCGGCTCGAACACCTGCAGGTTGACCGTGCCGCCAGACACCTTTTTGAGTTGGTCCGACACCCAGGGCATGGTGTCACCCAGTGCGGTCAGGTTGGAGCCAAAGGACATCGGGATGCCCCAGCGCACGGTTTCCTGAGCGACAGTGGGCAGCGCCAGGGTGGCCAAGGAGGCAGCGAGTGCCAAGGCTTTCAGTTTGTGTTTCATGGTGAAGGTCTCCGTAAGTTGTCGATTGACACAAGAACAGGCAGCTGCATGTTTCGTCAGCCAACTTGTTGGTCGCATGGATTGAGCGCCGAGCCGCGCACAAGGCATGTCCCATGCAAATCTGCCTGGGGCGGATTAGTAGAACCGCTGTACCGCATGTGCACAGCTAAGGATTTCCCCTAGACGGGCCGATGGGCTGGGGTTTTCTGCCTGTGCGATAGCCTCAAGGCGGGACTTGAAAATCAGGATTTCGGTCTTTTTTCCAGTTGTTTTTTGCTGATTTTGAGAGTGAAAAGGGCATGCTTGGCTGGAACCTCGGGATGTTCCCTGACGCTACACGAGCGTGAAATATTTTTGGTGGAGGCCGGTGAAAGTTTCACTCCCGGAGTCCGCGATCCGACACCTCGCAGGCCCCGCTGGACGCGAGCGCGTTCTCGCTGCTCAGGTTGTTCCCCATCAGAGAAGCGGAGTTCGCGTGCAACCCGAACGTCATCGTCGACCATCCCGCCGTCGACGATCCTTTGGCTGCACCGTTCCTCACCCAGTCCGCTCTATCGATGGGCTGCTGGAGCGCTTGAACCTTGATGCCACGTCGGCCATCGGTCGGGTCGTCATCCTCACCACCTTCGGCGACTGGCTGGACAGCCCACAGCAAGCCGCAGGCTGCAGCGCGACTGCTATTTCAATGCTCACCGATCCTCCAGGGGGCCGCACGCCCTGTGTCGAAGCCGTGAACGAAGCGGACGAGAAAATCCGCCGCAGCTTTTCCCTCGAACTCCGTGATGGTGCAGGACGACTGCGTGGGGGAGCCTGCGGCGCGGTGCATGAGACCGATGGCAAGCGTTTCGCCTACCTCGCCGCGGTGACGCTGGATGTCGGTTTGCCGCCCTCAACCGGGATTGCGCTGGGCCAGGCGCCGTTCGACTTCCTTCCCAGCCTGGGTGTGAGCACCGTCCACCTCTGCACGCAGACCGCTGACTGAGCGCGGCTGGCCGCTATCGGCCACTTCCTGCCATTTGCGACCGGCAACCAACGGGTTGTCTGATATGACTGTGAGCTTGTCGTCCGCCCGGCACAAGTCAACTGGCGTTCCGGCTTTTCGGGACGGCTCACCGCAATACCCACGGTAAACCCGGCGCTCTCAAGTACCCGAACAACCCATCTTGGCCGGATCGATTGGATTTCAACCAACCGATTTGGGTTGACGATGGCTGGAGGGTCTTCTGCATGGCGCAGGTCGGCATACCCGTTGCGGCTGACTCGCACAGGAACACGATCGGGGTGCCCATCGCCCGCAGACCGGTTCAGTCACTTCAGCACGCGAGAGGCTCGCGACGGCGACCATCAAGGTTTCACGGCCGTCTTAAGCTCGACCATGATGACGTGGGTCGGCGTCGTACCGACGTTCTCGCCGATGTGCACCTGTGCCGGCGAATACATCACGTCGCCCGCCTTGAACTCGCGCATCATCACCTTGCCATCGGGCAGGTGGATCTTGCGCTGGAACGGCGACACGGCGTACAGGACAAAGGCCGGATGAGCATGCTGGTGGGTCTTCTCGCCCGGCAGATCCCGATACTCGAGCACGCGCACCTGCTCGTTTTCCATCACCACCTTGTACTTGTCTCCGTCGGTCTCGACCGGACTCTGGGCCAAGGCGGCCCACGACACCATTGGCAGCATCCACGCAGCAGTTCTGTTCAACATTTCAAGCTCCATTCAACCGTGACGGCACGGAACCCGCGAGTAAGGCTGCAACCCGTGCCTGACGGCAGCAGACCCCTGGAAAATCGCCTCGCAGCGGGCGCCCCCTGCGGTGCACCCATGGAGAGAAGACTAAAGAGACATATCCTAGAAATCGCTTAAAGATTGCGAAGTTGGGCGGCGATGGCCTCGGTTTCGGCCGCCGGGCGAACACCCAGAACGACTGACAACTGCTGGCGGCAGCGCCGGTAGGCTGCCAAGGCCTCGGCACGCTGCCCCAGGTGCAGCAGGCAGGCCATGAGCCTTCGGGCCATGTCCTCAGCCAGCGGCTGCTGCTCGACGATACGCTGGTACAGACGTGCCGCCTCTGCGTGCTGGTGATTGGCCTCAAGCCGATCGCCCAGTGCAGCCACCTGACGGGTGACCCGCGCCTCAATGCGTTCGCGAGCGACAAGCACGTCGGACAACTCTTCCTCACCGACCAGAAATGGCCCCTGGTACAGGGCCAGTACCCCATCGATCCAGGCGGTGACCAGGCCCGTATTGCTTGCCAGGTCGACCGGGGGCGGCGTGGCAAGGTGAATGTTGAGCGCGCCGACATCGGTCCAGCAGCTGGCGGCGTCCAGGCTGAGGCCGCCAGCTCGCAGCGTGACCCGCCCATCGCCGCCGAGCAGCTTCCTGAGCCGGTGCAAGGTGTTGTCAAAGGAGTTTCGCGCGGCATCGCCGGTGGCCTCAGGCCACAACGCCGCGCTCAGGCTCACAATCGGCACGTTCTCGCCACCCAGGGCCAACAGCAGCCTCAGCAGATCCAATGGCTTGCGACTGTCCTTGCGTGGCGCCTGGGCCGCGGGCTCCTCGCGCTCGATAACGAATAGTCCGAACGTGCGGATGCGCACCGGCCAGGGCCACGCAGCGGGTGCGCCGGGAGGGGCTGGCAAATCGTGACGGCGCACCATCTGCTGAACAAACGGCGTGTTGATGTCGTGCGCCAGAGCCAAGGCGGCCAGGCGCGACATCATGTCGCCACAACAATAGGGCATTGGCCCGAAGTCAAAGCCGCAGGCCTGGCCGACACCCAATCCACGCCGCAAGGCGGCCAAGGCCCTCGGACTTTGGCCGCGCCGGTCCGCCAGGTTGACCTCGACAAGGGCCGCGATCCAGTGGTGCCACCGGCAAACAGCGTAGAAACGATGATCGAAGACGGCCTTCAGGGCAGTCTCGGCCTCGTCAAAGCGCTCAACCTGCGTGGCAGCCAGGGTCTGGCCGATGAGAGCAATGTGCTCGCGCAGCGGCCAGCCGCTGTCGCGGCCGCTGCCCACCGCTGAGCGCATCAGCTGGGCGGCGCCATGCCAGTCCTTGTCCAGCAGCATCAACATGCCGCGCTGGAACTCGTAGGTCGTCACATCGACCGGGTTACCCGCCGCGAGCAGGCCTGATGCCTTGGCCAGGTGGGTCCGAGCAAGTTCGGCATCTCGCGCCGACTCGGCCGCCAGCACCACCATCAGATGGGCCTTCACGCGCATCGGCGCGGGCCCGCTCTCTGCGAGCGCCAGCGCGCGCATGGCGTTGTCCATCGCTTCGTCTATGCGCCCGAGCAGCGAGCGCACGAGTACGCCCACGCCGTACCACCGCAGCAGTGTGGCCGGTGCGGCGTCCTGCCCGGTACACATGCGGTCAATCTTGGCGAGGATGCGGTCCAGGCGTGGGGTTTGCCCAGTCCACAACAGGTAAAGCGCCAGGCTACCAAGAAGAATGCGCTGGCTGGCCCCTAGGGGCTCATCGAGCATGTGCTCGGCCGCGTCGGCCAGCGGTGCGGTCAGATCGTGACCAGGGTCCCTGTGGACGAACGCGGCCAGCAGACCAGGCAGGACGCGCAGATCCCGCGCCGGGTCGCGGGACGAGAGATAGCCCGGCGCCAGCCGCTCAAGCAAGGGCAGCCAAGGTGCCAGTGCGTCGTAGTTCGAGCCCCGAAAGATGATCGCATCGGCAGCGGCAGCGGCCGCCTCAAAGGCTCCTTGCTCGTCACCTTCTGCAAGGAAGCCGTCGTGTGCGCGCTGCAACTGCCCCAGCGCGGCGTCGGGATCAATGGCCAGATTGCAGAACCCGAGCCAATAGCAGGCCTGTGGCAGGTTGCGGTAGCGGTCTGGCATGAAGGACACCGCCTGGCGAACGATGGCCGAGCGTCCCTGGGAGACGAATTCCCCTGCGTGTGAGGCCAGCAGCTGCAAGGCTTCGATCCAAGCCTGGGCATCGACGAGCTGTCCAAGGGCCACGTCCGCACAGCCGGCGCAGGCGAGAAGCCCCGCCGATTCAACGCGCAGGGCGCGCAGGGTTTCGGGTGAGAACTCAGCTGCAGCCCTCGAACGCAGGTACTCGCCGAACAGTGCGTGGAAGGTATAGACCGCCGGCATTGCACCGCGGCGGTCGGTGAAGAGGCTGCGGTGAGCCAGGTCCTCGAGCAGCATTTCGATGCGCGGTTCGCCGCTTAGCGCTTCGGCCATCACCGCCGTGACGCTGGGAAAAAACGCGATGCGCATCAGAGCGTGGCGCTGCCAGGGCGCGAAGGCCTCCATCACTTCACTGGCGAACAGGTCGAAAACCCTCTGCGGTGCGCTGCTGGCGCCGTCTGAATGCGGCGAGGCCAGCTCAGTGCGAGCAGCCAGCATCAGGATCATGGCCGCCGCCCAGCCGTCAGTGGTCTCACACAAGGTCTGGGCCGACCAAGATCGATCGTGCAGATCCAGCAGCGCTTGGGTCTCGCCGGGCGTGAATCGCAGGGCTTTGGCCTGGATGAACGCCATCTGCTGCCCAGCCAAAGCCCTGGCATATTCAGCCGCAGGTGGTTCGCGGCTGATGGCAATGAGCTTCGAACCTTCCGGCATCTCGCCGAGCGCGGCGGCGATCCCTGCATGCAGGGCAGGCAGGCTGTCCAGTTCCTGGATGTTGTCCAGTACCAGCACCCAAGGTCGGTCCAGCACCAATGCCAAACGACGGAAGCAACGACGTATGAAGGCCGGCACGTCTCGCAGATCGTCGGCGCTCGGTAAGGGCAATCGCAGCGGCTTGCGAGGTTTCAGTAAGACGGCACTTTCTCCAAGAAAGTGCGCGAACGTGGCGGGGTCGGCATCACCGGAATCGAGCTGCAACCACGCCGACTTGAGCGCTCGCGCTTCCAGGTAGGTGGCTATCAGTGTCGATTTACCGACGCCCGCAGGCCCGGCAATCCACAGGCCCGGCACAGATCCCAGGCGGTCAATCTCAACGAACAACCGGTCGCGTTGGATGGAACGGCCGAGCCGGGGCTTGCGCATCTTGCCAAGCGCGGGCGTCTGGGCAGAGCGTGCAGCGCACATTTGACTCATGGTATCTGCCAAATGCGGCTGCTCCAGGATGTTTCAATTGAAATTCACTGTCTGAACGAGATCGACGCTGCGGTTAGCAGACCAGATCAGTGCCAAGAGAGCGTTAGGGCAGTCGCCGCGGGAATGACGCAGATCGAGTCAGCTCCGGCCGCCATCACATCATGCGATGAACGACGGCCCCCGGGCTCCGTGAACCGTCACGCAGATGACGGCTTCGGGGTCGCAAGCCGCCCTTCCTCCAATCACCCCCGTTCCCGCCACTCCCCCGGCGCCATCCCCGTCCAGCCCTTGAACGCGCGGCTAAAGCTCTTCTCATTGCTGAATCCCACGGCTTGGGCCACCTGTTTGATCGGTCGCTGACTGCGTTGCAGCAGCTCGATGGCGCGGGCGCGGCGCACGTCGTCTTTCAGTGCTTGCAGCGTGGCGCCTTCGTCCTGCAGTTGGCGGTGCAGGCTGCGGGGCGATAGGTTGAGCAGGGTGGCGAGTTCCAGGGCGTTGCGCGATTGTTCTGGCTGGGTCGAGAGCGCCTGGCGCACGCGCTGCACCAGCAGGCGGTCGCGGCGGTAGGCGCGCACGGTGAGGGGCAACGCGTGTTGCAGCATCTGGTTCATGGCGGCTTCGTCGCGCCGGATCGGCAGCGCGAGGTAGCGCGCGTCAAACACCAGGGCGGCGTGGCTTTGGCCAAAGCTGCAAGGCCCGTCGAACAGCACCTGGTACGACGCCACATGGGCGGGCGCTTCAAACGGAAACTGCGCGCCGAGCAGCGGAATGCGCGAATCGACCAGCCAGCAGGCAAAACCCAGAATGTTGCGCAACACCGAGACCACGCAAAACTCTGGCGGTGGTGCGGGATTGGCGTGGGCGTGCAGCTCGATGCGGGCGGTGGCGTCGGCATCGTTCACGTGCACGCTCAGCGCAATGTCGCCGGTCAAAAGCTGGTGGTGACGGCACCAGCGCCTGAGCGCCAAGCCCAATGTGGAGGCCGAAAGCGAGGCGCGGGCGAGCATGCCGTAGCTGCCCCAGGGCAGGGCGCGGGCGAAGCAGCCCAGGGCTTCGTCGTCGAGCTCGCGCATGGCCGCGTCAGACACCGCTTCCATCTGGGCGGCTGTGATGCAGGCCTTGGGCTGGCTGAGCTGGTTTGGCGCAATTTGTGCCAAGGTGAGCGCGCTGGCCGGGTTCAGGCCGCGCGCTGCGTAAGCCTCGACCATGGCTCGAACGAAAGACATTGGGGTCAGCGCGAGGGCTGGCCGTGGAGGCGAGGCGGGGCTCGGTTTGCGCATGGGTCGAGTGTGAAGATCTGTGGCGCGATTTGCAACCGATCTGGCACTCTTGAACCGCGAATGGCTTCTATGCTTGCAGGCTTGCAACCGCCCGATGCATCCTGCGGGCCGGTCGCCAGCACCGCTTGTAAAGGAGACCCGCCTTGACCGAAGCCACTTACCCAACCATCGTCACCACCGCCGCCGCCCTGCAGCAGCGCAGCCAAGCCAGCGGCGCCACCGATGTGCCGCTGATTGAGCAGACCATTGGCGCCTGTTTCAACGATACGGTCGAACGCCAGCCCGATCACGAGGCGCTGGTGAGCGTGCATCAGAAGCGACGCCTGACCTACCGTGAACTGCAGACCCAGGCCCGTCGCCTGGCCAGTGCCTTGCTGGGCCTAGGTCTCTTGCCCGGCGACCGGGTGGCGATCTGGTCGCACAACAACACCGAGTGGGTGTTGATGCAGCTGGCCACGGCCGAGGTCGGTCTGATTCTGGTGAACATCAACCCGGCCTACCGCACCAGCGAGGTGGAGTACGCGCTCAACAAGGTGGGCTGCCAGCTGCTGGTGACCATGGCGCGCTTCAAGACCAGCGACTACCTGGGCATGCTGCGCGAGCTGGCGCCCGAGTGGGCGCACGGCAAGGCGGGCGCGCTGGAGGCGCAGCAACTGCCGCACCTGCGCGCCGTGGTGTGGATCGACGAGCCGGGGCAGGGCGCTGAAGAGCCTGGGCTGACGCGCTTTTCAGCGCTGCTGGCGCAGGGCGACGCGGCCGATCCGCGCGTGGCGCAGGTGGGGGCCACGCTCAAACCCACCGACCCGATCAACATTCAGTTCACCAGCGGTACCACCGGCTTCCCCAAGGGCGCCACGCTGACGCACCGAAACATCCTGAACAACGGGTTCTTCATCGGCGAGTGCATGAAGCTCACGCCGGCCGATCGGCTGTGCATTCCGGTGCCGCTGTACCACTGCTTTGGCATGGTGCTGGGCAACCTGGCCTGCCTCACCCACGGATCCACCATCGTTTATCCCAACGACGGCTTCGACCCGCTCACCGTGTTGCAGACGGTGCAAGAAGAAAAATGCACCGGCCTGCACGGTGTGCCAACCATGTTCATCGCCGAGCTGGACCACCCGCGCTTCAAGGAATTCGATCTGTCCTCGCTACGCACCGGCATCATGGCCGGCTCGCCATGTCCCACGGCGGTGATGCAGCGGGTGGTGGACGACATGCATTTGTCGGAAATCACCATCGCCTACGGCATGACCGAAACCAGCCCGGTGAGCTGCCAGAGCAGCACCACCACGCCGCTGGACAAGCGTGTCTCGACCGTGGGCCAGGTGCAGCCGCACCTGGAGGTGAAGATCATCGATGCCGAGCGTGGCGAGATCGTGGTGCCGGGTGAGCGCGGCGAGCTGTGCACCCGCGGTTACTCGGTCATGCACGGCTACTGGGACGACCCCGCCAAGACCGCCGAGGCGATCGACACTGACGGCTGGATGCACACCGGCGACCTCGCCACCATGGACGCGGAGGGCTATGTGAACATCGTCGGCCGCATCAAAGACATGGTGATTCGCGGCGGAGAAAACATCTACCCGCGCGAGATTGAAGAGTTTTTGTACCGCCACCCGGCTGTGCAAGACGTGCAGGTGGTCGGCGTGCCCGACGCGAAATACGGCGAAGAGCTGTGCGCCTGGATCGTGCTGAAACCCGGCCAGAGCACCACCGATGTCGAGTTGCGCGAGTTCTGCAAAGGTCGAATCGCGCACTACAAGATTCCGCGCTACATGTGCTTTGTCAGCGAGTTCCCCATGACCGTGACCGGCAAGATCCAGAAGTTCAAGATTCGCGACGCGATGAAAGACGAGCTGGGTCTGACCGAAAACCGCACTGCTTGAAACACCTCTCATGTCACACATCACCACCCAACTCAACGCCCGTTCCGCCGACTTCCAGGCCAATGCCGCCGCCATGCGCGTGGTGGTCGACGACCTGAAGGCACAGATTGAAAAAGCCACGCTCGGCGGCGGCGAGGCGGCTCGCGCGAAGCACACCGGGCGCGGCAAGCTGCTGCCCCGCGACCGGGTGCAGATGCTGCTCGACCCTGGCACGCCG
Organism: Burkholderiales bacterium; assembly: GCA_038249735.1. Classification (GTDB taxonomy): domain Bacteria; phylum Pseudomonadota; class Gammaproteobacteria; order Burkholderiales; family Burkholderiaceae_C; genus Hydrogenophaga. The sequence continues at coordinate 36,977 of JBBSDB010000004.1, forward strand.
TTTCTGGAGCTGAGTCCGCTGGCCGCACTCGGCATGTACCCGGACCGCGACGGCACCGACAGCGCACCCTGTGCCGGCGTGATCACCGGCGTTGGCCGTGTCAGCGGGGTCGACTGCCTGATCATCTGCAACGACGCCACGGTGAAGGGCGGCACCTACTACCCACTCACTGTCAAAAAGCACCTGCGCGCGCAAGAAGTCGCGCAGCAAAACAACCTGCCGTGCATCTACCTGGTGGACTCGGGTGGCGCCAACCTGCCGAACCAGGACGAGGTGTTCCCCGACCGCGACCACTTCGGCCGCATCTTCTACAACCAGGCCAACATGAGTGCGCAAGGCATCGCGCAGATCGCGGTGGTCATGGGTTCGTGCACGGCGGGCGGTGCCTATGTGCCAGCGATGAGCGACGAGACCATCATCGTCAAGAACCAGGGCACGATTTTCCTGGGTGGCCCGCCGCTGGTGAAGGCCGCCACCGGCGAGGTGGTGACAGCGGAAGACCTGGGCGGCGGCGATGTGCACACGCGCTTGTCTGGCGTGGCCGATCACCTGGCCCAAAACGATTTGCACGCGATTGCCCTGGCGCGCCAGGCGGTGAAAAACCTCAACGCGCGCAAGTTGTCGCCGATTGCCACCATCGACCCCGTCGAGCCCAAGTACCCCGCTGAGGAGCTGTACGGCGTGATCCCCGCCGATACGCGCAAGCCGTTCGATGTGCGCGAAATCATCGCCCGCATCGTCGATGGTTCCGAGTTCGACGAATTCAAATCGCGCTTCGGCACCACGCTGATCTGCGGCTTTGCGCGCATCGAGGGCATGCCGGTCGGCATCATCGCCAACAACGGCATTCTGTTCAGCGAGTCGGCGCTCAAGGGCGCGCACTTCATCGAGCTGTGCTGCCAGCGCAAGACGCCGCTGGTGTTCCTGCAAAACATCACCGGCTTCATGGTGGGCCGCAAGTACGAAAACGAGGGCATCGCGCGCAACGGCGCCAAGATGGTCACCGCGGTCGCCACCGCCGCCGTGCCCAAATTCACCGTCATCATCGGCGGCAGTTTCGGTGCTGGCAATTACGGCATGTGTGGCCGCGCCTACTCGCCGCGCTTCCTCTGGATGTGGCCCAACGCGCGCATCAGCGTGATGGGCGGCGAGCAGGCCGCGAGCGTGCTGGCCACGGTACGGCGCGACGGCATTGAGGCCAAAGGCGGCCAGTGGAGCGCTGAGGAAGAGGCGGCATTCAAGGCTCCGATCAAGGAGCAGTACGAGGTGCAAGGCCACCCGTACTTCGCCACCGCCCGCCTGTGGGACGACGGCGTGATCGACCCGGCCGACACGCGCCGCGTGCTGGCGCTGGGCTTAAGCGCCTCGCTCAACGCGCCGATTCCCGAGACAAAGTTTGGTCTGTTTCGCATGTGATGTGTATGATTTATTCAATTCATACACATTGAGAGGGTTTCCCATGCGAACCAACATCGTGATCGACGACAAGCTCATGGCCGATGTCATGGCCTATGGCGACTTCAAGACCAAGCGCGAAGCGGTGGAGGAGGGCTTGCGCATGCTCAAGCGGCGCAAGGTCTACGACGGCTTGCTGGCGTTGCAGGGGAAGTTGCAATGGGACGACTCCGACGAGGGATGGGCCCGCTACCGAGCGCAGCAGCTGGCTTTGAAGGCGGGTGGTCAGCCGTATGACCGCGCCATTGACGGGGCAGAGAAAGTCGACGCGGGCGAGGCGTCGGCGCTTCAAGAACCCGCACCGCCATTGCTGACCTCGAAAGCCCGAAAGAAACCATGATCCTGGTGGACTCCAGCGTCTGGATTGACTTCTTCAACCAAGCGCCAACCTCGCAACGCCTGCAACTGGTGCGCTGGCTGGAAAGCGGGGATGTTTCGATTGGAACGGCCGATCTGGTGGTTTTTGAAGTGCTGCGTGGCTTTCGCAACGACAAAACCCGCTTTCTCGCCGAAAGCCTGCTGCTGGATTTGCCTGTGGTGGACATTGGCGGTGCGGCCAGCGCACTCAGCGCGGCCGCGTTGTACCGCCGCCTGCGCGCCCAGGGCCGCACCGTGCGCAGCCCCATCGACGTGCTGCTGGCCAGCTATTGCATCACCCACGGCCACACGCTGTTGCACCGCGACGCCGACTTTCAATCCCTTAAAACCCTTGGAGGCTTGGAAACATGGCCGAACTGAGTGTGCCCGCCCTGACGATTGCTGTTCAAGACCGCGTGGCGCGCATCACGCTCAGCCGCCCCGAGGTGCGCAACGCCTTCAATGACGCTGTCATCGCCGAGCTGACCGAGGCCTTCCAGTCGCTGGGCCAGCGCGACGATGTGCGCGCCATCGTGCTCGCCGCTGATGGCTCCGCCTTTTGCGCTGGGGCCGACCTCAACTGGATGCGCCGCATGGCCGATTACACGCGGGCTGAGAACCTGGCCGACGCGGCCAAGCTGGCCGACATGCTGCGCGTCATGTTCGAGTGCCCCAAGCCCACGGTGGCGCGGGTGCAAGGCGATGTGTTCGCGGGCGGTGTGGGTCTGGTGGCGGCTTGCGACATGGTGGTGAGCGTGGATTCGGCCACCTACTGCCTGAGCGAGGTGAAGCTCGGTTTGATCCCCGCCACGATCAGCCCTTATGTGATCCGCGCCATCGGCGCGCGCGCCGCCCACCGCTATTTCCTCACCGCCGAGCGCTTCAGTGCGCAGGAGGCGCACCGCATTGGCCTGGTGCACGAGGTGGTGGATGCCGACGCGCTGGACGCCAAGGTCGATGAACTGCTGAAAGCGCTGACCAGCGCCAGCCCGAACGCCGTGCGCGCTTGCAAACGGCTTGTGCAAGACGTGGCCGGTCAAGAAATCACTGCCGACCTGATTGAGCACACGGTGGCGGGCATTGCCGACATCCGCGCCAGCGACGAAGGCCGCGAGGGCGTGCAGTCGTTTCTGAACAAGCGCAAGCCGTTCTGGCTGGTGGACTGAGCGCCGGGCAAATCGCCGCATGGAAAACGCTGACATCACCCTTTGGCAACAGCTTGTGGCCTGGCTGCACGGGCTGGGCATTCACCTGGGCGCCGGCGTGGTCAACGAGGTTGGCACGCAGGTGGGCGCTGGCGTGAGCGACGCCGCCAGCCGGCTCGACATGCCCAGCCTGCTCGCGCTGGCCGCCGCGCTCGGCTGGGCCAGTGGTTTCCGGCTCTATGCGGTGGTGTTTCTGGTTGGCGTCTCGGGCGCACTGGACTGGATCGCGCTGCCGACCGGGCTGCAGGTGCTGCAACACCCGGCGCTGCTGATCTCCAGCGGCTTCATGCTGTTCATGGAATTCTTTGCCGACAAGATTCCGGGCATCGATTCGCTGTGGGACATGCTCAACAGCGTGATCCGTATCCCGGCTGGCGCGGCTCTCGCTGCTGGTGCGCTGGGCGCAGATGGCGCCACCATGGCGCTGATGGGCGCACTGCTCGGCGGCGGATTGGCCGCCACTTCGCAGGCTGCCAAGACCACCACCCGCGCCGCCATCAACACCTCGCCCGAGCCGTTTTCCAACCTTGGCATGAGCCTGGTCGAAGACGGCTTGGTGGTCGGCGCGGTCTGGCTCGCCACCCAGCACCCGCTGGTTTTCGGCGTGTTGCTGGTGATCGTGGTGGTCCTCATGTGGATCGTCACCTGGATGTTGTTCAAGTTCTTGCGCGCGGTGATCCGTCGCATGAGCGCGTTTTTGTCTGCTGCTCCTAAGGAAGCCTGATGTTTAAAAAAATTCTGATCGCCAACCGTGGTGAAAACGGCTGCACAGCAGACGTTTCATCCAGTTGCATGACACGCGCAGCGTGTGCAGGCGATTTCATCGCGGGAGCTACCCATGTTTAACAAGATACTGATCGCCAACCGCGGTGAAATTGCCTGCCGAGTCGCCGCCACCGCGCGCCGCATGGGCGTGCGCACCGTGGCCGTGTATTCCGATGCCGATGCCCACGCCAAACACGTGGCTGCTTGTGACGAAGCGGTGCACATCGGGGGCAGCTCGCCCAAAGAGAGCTACCTGCAGTGGGAGCGCATCTTGCAGGCAGCGAAGGACACGGGCGCGCAGGCGATCCACCCGGGCTACGGGTTCCTGAGCGAAAACGACGACTTTGCCGACGCCTGCGCGAAGGCGGGGCTGGTGTTCATCGGCCCGCCCTCCAGCGCGATTCTGGCCATGGGCTTGAAAGCCGAGTCCAAGCGGCTGATGGAAAAAGCCGGTGTGCCGCTGGTGCCTGGTTACCACGGTGCCGACCAGGACCCGGCGCTGCTGCGGCGCGAGGCCGACGCAATCGGCTACCCGGTGCTCATCAAGGCCAGCGCGGGCGGCGGTGGCAAAGGCATGCGCGCAGTCGACAAGGCTGAAGATTTTGCGGCCGCGCTGGCCAGCTGCCAGCGCGAGGCGCGCAACAGCTTTGGCAGCGACGCGGTGCTGGTGGAGAAATACGTGCAGCGCCCGCGCCACAT
>JBBSDB010000005.1:0-34214 GCA_038249735.1 Burkholderiales bacterium
CAAACCTGAAACTGGCACCAGACTGGCACCAGCCAAACGCAGAAAGCAAAAAAGTCAGCAGGCGCTAACCTGCTGACTCTCGTGTTTCTTGGCTCCCCGACCTGGACTCGAACCAGGGACCTGCGGATTAACAGTCCGTCGCTCTACCAACTGAGCTATCAGGGAACAGCCTCAGATTATAGTGTTGTTTTGGACCATTTTAGGCGACGGTGGCGTTTTCGATGCAAGGTCACACGAACCAATCGCGGAAGGCAGAAAACCCTTTGGTAGCCTGGCTAGCAGGGAGCCTTAAGGCTGGCGATCGCGGACACTCTCAGTCGAACACCGGAGACTCCACACCCAGCACCTTGTGCAGCTTCGGGCTTGTGGTGGTGTACTGAAGAAACACCTTTTTGTCGGGGGCGATGATGGGCATGGCACCGAAGGCGGCCAGTGCGCATTCGTGAAAGCCCGAAAGAATGAGCTTCTTCTTGCCCGGGTAGGTGTTGATGTCGCCCACCGCGAAGATGCCGGGGATGCTGGTGGAGAACTTTTCGGTGTCCACCACGAGCTGCTTGCGCTCAATGTCCAAACCCCATTCGGCGATGGGTCCGAGCTTGGGGCTCAGACCGAAGAACACCAGCAGCACATCCAGCGGCACGACACGGGTAACGCCGTCGGCGCCGGTTACCTTCACTCCCACCAGCCTGCCGTCTTTCTCCTCGTAACCCGTGATCTGGCCAACGATGAACTGCATTTCATAGCCATCGCAGAGCTCTTTCATCTTGGCCACGCTGGCCGGCGCGGCCTTGAAGCCGTCGCGGCGGTGGATCAGGATGACGCTCTCGGCCTTATTCGGTCCCTCTGCTGCAAAGTTCAACGCCCAGTCGAGTGCCGAGTCGCCACCACCGACAATCACCAAATTTTTGCCTGCGAACTCGGCCGGGTTCTTCACGCGGTAGAACAGTTGCGAGCTCTGGAACCGATCGAGTCCATCGACCTTGAGCAAGCGCGGTTGGAACGCGCCGACACCGGCAGCGATGAAGATGGTCTTGGTGAGAAAGCGGGTGCCCTTAGAGGTTTCGACAAAAAAACGACCGTCAGCCTGCTTGTCCACTTTCACCACCTCTTGCCCCAGGTGGAAGGTGGCGCCAAACGGCTCGATCTGCTTGAGCAGGCTGTCGGTCAGTTCCTGCCCGGTGCACACCGGAATGGCGGGGATGTCGTAGATTGGCTTGTCCGGGTAGAGCTCCACCGGCTGGCCGCCCGGGTAGGCGAGCGAGTCGATCACGTGGGCCTTGATTTCCAGCAGGCCGAGCTCGAAGACCTGAAACAGGCCGACCGGGCCCGCACCAACGATCACTGCATCGGTTTCTATCGGGCCGTCGTGCTCAGCGGCGGTGTCCATGACTTCTTGTTTGAGTTTCGGTTCCATGTTTTTTCAGCGCAGCAGTTCAGGCAACTTGCCTGTCTTGTCTTTCCAGTCGTCGGCATCCGGTTGCGGTTCTTTGCGCTTGGTGATGCTCTTCCAAGTGGGCAGCCGCGCAAGCTCCTCATTGAGACGTGTCATGTGCAGTTGATCTTTCGGGAGGTCCTCTTCCGCATAGATCGCACTCACCGGGCACTCGGGGATACAGACGGCGCAGTCGATGCACTCATCGGGATCGATGGTGAGGAAATTCGGGCCTTCGCGAAAGCAGTCCACGGGGCAGACATCCACACAATCGGTGTATTTGCAGCGGATGCAGGATTCGGTGACGACGTGGGTCATGGTGTGTGAGGAGGGGAATCGCTTAAATCCATGATTTTAGGGTTTCTCATAGGGTAGGTCAGGGCAGCCCTCCTGCGCTTGACATAAGGCAAGGGTGAAAGGCGCGCTCAGCGCACCAACAATGCCCCGGCGGTGCGGTGGGTGGCGGTGTCGACCAGCACCAGGGAGCCGAGGGCGCGCGACTGCTGGAATGGCAGCGTGACCAAGGGTTCTTGCAGTGCCAGCTCAATGTGGCCAATGTCGTTGGGTTCCAGCTGCGCGGTGTTTTCTTCGGCCAGGGTGTGGATGTCGAGCCGGTGCACGATGCGTTGCACCCGCGCTTTCACCCAGCGGTGCCCGTGCAGCGCCCAGTAGACGCGTCCGGCGGTCAGTGCTTCGTCGTCCAGCCAGGCCACAGTGGCATGAAGGACTTGGGTTGTGGGCAGACCTGCGCCTCCATCCGATGAGGCCAGTAACCAGTCACCGCGAGACACATCGAGCTCGCGGCCAAGCACGATGCCGGCGCTGTGCCCTGCCTCCACCGTCTGCGCACAGCGCACGTGGTCGAGCACCTGCGCCACCTGCGCGGTCTGCCCGCTGGGCATCACCCGAATGAGCTGCCCGGGCTGCACGCGGCCCGTGGCCACACGGCCCCAGAAAACGCGCCGGCCTTGATGGGTGTCGGCTGAAGACGAGAACTTTTCGACCCACTGCACGGGAAACGCCAGCGGCAGGCCCGTGTCGGCGGGCGTGACCGGGAGTTGCTCAAGAAGCCTGATTAGGGTGGGGCCACGGTAGCCGCACCAGGCGATATCGGCGGCGGGCTCGACCACATTCCAGCCCTTGAGCGCCGAGACCGGCACGGTGGCGCTCACCGTGATGCCGGCCTCGGAGGAGAAAGAAGCCAACGCGGTGCGGATGTGGGCGAAGGCCAGGGCGCTGTCGCTCACCGCGTCGAGCTTGTTGACCGCAAACACGATCGAGGGCACGCGCAACAGCTTGAGCAGCAGGCTGTGGCGCCGGGTTTGTGGCAGCAGCGCGGGCGCCGGGTTGCGCCAGTCGAGCTTGGTGGCGTCAACCAGCACCACTGCCGCATCGGCGCTGGAGGCAGCGGTGACCATGTTGCGGGTGTACTGCTCGTGGCCCGGCGCATCGCCAATGATGAATTTGCGAGATTCGGTGTTGAAGTAGCGATAAGCCACATCGATGGTGATGCCTTGCTCGCGCTCGGCTGAGAGGCCGTCGGTCAGCAGCGCCAAGTCGGTCTGGCCCTGGCGCTGCACGCCCGCGAGGTGGTCTTGCAACACGGCTTTGCTGTCGACCAACAAACGGCCGATCAGCGTGCTTTTGCCGTCGTCGACAGAGCCGCAGGTGATGAATTTCAGGGCGGGGCGGGTGTCGGGCTGGACGACTTGAGCGGGTTCAGCCGGTGTGTGGGTCGTTGTGTTCATGAAATACTTTCAGAAGGCGTTGTCGGTGGCGGGCAGTGTCTTAACCCAGGGCGCCGCGGAACTGGCTTTGCCAGGCCGCCAGCGCCGCCCCCCCCCAGGGGGGGGTGACGCCGAAGGCGGCGCGGGGGGTGGTCAGGTTCTGCGCGGGGTTAACTTTCCTCTTCAGAAATAGCCTTCCTTCTTGCGCTTCTCCATCGAAGCGTCCGATGTCTTGTCGTCCATGCGGGTGGCGCCGCGCTCACTCACCTCGGCGGCCAGTGTTTCGATCACGATCTCACCCGGTGTGGCGGCGGTGCTCGCCACCGGGCAGGTGCAGGTGATGTCGCCCACCGTGCGAAAACGCACCTCGCGCAACTGCACCGTTTCACCGTCTTTGGCAGGCGTCAGCGCGGTCACAGGTACCAGCAGGCCGCGGCGCTCCACCACCGTGCGCTGGTGCGCGTAATAGAGGGAGGGCAGGGCGATCTGCTCGCGCTCGATGTACTGCCACACGTCGAGCTCGGTCCAGTTGCTGATGGGAAAGACGCGGAAGTGTTCACCGGGGGCCAAGCGGGTGTTGAACAGTGTCCAGAGCTCCGGGCGCTGGGCCTTGGGCTGCCACTGGCCAAAGCCGTCGCGGTGCGAAAAAATGCGCTCTTTGGCGCGGGCCTTATCCTCGTCGCGCCGTGCCCCGCCGATCAGTGCGTCGAAGCGAAACTCTTCAATCGCCTCCAGCAAGGTGACCGACTGGTGCACGTTGCGGCTCTCGCCCGCATGGGCCAGGCGCACCGTGCCGCGCCGCATCGAATCCTCCACATGGCGCACGATCAGCTCGGCCTGCAGTTCGTTGGCGCGCTGGTCGCGGAAGTCGGTGACTTCGGGGAAGTTGTGACCTGTGTCGATCATCAGCAGCGGGAAAGGCAGGCGGCCGACACCAAAGGCCTTTTCGGCGCAGCGCAGCATCACCAGCGAGTCTTTGCCGCCCGAAAAAAGCAGCGCCGGGCGCTCAAAGGCGGCCGCCACCTCGCGCAGGATGAAGATGGTTTCCTCTTCCAGCGCGTCGAGTTGGGCGTTGCTCAGAGGCCGCGCGTCGAGCGGTGCGAGGCATGCGGTTTCGATGCGAGCGTTCATGTTGCAGCGGCCTCAAGGTCGTTTGAATCGGACACAAGGTGCGAGACGGGCTGCACATGCAGGCCGCATTCCTTGATGCTGGCGCTCTCCCACCACCAGCGCCCGGCGCGGAAGTCTTCGCCCACCGCAATGGCACGGGTGCAGGGCGCGCAGCCGATGCTGGGATAGAAGCGGTCGTGCAAGGCGTTGTAGGGCAACTGGTGTTCGGCGATGAAGTGCCAGACGTCGCCCCACGTCCAGTCCACCAGCGGACTGATCTTCTGGCGCTCACCGTCTTGCTCCTGCCCGCTGGCCTCGGCGCGGGCATTGGACTGCTCACGCCGCAAGCCCGTGATCCAGCCGTCCTTGCCGGCCAGCGCGCGCGCCAGTGGCGCCATCTTGCGCAGATCGCAGCAGCGCTTGCGCAGCGCCACGCTCTGGTACATGGCTTCCTCGCCGTGCTGCCGCACAAACTTCACCACCGCTTCGCTCTTGGGTCGGTGCACCTCCACGCTGCGCTGGTAACGCCGCTCGATCTGGGCAATCAGCGCCAATGTCTCGGTGTGCAGCTTGCCGGTATCGAGCACAAAGATGCCGGCGTCGATGCCGGCAAGGTGGATCAGGTGGGTGACCACCATGTCTTCGGCGCCCAGGCTGGAGGCCTGGGTGAGTGCCGGGTGTTGTGCGCTCACGCGCTGCAGCAGCGCAATGCTGCTGCCCACCTTCTCCGCGTGGTCGGGAGAAGGTCGGTTGTAGAGGTCGATGGCGCTCATGTGTGGGTCTGTTGGTCAAGACGGGTGGGCATCTGGGGTCGCGGCTGCGAAGCGGGGGCCGCTCTTCACATCGCCTTGGTAGAACCCGGCATAACGCGCCAGCTGTCGCTCGCCTTGCCCCAGGATCTGGTCGGCGCGCAGCACCGCCTGAGAAAAACCGCTGCGCTGCATTTGCTGCAGCTGGTCGATCAGCACGTCGCCGGTGGCACGGAGGTGGCCAATGAAGCCCAGCCGGCGGCGCAGCAAAAAGGCCTGGCTGAAGGCGCGGCCGTCGCTGAAAGCGGGGAAGTGCAGCACCACGGTGTGGACACCGGTCAAGTCGGCTTGCGCGGGGTCCGCATCGTTGGCCAGCACGAGCGTGCCGGCGTCGGGGTGGGCCGGCAGGTCGGTGGAGGCCAGGAGTTGCATGGTTGGGGTCATGTGGATCACGCAGCGGCAGGCGTGCGGGCGGTGGCCACGCGGGCTGCGTTCGCGGCCTGTTTGAAGGGGTCGAGGCCGACCCGCCGCAGCGTGCCGGTGAAGGTTTCGCGGTCGGCCCGCTGCTGGCGGTAGGTGTCGAGCAGGGCCTCGACCACATCGGCCACCTCTGCGGCGGCAAACGACGGTCCGATGACCTTGCCGGGCACGGCCTCGCCAGACAGGCGGGTGCCGTCCGACCCGCCGAGCGTCACCTGGTACCACTCCTGGCCGTCTTTGTCGACGCCGAGCACACCGATGTGGCCGCTGTGGTGGTGGCCGCAGGAGTTGATGCAGCCGCTGATGTGCAGGTCGATTTCGCCCAGGTCGTGCAGCTCGTCCAGGTCTTGGTAGCGCGCGATCAGCGCTTGCGCGATCGGCAGCGAGCGGGCGTTGGCCAGGTCGCAGAAATCGCCGCCGGGGCAGGCGATCATGTCGGTCAGCAGGCCGATGTTGGGCCGGGCCAGGCCCAGGCGACGGGCTTCGCGCCAGATCTCGGGCAACTGGTCGCAGCGCACCCAGGGCAGCAAGAGGTTTTGCTCGTGGGTCACGCGGGCCTCGCCAGCCGAGAACTGGTCGGCCAGGTCGGCCGCGCGCTCCAGCTGGTCGGCGCTGGCGTCGCCGGGGGCAGAGCCCAGGCGCTTGAACGACAGGGTGACAGCGCGCAGGTCGGGGTTCTGATGTGGCTTCACGTTTTGCGTCAGCCAGCGGCCGAACTCCACGTCGTCCTCGGCCGCGGCTTTCAGGATGTGGGCGATCTTGGCGTCGGCGCTTTTGCGGTCGCAGTTGAGGGCGGGCGGCACAAAGGAGGCGCTGACCCGGTCAAGCTCGGCCTGGGTGATGGTGTGCGGCGCGCCGTCTTGTTCGACGATGGCGCTGTACTCGGCCTCGACCTGATCGACGAAGGCCTGGCCCTCGGCCTTGACCAGGATCTTGATGCGTGCCTTGTACTTGTTGTCGCGCCGCCCGAAGCGGTTGTAGGCCCGCACCACCGCTTCGAGGTAGTTCAGGATCTGGTGCCAGGGCAGGAATTCGCGCACCACGCTCCCAATAATGGGTGTGCGGCCCATGCCGCCACCGACACGGACCTGAAAGCCCAGCTCGCCATCCACATTGCGCAGCAACCGCAAGCCCACGTCGTGCCAGGCGGTCGCGGCGCGGTCTTCACGGGCGCCGGTGATCGCGATCTTGAATTTGCGCGGCAGGAAGGCGAATTCGGGGTGCAGCGTGCTCCACTGCCGCAGGATTTCGGCGAATGGGCGCGGGTCGGCCACTTCGTCCACCGCAATGCCGGCCAGCGCATCGCTGGTGATGTTGCGGATGCAGTTGCCACTGGTCTGGATGCCGTGCATGTTGACGCTGGCCAGCAGATCCATCACGTCGGCCGAGCGGTGCAGGGGGATCCAGTTGAACTGCAGGTTTTGGCGGGTGGTGAAGTGGGCGCAGCGGTCGGGCAGCGAGCTCAGGTTGGCCAGACCCGCCACCGCATTCGAGGTGTCGTGTGCCTCCTTGTGGTCGAACTCGCGGGCGATGCGGGCCAGCACGCGCAGCTGGTCGCCAGAGACCTCACCGTAGGGCACCGCCACCCTCAGCATGGGCGCAAAGCGCTGCACATACCAGCCGTTTTGCAGGCGCAGCGGCTTGAACTCGTCCTCGCCCAGCTGACCGGCCTGGTTGCGCTCCAGCTGGTCGCGAAACTGCGCGGCGCGCAGCCGGATGAACTGTTGGTCGAACTCGGTGTATTGGTACATGGCGGGTGAGTGACAGCGGGATTTTAAAGAACGATGAGCTTGGTGCCGGCGTAGGCCAGCAGCAGCGAAAGCAGCGAGCGCACCAGCCGCTCCGGGGTGTGGCGCATCAGCCGGGTGCCCAGCCAGATGCCGGGCAGGGAACCAGCGAGCAGCTTGGCCAGCAGCGGCCAGTCGACCGAACCCAGACTGGCATGGCCCAGGCCGGCCACCAGCGTGAGAGGCACCGCATAGGCGATGTCGGCGGCCACGATGCGCGGCAGCGGCAGCAGGGGAAACAACAGCAGCAACACCGACACACCGATGGCGCCCGCGCCCACCGAGGTCAGCGTGACCAGCGCACCGATGACGGCACCAAACAGCGCCACCAGCCAGGGGTGGCGGGCACGGCTCGCCTGCGCAATCTCGTCGTCGCGCAGGTGGCGTGGCTGCTGCTTGCCGCGCACCGCTTTGAACAACATAGCCGCAGCGGTGAGCAAAAGGGCCACGCCCAGGGTGTCTGTCATCAGCGATTGAACCCGCTCGCTGGCCGGCCCCAGGCGGTGCAACACCCCCAAGGTCAGGACGGCGGCGGGCAGGCTGCCGGCGCTGAGCTGCGCCACCACGCGCCAGGGCACCAGACGCTGGCGCGCCAGATTGACGGTGCCGCCGAGCTTGGTGAAGGCGGCAAACAGGAGGTCGGTACCGACCGCCAGGTAGGGCTTGACGCCGAAGAAGAAGATCAGGATCGGCGTCATCAGCGAACCGCCGCCCACGCCGGTCAGACCCACGATGAGTCCCACAGCGAAGCCGGCGAAGATGATGGCGAAGTCGGGCATGCGGCGGACTGTAGAGAGAGTTGATTATTCTGAAAACTACAAAATCGCTATGTCCTTATGTATATTTATGAATATGCAATCTCTGGGAAACGGGTTTGACCCTCGGGTTCGTGACCCGCGCTGCAAAGCGGTCCGAGATTTCTGGGTCATTGCCATGGGCTTGCTGTGGCCAGACGTAACATTCACCCCATGAGCAAACAGCGGGTTTTGGTCAGCGTGGTCGGTTTTTCCGACGTGGAGCGGCACGCCCTGAACACGGTGTTCAGGCTGTCGCAGGAGCGCGACCTCTGCTACGCGCCCTGGTCGCCGCTGGTCGCTCCGGGTGCACAAGCGTCGCTGGCGGCGGCGCAGGTGGTGCTGGTGGACGGAGAAAGTGCTGAAGCGGTGATGGCCCATGCGCGCGAATTGCCAGCTGGGCAGCGCCTCATTTGGGTCGGCGCCGACGCGCCGCCGCACGCCTGGCGCGTGCTGGAGCGGCCGATTGCTTGGTCGGGCGTGCTGCACGATCTGGACGCGGTGTTTGCTGCGCGCCAGGTGGATTCGGGCTACCTCGATCTGGACATCACCTCGCCAGCACCGCTGGCCGGTGATGCGCGCGATAGCAGCGGTTTTGAGCGGCGCGCGTTGCTGGTGGGGGTGGATGCGTTCGACGCCGAGGTGCTGCGATCGGGCCTGGCGCTGGCCGACACCTCAGAGATCGACGTGGCCTTGAACACCGACACGGCAGTGACGTTGATGGGCCGCAACACCTACTGCTGCGCCGTGTTCAACCTCGACGAACACCAAGTGGATGCATGGGCTCTTGCGCGGCTGTTTCGCACCCGCTTTCCGAAGGCCATGAGTTTTGCTTTGAGCGAAACAGCCGGACCTCAGGGGGACTGGTGGAACCGGCGCCGCGTGCGGCGCAACAGCGAACAGGCAGGCGTGTCGGCCCTGCTCGCGCGCCCGCTGCAGGAGCGCGATTTCACGCCCTGGATCGATCTGCTCTAGGTGAAAGGAGCGACTGGCGCCGGGCCAACTTCCAGGCGAAACGGGCTGGGTCAAGCGCCTGGATCAAATCGGGCTCGGTGGTTGGTTCTGGCGGTGTTGGCATGTCGATTTGCTGCGCCAGCAGCTTGGCGCACCAGTGGGCCAAGCTCAGGCCGCGCGAGCCGAGCGCGGTCAGCACATAAAGCCCTGGGTGGCGCGGCGCATCTGCCAGCGGGAGTTTGCTGCGGCGAGCGCCTGCTGTGTCCATCCAGGACTGCAAGGCTTTCAGATTTGGCACCGCCCCCACCAGCGGCAGGCGGTCGAGCGAAGCGCAGCGCACCTGCGCCCAGCCCAGCAGCCGGCCGGCCGCTGCGTCGGCGCGCAGGCGTTCGGCCGCAGCGGGGTGCATGGCCGCGAGGCTGCGCTCGTTGTCCTGGTGGGCCTGATCGCTGATGGCGGTGTTGTCCTCCCCGCGCGCGTAAGTCGATCCCATCGCCCAGATGCGCGCTGGCCAGGCGGGAGGCAACCCGGCGTCTTGGTAGGCCGGCACGAACACACCAGCCTGGCGCTGTGGTCGCGCGGCCAGCGGCTCGGTCTCCAGCGCGGCCAGGCTCATCTGGCCTTTGACCGGGCGCAGCGGCCACTCATCTTCTGTCGTCTTGGGCCAGCTGCTTCGCAGCAGCGCTGCACTGCCGCGGGCACAGGCCAGCACCACCACCGCCGCCTCTGCCACCACGCGCTGCTCATCATCCAGTGCCTGCCAGCCGTCAGGTGCTTGGCGCAAGGTGGTCACACGCTGGCTCCAGCATGTCTGCAGCGCCGTCAGCGATCGCGCTTCAGCCAGCCAGGCCTGCACCAGCGCAGCGGGCCGCACCAAGGCGGCTGGCCAGCGGCCGAGGTCGTGGTCCAGATTGTCGACCTCGCAGGTCTGCCAGCCGTGGCCGGGCGCGATCAAACGCTCCAGTTCGCCCCTCGTGCTGGCCACACCGAGTGCACTCAGGCGCGACAGTGGCGTCGGTGCGCGGGTGACGTGGGGGCTGAGCATGCCGACCGGCAGGCTGGACGCAGCCTGGGCCGGGCCGCTGGCTGTATCCACCAAGGTGATGCGCCAACCTCGCCGGGCGAGTGCAGCACAGGTGGCAGCACCTGCCAGGCCCGCGCCAATCACCAGTGCGTGGCGGGTGTCTGCAGGTGGTGTCACGGCGTGGCTACCGGGTACATGCGCAACGCAACCGTGCGCCCTGAGGTTCAGCCCTGCGCGGGCGGCGGGGTGTAGCCGACGGCGGCGTCGGCTCCTTCGCCGAAGAAGTGCTTCTCCATCTGGCGCGCAAGGTACTGGCGGGCGCGCGCATCGGCCAGGTTCAGGCGGTTCTCGTTGAGCAACATGGTCTGGTGCTTGAGCCAGTCGGCCCAGGCCTGTTTGCTCACGCTTTCGAAAATCCGCTTGCCGAGTTCGCCGGGATAGGGCGGGAAATCCAGGCCATCGGCTGGCTTGCCGAGCTTGATGCAGTTGACGGTACGTGCCATGGTGATGTCCTTCAAGGGGTGCGTTGACGGCCAGTGCCGGGATGTTCAAATTGTGCCCGCTTCGGGAAACCCTTTTGGCGATTGGTGTTCCAATGCGCCTGGGCTGTGTTTCAGCCTGCGCCACATCCGTTGTTTCTCTTCGTTATGCATCTTTTCTCCCATTCCCGCCGCTGGCTTGCGCTGGTCGCCATCGGTTGCATCGGCCTGCTGGCCTATGGCCTTTATTTGCAACACGCGGTGGGGCTGGAGTCATGCCCGATGTGCATCGTGCAGCGCTACGCTCTCGTCGGTGTCGCTCTGCTCAGCGCCTTGGCTGCGGCGTTTCCTCTGGGCTTGCTGCGCTGGATCACCACCGCCGGGGTGGCCTTGGTGGCCGGGTTTGGCGCCTTTGTGGCGGCGCGCCAGACCTGGTTGCAGTGGTATCCACCCGAGGTGCTTTCCTGCGGGCGCGATTTTTACGGGATGATCGAATCCTTCCCGCTGAAGCGGGCGGTCCCGATGATCTTCAAAGGCAGCGGCGACTGCTCCAAGGTGGACTGGACCTTTCTCGGGCTGACCATCGCCAACTGGTCGTTTCTGTGCTTTGTGGCGGTGATCGTACTCACCGGGCTGCTTTGGTGGCAGCGACCGGCTCGTTGAGAATTTTCGTTCGTTAAAAAGTCGCCCGAAGGCGACTTTTTAACGAACGCATGGCCCGCCGATGGTCACAATGCCAGTCAAAGGATGGCGCTGCCCGGACGCTCGCCACGCTCGTACACCACGTGGGCACGACCCACGATCAACGAGTCCAGCGAACCCAGGTTCTTCGAGTCCTTGTTGGTGTATGGCAGTTTCTGCAGCAGGTAGCGCATGGCGTTGAGCCGCGCGCGCTTCTTGCAGTCGCTCTTGATGACGGTCCAGGGTGAGTCGGCCGTGTCGGTTTCAAAGAACATGGCTTCCTTGGCCTGGGTGTAGCCGTCCCACTTGTCCAGGGAGGCCAGGTCGATCGGGCTCAGCTTCCACTGTTTGAGTGGGTGCGCCTTGCGCTCCTTGAACCGTCGCCGCTGCTCCTCGCGGCTGACCGAGAACCAGAACTTGATCAGGTGAACGCCGCTGCGCACCAGCTGGCGCTCGAACTGCGGTGTCTGGCGCATGAACTCCTGGTACTCGTCTTCGGAGCAGAAACCCATGACCTTTTCCACCCCGGCGCGGTTGTACCAGCTGCGGTCGAACAGCACGATTTCGCCAGCCGTGGGAAGGTGCTGCACGTAACGCTGGAAATACCACTGGCCACGCTCCACGTCGCTGGGTTTTTCCAGAGCCACCACGCGCGCACCGCGGGGATTCAGGTGTTCCATCATGCGTTTGATGGTGCCGCCCTTGCCAGCGGCGTCGCGCCCTTCAAACAGGATCACGATGCGCTGCCCGGTCTCTTTGGCCCAGGCCTGCAGTTTGAGCAGCTCCACCTGCAACAGGTATTTCTGCGCTTCGTAGACCTTGCGCGAGAGCAGGTTTTTGTAGGGGTAGGCGCCGCTGCGCCAGTCCTTGTTGAGCTGCTCGTTCGGGTCCACCTCATTGGGTGTACCGGTGCGTTTCGAGGCTTTGGCTTCGCCACGCAAGAGCTGGCGAATCGCCTTCGCGTCGTCGGGCGCCGAGCCTTCGAGGATGGCTCGAAGCGACTCGGCTTTCTCGGCCTTGCTGTTTTCAGGTCGCGAAAGGATGTCGCGCACCGCGGCCATCTGGCCGGCCTGGCGCGCCGAGACGGCCTGTGTCACGGTTTTCTTCCGGATGGTCTGTGGCTTGCTGCTGCCGGTCGTGTCGCCCAGCGCCACGCGCCGAGGGCGTTCGACGGCTTTGCGGGAACGAGCGGAACGGCGGACGACCGACTTGCCGCCTGCACCGGGACTGGATGCGGAGGACCCCGGGGTGAGATTGCTGCGTTCTGTCATGGTGTTTTCACCTGTGTGTCACTCAACTTGCCAGTATCGGCAGCTGAGGCCTGCCTGGTTTGATTTTTGTCAAATCACGCCGTGCAATGAGGCCATCAGCCGAGTTTTTTCACCAGCACCTGGCTCTTGCGGTCCCAGTTGTACTTGCGTTTGCGGGCCTCGGGCAGCCAGTCGGCGCCGACCTGGACGAAGCCGCGCTTGATGAACCAGTGCATGGTGCGGGTGGTGAGCACAAAGATGCTTTGCAGGCCCTGGGCCCGGGCGCGCGCCTCGATGCGTTTGAGCAGCCGCTCGCCATCGCCCTGGCTCTGGGTGTCGGGCAGCACGGTGAGCGCGGCCATCTCGCCGGTGCGTTCCTCCGGGTACGGGTAGAGGGCTGCGCAGCCGAAGATCACGCCATCGTGCTCAATGATGGTGTAGAGGCCTGCATCCCGTTCGATTTCGGTGCGGTCCCGCTTGACCAGGGTGCCGTCTTTCTCGAACGGCTCGATCACGGTGAGGATGCCGCTGACGTCGTCGATGTTGGCCTCGCGCATGCTCTCCAGTTTTTCGTCTACCACCATGGTGCCGATGCCATCGTGCACGTAGATCTCCAGCAGCAGCGAGCCGTCCAGCGCAAACGGGATGATGTGGCTTCGTTCCACGCCGCCCTCGCATGCTCGGATGCAGTGCTGCAAGTAGAAGCCGGTGTCGGTGGGTTGGGTGGCGGCAGGCAGCGACGCCAGAAGACGCTTGGCGTCGGCCAGCGGCAGCTCGGTGTCGATCTCGCTCTCGGGGTCGGTGGCATCAATGCGGATGCCAGGCACCTCGGTGAGGAAGATCAATTTGTCACTCTGCAAGGCGGTGGCAACCGAGGTGGCCACGTCTTCCATCCCCAGATTGAAGGCCTCGCCCGTGGGAGAAAAGCCAAACGGCGAAATCAGCACCAGTGCGCCCAGCTCCAGAGATCGCTGAATCCCTTCGGTATCGACCTTGCGCACCAGGCCGGAGTGCATGAAATCCACCCCGTCGATCAGGCCCACCGGCCGTGCGGTGATGAAGTTGCCCGAGATCACCCGCACCCGGGCGCCCGCCATGGGCGTGTTGGGCAGGCCCTGGCTGAATGCGGCCTCAATCTCGTACCGCAACTGGCCAGCGGCCTCCTGGGCGCAATCGAGCGCCACCGAATCGGTGATGCGCATGCCGTGCGAATACTTCGCTTCCTGGCCGCGCAGGCGCAGCTGTTCGTTGACCTGGGGGCGAAACCCATGCACCAGCACGATCTTCACACCCATGGCCTGGATCATCGCGATGTCTTGTGCGATCGAGGCCAGCTTGCCCGCGTCGATGCCTTCGCCGGTCAGACCGATCACGAAGACCTGGTCGCGGAATTTGTGGATGTAGGGCGCGACCGAGCGGAACCAAGGCACGAAAGTGAAATTGAAGACGGTGGACATGAGGGGCAAGAAGGTCAGATAAAAGGATTTTCGAGCGTGAGCTTGCCAAAACGCTGGCCGTGCTGCCCGTCTTCGGTCACCAGCAGGTCGGCGCCTGAGCGCAAGGCTGCTTCCAGAATCAGGGCGTCCCACCACTGCAAGCGGTAGCGTTGTGCCAGCCGGCCGGATTCCAGAATGCTGCCCGCGCTGCTGCCCAGCACCTCGAAGTTTGCCAGCCGCTCCATTTGGGCCAGCGCTTCGGCGGGTGGCAGTGGGGGCTTGAGCTTTCGGGTGGTGGTGGCGTAGAACTCTTGCAGCACCTGTGCACTCAGCACCACGGTGTCTTGCTCGCAGGCGCGGGCGAAGCGTTCAATGGCGCGCGCTTGGCGCATCGGGTCCCCGGCGTCCATGCAGTACACCAGCACGTTGGTGTCAAAAAAGCAGATCATGCGCCGCCGGGATAGGGGCGCTGGTGGGCGTCTTCCCGGCTCCAGCGCGTGCCCGATGCGTTGGCCTGGCTGATTCGCGCAGCCTCGATAAACGCTTGCGCGGCGCTTTGTTGCGCCTGTTCACCCAGCGCATAGCCCGCCAAAAACTCGCGCACCTTGGCACTCACCGAGGTGCCTTCCTGGATGGCGCGCACGCGCGCTTGGCGCACGATGGCTTCGTCGATGGCAATGGTCAGGTTGGTCATGGCATGCTCGCTGGCTGTGGAATACGGAAACACGTGCTGCACGTGAACCGGTGACTGCGATAATAGCGCGGTGAAAGAACCTGTCAAATCCGCCCCAGCACCGGGCGCGCCCACACCACGCCCGGCAGCTGCTTTGCGCATCGAGTTTCCCGAATCGTTGCCAGTATCGGCCCGCCGGGTGGAAATCGAAGCCGCGATGCGCGCGCACCAGGTGGTCATCGTCTGCGGCGAGACCGGATCTGGCAAGACGACGCAAATTCCGAAGATCGCTCTGACCATGGGGCGCGGTCGCTTGAACGCGAAACCGGGTCAGCGCGGGCAACTCATCGGCCACACGCAGCCGCGCCGCATCGCCGCCAGCTCGGTCGCCAAGCGCATTGCCGAGGAGCTGAACACGCCGCTGGGCGATGTGGTGGGTTTCAAGGTGCGGTTCCAGGATCGGCTGTCCAAGGACGCTTCGGTCAAGCTCATGACCGACGGCATTTTGCTGGCCGAAACGCAGACCGACCCCGACCTGCGCGCTTACGACACCATCATCATCGACGAGGCTCACGAGCGCAGCCTGAACATCGATTTCCTGCTCGGCTACCTGCGCCAGCTGCTGCCGCGCCGACCCGATCTGAAGGTGGTGGTGACGTCGGCCACGATCGATGCGGATCGGTTTGCGCGCTACTTCGCTTCAAAAAACGGTCCGGCGCCTGTGTTGATGGTGTCGGGCCGCACTTTCCCGGTGGAGGTGCGTTACCGGCCCTTTGAAGAAAGCCGCGACTATGACCTGAACAGCGCGATTGCCGATGGTGTGGACGAGCTCTGGCGTTTGCCGCAAGCGGGCGACATTCTGATTTTTCTGCCGGGCGAGCGCGAGATTCGCGAAGCCACCGATCACCTGCGCAAGCACCTGAGCCACCAGCCCACGCTGCGCAATGCCGAGGTGTTGCCCCTGTTCGCGCGCCTGTCGCCCGCCGAGCAAGACCGCATCTTTCAGCACCACTCCGGGCGGCGCATCGTGCTGGCGACCAACGTGGCGGAGACCTCGCTCACTGTGCCGGGCATCCGCAACGTGATCGACGCCGGCACGGCGCGGGTCAAGCGCTACAGCTTTCGGCAGAAGGTGGAGCAGCTGATGGTCGAGCCCATCAGCCAGGCGGCGGCCAACCAGCGTGCCGGGCGCTGTGGGCGGGTGGCCGACGGCATTTGCATCCGGCTATACGACGAGGCCAGCTTCCAGTCCCGGCCCGCCTTCACCGACCCCGAAATTCTGCGCAGCTCGCTGGCGGGCGTGATCCTGCGCATGAAAGCCTTGCGCCTGGGTGCCGTAGAAGACTTTGCGTTCATCGAACCGCCACAAAAGCGCGCCATTGTCGACGGCTACCAGCTTCTCAACGAATTGGGCGCGGTGGACGACAACAACGAATTGACGCGCATCGGCGAGACGCTGTCGCGCCTGCCGCTGGACCCGAAAGTGGGCCGCATGCTGCTGGAAGCGCAGCAGCGCGGCGCGCTCGACGAGGTGCTGGTGATCGCGTCCGCACTCAGCGTGCAAGACGTGCGCGACCGCCCGCTGGACAAACAGGCCCAGGCCGACCAGGCGCACGCCAAGTTCGACAACGACAAGAGCGAGTTTGTCGGCACGCTCAAGCTCTGGAAGTGGCTTGAGGACAGCAAAGGCGGCCACGGCAAAGATCACAAGCTCAGTCACCGCCAGTTCGAGAGCGTCCTGCGCGAGAACTTCATCAATGTGAGACGCCTGCGCGAATGGCGAGATATCCACACGCAGCTCCACACGGTGGTGGCCGAGCACAAGTGGCAGCTCAACACCGCGCCCGCGAACTACGAGCAGCTGCACCTGTCCATGCTGTCGGGCCTGCTGGGCAACATCGGCCAGAAGAGCGAGGCCGAAGACTGGTACCTGGGCGCGCGCGGCATCAAGTTCTACCGCCACCCGGGTGCCAAGCTCAGCAAGAAGCCGGGCCGCTGGATCGTCTGCGCCGAGCTGGTCGAGACCACACGCTTGTTTGGGCGCGGCATCGCGGCGATCGAGCCACTGTGGTTGGAGCAGGTCGGCGCGCACCTGATCAAGAAACAGCTGCTTGACCCCCACTGGGAGAAAAAAGCCGCACAGGTCACCGCGCTGGAGCGCGCCACGCTTTACGGGCTGGTGATTTATCACAACCGCCGCACCGACTACGGCCGGGTCGACCCTGCCGGTGCGCGCGAGATCTTCATCCGCGAGGCGCTGGTGGCGGGCGAGTGGGAGACGCGGCTGCCGTTCCTGGCCGCCAACCAGAAGCTGGTCAAGCAGGTGATGGAGCTGGAGCACAAGTCGCGTCGGCAAGACGTGCTGGTGGACGACGAGCTGATCTACGCCTTTTACGATGCGCAAATCCCAACCGATGTGTTCAGCGGCACGGGTTTCGAGCGCTGGTACAAAGACGCGCACCGGTTGAATCCAAAATTGTTGCTGCTGAGCAAAGAAGAGCTGATGCGCCACGAGGCGGCGGGCATCACCACCCAGTCGTTTCCGAAAACGCTGCGCCTGGGGGGCGTGGACTGCGCCTGCGCCTACCTGCACGAGCCTGGTGACGCGCGAGATGGTCTGTCGGTGACGGTCCCGATCTTTGCGCTGAACCAGGTCAGCGAAGAGCGCTGCGAATGGCTGGTGCCTGGCATGTTGAAAGACAAGCTGCTGGTCTTGCTCAAGACCCTTCACCAGCGGCCGCGCTCGCGGCTGGTGCCCTTGCCCGCCACCGCCGAGAAGTTTGCGCAGGCGCTCACCGAACCGGCGGTGTTTGGTGGCGGCAGCCTGATGGACGCCTTGCTCAAGCTCGTGCGCGAGGCCACGCAGCTCGACATCGCTCGCAACGACATCAAGCTGGACATGGTCAGCCCGCACCACCTGATGCACCTGCGCGTGGTGGACGAACATGGCCGCCAGCTCGGCCAGGGCCGCAATCTCGGCGCACTCAAGGCCGAGCTGGGCGGCCAGGCGCGCGGTGCGTTTCAGGCGCTGGCCTCGCTCAAGCTGGAGAGCCTGCGGCCAGCGGCTCCAGAACCGGTGGCGCCCGTCGCCACCCCACCCGGCAAGGCGGCCCAGCCCGCGCGCAGCCCGGCACCTGCCCAAGGGAGCCAGCGCCACACCAGCTGGGACTTTGGTGAGTTGCCCGAGCTGATGGAAATTCGCCAAGGCGGGCAGACGCTGATCGGCTTTCCCGCACTGATCGACCACGGCGATGCGGTGACGATCGAGGTGTTTGACGAGCCACAGGCGGCCCAGGCCCGGCACCGCGAGGGTCTGCGCCGCCTGTTTGCGCTGCAGATCAAAGACGCGCTTAAGTATCTGGAGAAGAGCTTGCCCGGTTTGCAGACCATGGCTGCGGCCTACATGCAAGTGGGCAAGAGCGAGAGTGGTGCGGGCGGTGGCACGCAAGAAGAACTGCGCAATCAAATCATCGAGCTGGCACTGGACCGCGCGTTTCTGATTGAACCCCTGCCCACCGACGAAGCCGCGTTCAAGAAACGCATCGAAGAAGGGCGTGGCCGACTCACGCTGATCGCCAGCGAGATCGCGCGCAACGCCGGTGCCATCCTGGTCGAGTACGCGGCCGCCGCGCGCAAGCTCAAGGACAGCAAGGCCAGCGGTGAGATGGCGACCGACATCGCGCAGCAGTTGCAGCGCCTGGTGAACAAGCGTTTCCTGCTCGCCACGCCTTACGCGCAGCTCGTGCATTTCCCGCGCTATCTCAAAGCGGTGCAGCTGCGCATCGAGAAAGCCCGAACCGATCCGGGGCGCGATGCCGCCAAACTGGCCGAACTTCGACCGCAAGACCAGCGCTTCTGGCGCCTGCTGGCCGAGCGCAAAGGCGTTCAGGACGCACGCTTGCAGGAACTTCGTTGGTTGTTGGAGGAACTGCGGGTGAGCTTCTTCGCGCAGGAACTGCGAACGCCGCAGCCGGTGAGCGTCAAGCGGCTGGACAAGAGCTGGGCGCAGCTGAACGCCTGATCGAAGCCGTTACAGACGCGCCAGTCGCCGGTGTCAGAGTCGCGCCAGTCGGCAGTGTCAGAGCCGCGCCAGTCGGCGCAGGGCCTCGTTCAGCGTGTCGTCGCGCTTGGCAAAACAGAAGCGCACCGTGCGCTGGTCGAAGCCGTTGCCGTAAAAGGCGGAGAGCGGAATCGCTGCCACACCGATCTCGCGCGTGAGCCACTGGCAAAACGCGCCCTCCGGCAAATCGCGCTCGGGCACCGCGAGATCGCTGATGTCCACACACTGAAAAAAAGTGCCTTCGCTGGGCAACAACCGAAAGCGCGTGTCCGCCAGGCCGGCGCGGAACAGGTCGCGCTTGCGCTGGTAAAACGCCGGCAGCCCGCGGTAGCTGGAGGCGTCCGTCATGTGGTGCGCCAACGCATGCTGTACCGGTGTGTTCACGGTGAACACGTTGAACTGGTGTACCTTGCGGAACTCCGCCGTGAGCGGAGCGGGCGCCACCACCGTGCCCACTTTCCAGCCGGTCACGTGGAAGGTCTTACCAAAGCTGCTGACGATGAAAGCGCGCGCCGCCAGACCAGGGAAACGCGCCGCGCTCTGGTGCGCCTGGCCGTCGAACACCATGTGCTCGTACACCTCGTCGCTGATCAGCAGCACCTCGGTGGTCAACAGCAGATCTTGCAGGCGCAGCATGTCGGCCTCGCTCCAGACCATGCCGCTGGGGTTGTGCGGGCTGTTGATGATGAGCGCGCGGGTGCGCGGCGTGATGGCAGCGGCTATTGCGTCGAAGTCGGGCCGAAAGCTGCCGGGCGTGAGCGGCACGCGCACCGCCACACCGCCGGCCAGTTCGATGTTGGGCACATAGCTGTCGTAGCAGGGCTCCAGCACCATGACCTCGTCACCCGGATGCACCACGGCCAGCAGCGCGGTGAAGATGGCCTGGGTCGCGCCTGCCGTCACCGTGACCTCGGTCGCCGGATCGCAGCGCAGGCCGTACAAGGCGAGCATCTTGTCCGCCATCGCCTGACGCAGCGCCGGCACACCCGGCATCGGCGGGTACTGGTTGTGGCCCGCCTGCATCGCTGTGGTCACCGCATCAACCAGCGCAGGATCGCAATCGAAATCGGGAAAGCCCTGACCCAGATTGACCGCACCAGCTTCGGCAGCCAATGCCGACATGACGGTGAAGATGGTGGTACCGACCTTGGGCAGGCGGGAAGTGAGGGCGGGTGTGTGGGCTTGGATCGAGGTCATTCTTCAAGCAAAAGACGGGGGCAGAGCGAGATGTTTTTTTCAGAATGCCGTGGAACCGGCTTTGCCGGGCCGCAGGCATTGTCCCCCTGGGGGGTGACGCCGCATGCGGCGCGGGGGGCTAAATCTCATACGCATCGGGCGTGCCCTTCATCGCCTGCTGGATCGATGCGCGCGTCAGGCGATCGCTCAGCAGTTCGGCGAAGCGCAGCACGAAGTTGCGCAAATAGGTGCCGCGTTTGAAGGCCACGCGCGCCAAATTGTGCCCAAACAGCTGGCCGGCGGGACGCGCCACCAGGTCGGGTGTCTGGTTGTCGCCCTGCATCGCCATTTCGGCCACGATGCCCACGCCCATGCCCAGCTTCACGTAAGTCTTGATGACATCCGAGTCGATCGCTTCCAGCACCACGTTGGGCTTGAGCCCGCGCAAGGCAAACGCCTGATCGATGCGGGTGCGGCCGGTAAAACTGGGGTGGTAGGTGATCAGCGGCACGGTGGCCAGGTCTTCAAGCGTGATGCGGTCGCGCTCCAGCAGCGGGTGGTCGAACGGCAGCACCAGCACGTGTTGCCACTCGTAGCAGGGCAGGGTGATCAGCTCGGGGTAATTCGCCAGCGACTCGGTGGCCACCCCGATTTCGGCCACCTCGTCGATCAGCATCCGCGCCACCTGATCGGGCGCACCCTGGTGCAGGCTGATACCCACCTTGGGATAACTCTGGCGCAGCTGCGACACCGGCCCGGGCAGCACATCGCGCGCCTGGGTGTGGGTGGTGGCGATCGAGAGCGTGCCGCTGTCCTGCGCCGAATACTGCTGGCCAATGCGCTTGAGGTTGTTCACCTCGCGCAAGATGATCTCGATGCTGGCCAGTACATGCTGTCCCGGCTCGGTCACGCGCTTGATGCGCTTGCCGTGCCGCGCAAAGATCTCGATGCCCAGCTCATCCTCCAGCTCGATGATGCCCTTGGACACACCGGGTTGGGAGGTGTGCAGCGCTTTGGCGGCCTCGGTCAGGTTGAGCTGGCGCCGCACCGCCTCTTGCACGAAGCGCAGCTGCTGCAAGTTCATGTCGTGCGCTCCAGCGCGATCTGAGCCAGCAGCGCGGTCAGGCGCGGGTCTTCTCCAGCGGTGGGCAGTTGCTCCAGCAGAACACCCGGGTGTCGCTGCGCCAGGTCTTTCATGATCTCGGGCAGGTCTTCGCGGGCGTGCTTGCCCATACCGAAAAACAGAGGCAACACGCGCACCGCAGTGGCGCCGCGGGCCACCAGATCGGCCACTGCCGTGGGCATGTCTGGCTCGCAGAGTTCCAGGTAGGCACTGGTCACCAGTGCCTGAGGGTCGCTCGTGGCGATGCGCCGCACCACCGCCTCGACCGGCGCGCGCCACAGCGGGTCGCGCGATCCATGGGCAAATACCACCACTCCCAGCATTTTTCGTCTCCCTAACGTCTCAAAACCAGCCAACCAAAAGCGCCCAGCGACACCACCGAATAGATCAGCGCCGGCGAGGCAGCCGCCAGCCACGGCTGCCACTGCCGCAGGTTGCCGATGTAGCCGAACACGTTGTTGAGCAGGAAGAAGCTGATGCCGATCATCACACCCAGAAACACATAGCCGGTGATGCTGCCAGAGCGGAAATGCAGGTAGGCAAACGGCAGCGCCAGCACCACCATGACCAGGCAGGACAGCGGGTAGAACACCTTGCGCCAGAACTCGATTTCGTAGCGCTGCGCGGTCTGGCCGTTGGCCTCCAGATGCTGCACGTAGGCAAACAGGTCAGCGGTGCGCATGCGGTCGGGTTTGAGCAGGGCGACCGACACCATTTCGGTGCTCAGGCTGCTGGGCCAACGCAGGCTGGGCAGTTCGGAGCGGTTGATGCGCGCCGAGGTCAGGCCGGCGGTATCAAACTCGCGCCGCTGCACATTCTTGAGCGTCCAGGAATCGTCGCCTTCGATTTGTCCGGTTTGGGCCTGCAGCGTGGAGACCAGAAAACCCCGATTGTCGAACTCGAAAATGCGCACTTGCGTCAGCTCGCCTTGCGGTGACAGGGCGCCCACGTTGACCGAAAAATTGCTGTAGGCCTGCTTCTCCTTTAGCCAGGCACCTGTCTGCCCGACGCTGATGCCCCCTTTGTAGTTGGCCTTGAGCAGCTGCGCGGTCCTGTCGGCCACCGGCGCCACATAGTCACCAATGGCAAAGGTCAGCGCCACAAACAGCGCGCCCAGACCCAGCAGGATGCGCAGCGCTCGCCAGGGCCCCAGGCCGCTGGTGCGAAGAATCGTGTACTCGGAACCCTGGGCCAGCCGCGCCAGCACGAACACCGAGCCGATCAGCACCGCGATCGGCATCAGCTCGTAGATGTGGCTGGGGATCAACAGCGCGATATACAGGAGCGCTTCTTTGAGGCTGTAAAGCTGCTTGGGATCGGTGATCGCTGCGCGGCCGAGATCGCCGAGTTCGTCGACAAAATCGAAGAAAAAGAACAATGACAGGAAGGCCAGCAGCACAAAGCCCACCGCTGCCAGCACCTCGCCATAAATCAGCCGTCGAATGGTTTTCATCGCGCCACCTCGGGCTCGCCGCTGCTGCGGTTGCGCAAGCCGGTTAGCCAGCCGCGCAATGAAACATTCCAGTGGCGCTTGAGAAGCCAGAGCACCGCGAGCACAAACACCCCGCCGTGCAGCGACAGCATCAACGTCGCCAAGCCCATCTGCCCGCTGCTGACCCAGCCCTGCCCGATGTTGAGCAAGTTGTAATAAACGATGAAGGCGAACAGCGTAAAGAACAAGTTTCCGCCACGTCCAGCGCGCGGGTTACCCGCGGTGGTCGCCAGCGCGATCAGCACGAAATTCAGGGCTGTGAGCGCCATGCCCAAACGCCAGCCGAGTTCGCCGCGGCTGGCGGGGTCGGGCGATTTCAGCAAATCCCAGGTGCTGCGCGACTTCAGCCGGTCACCCCCGCCAGAGGCCAGTGAGCTGCCGCCCACTTGGGTGCCGTATTCCTCGAACTCGCTGATCTGCAAACGCTGGCTGGCATCGGTTTCCAGCCGCTGCCCGTTGCTGAGCAACAAGTACTGTTGTTCACCCACCCATTCGATGCGGCCCGAGCGCGCGGAGATGATGGATTCGCGCCCGTCTGGCTCGGTGCTGGAGACAAAAATGTTTCGGCCTTCGGTGCCGTCGGTCGTGTCCTTGTCGATGAAAAAAACGCGTCGACCGCTGGAGGACTCCTGGAATTGTCCCGGCGTGACCCGCTCGAGGTCCCCGCGCCGCTCGAAGCGCGCGCGAAGTTCATCGGTTTGGCTGTTGGCCCAGGGCCAGACCAGAATCACCATCAGCGTGATCACCATCAAGATCGGCCAGGCAAACCGCAGCACCGGCCCCAGAAATCCCCCCAGCGAGCGACCGCTGGCAAACCAGATGATCATTTCGCTGTCGCGGTACATGCGAGAGAGGGTGAACACGATGGCGATGAACAGCGCCAGCGTGAGGATGGTGGGCATGCGCCCGATCACCGTGTAGCCCAGCACCAGCATGATCTCTTGCGGGTTCACGCTGCCCTGTGAAGCCAAGCCCAGCGTGCGGATCAACAGCATCGTCAGCACGATGGTGAACAGCACCACCAGCGTGGCACCAAAGCTGCGCGCCAGCTCTTTGCGAATGGACGAATGGAATAACATCAATCAACC
This sequence comes from Burkholderiales bacterium, assembly GCA_038249735.1. Taxonomy (GTDB): domain Bacteria; phylum Pseudomonadota; class Gammaproteobacteria; order Burkholderiales; family Burkholderiaceae_C; genus Hydrogenophaga. The sequence goes on from JBBSDB010000005.1 coordinate 23,516, forward strand.
AAAAAGGAATAGGCAATTATGGACTTCGAACTCAGCCGTGTTTCCCTCCCCGACGCTGCCAAGTGGGCTGCTGATGCCCTGGTGGTGCTGGTGCCCGAGAGCTCGCCATCGGGCAAACCCGACTCACCGCTGGCCACGCTGATCGCGCAGGCCCACAAAAGCGGCGCACTGGAATCGGGTGTGTCCAAGCTGCTGGCGGCTTACCAGGTGGACGGTGTGCGGGCAGCGCGGGTGCTCCTGGTGCGCGCGGGCGACGGCTCGCCGGCGGCGGTACGCAAGGCGGTGGGTGCGGCGGTGGCGTCTCTCAAGCAGCCTGACGTGCAGAAACTGGCGCTGCTGCTCAGCCTGATCGAGCCGAGCGGCGATGCGGTCTGCGCAGCGGTGCAAGCCTGCGCCGACGCGAGCTATGTCTACACCCACACCAAGCCGTCGGCCAAGGCGCGCGTGCTGCGCAAAGTCATGATCGGCGTGAGCCAGCCCGAGAAGGTGCGCGCTGGCTTTGCGCGCGGCCAAGCGCTGGCAGTGGGCGTGGCGCTGGCCAAGGAGTGGGCGAACCGCCCGGCCAACCACGCCACGCCGAGCATGCTGGCCGATGCCGCGCGCCAGCTCGGGCGCAAGCCCTGCTTCAAGACCGAGGTGCTCGGCCCCAAGGAGGTCAAGGCGCTGGGCATGGGTGCGTTTTTGGCGGTGGCGCAAGGCTCGGCGGAGCCGCTGCGCTTCATTGTGATGCGCTACAACGGTGCGGCCAAGACCAGCGCACCGGTGGTGCTGGTGGGCAAGGGCATTACGTTTGACACAGGGGGTATCTCCATCAAGCCTGCGCCCGAGATGGACGAGATGAAGTACGACATGGGCGGCGCAGCAAGCGTGCTGGGCACCTTCGCGGCGCTGGCCGAGGCCCGGCCGGCCATCAATGTGGTGGGGCTGATTCCGAGCTGCGAAAACATGCCCGACGGTCTTGCCGTCAAGCCCGGCGACGTGGTCACCAGCATGAGCGGGCAGACGATCGAGATCCTCAACACCGACGCCGAAGGGCGACTCATTTTGTGTGATGCGCTCAGCTACGCGGCGCGTTTCAAGCCGCGCGCAGTGGTCGACATCGCCACCCTCACCGGTGCCTGCGTGATTGCCCTGGGCGCTGTTCGCTCGGGGCTGTTCAGCCCGACCGACAAGCTTGCGGCCGCTTTGCAGCAAGCGGGAGATACCGCGCTCGATCCCTGCTGGCGCATGCCGCTGGACGACGAGTATGCCGAAGGCCTGAAATCGAACTTTGCCGACATGGGCAACATCGCGGGACGCGCGGCGGGCTCCATCACCGCCGCCAAGTTCCTGCAAAAATTCACCGCCGAGCTGACCTGGGCCCACCTGGACATTGCGGGAACCGCCTGGAAAAGCGGCGCAGCCAAAGGCTCCACCGGTCGGCCGGTGCCGCTGTTGCTGCAGTACCTGATCAACGAGGCGGCCAGTGAATCGGTGCCAGCGCTCCGCAAGGCACCCGCCAAACGCATCAGCAAGACCTGAACGCGACGCCATCCCAGAGTCTGTCGGGTGACCGTGACCGAAGTCGTCTTCCATTTCAACGTCGCCGACAAGCGCATCCATGCCTGTCGGCTGCTGCGAAAAGCCTACCTACAGGACGCTAGCTTGCTGGTGGTGGCAGAGCCGCAAGAGCTTGACCCGTTGGATGCGGCCTTGTGGACGTTTGCCGGGCGCGACTTCATACCCCATGCGCGGCTGAGCGATCCCGCTGAAACGCAGGCCCATTCGCCCATCCTTCTGGTTGGAGAATGGCCCGCAGAGGTGCCGCATCCGCAGGACAGGGTGCTGGTGAACCTGGCCAATGGGTTTTTGTCTGGCTTTGATCGGTTTTTGCGGGTGATCGAGGTGGTGAGCCATGACCAGCCCGATCGCGAGCGCGCCCGAGAGCGCTGGAAGGTCTACCGCGCGTCCGGTATTGAACCAACGCATCACGATTTCACCGCCCGCTGAATTGATGGATGAGCCGTCGGCTTTTATCTACCGTGCCAATGGCGCCACTGTTGCCCTCGATGGGACCCCGGGCAAACCCTTGATAAACCTCTTCGCTGGGGTCCGGCGACCTGTTCGGATCATTTTTTAGGTTATCTTTAAGGGCGTGGAGAAAAAAGTTCCCTCCGCATCTCAAACCCACCCTTATCGAGAACCAATATGCAACTGAACCTCAAACTTGCCCTGATCGCTGCGGCGGTGGCTTTGGCCGCTTGCGGCAAAAAAGAAGAAGCCGCTCCAGCCGCCCCTGCTGCCCCGGTGGCAGCGCCGGCAGCTGCGCCAGCACCGGCTGGTGACAATGTGATCAAGATTGGTCACGTTGGTCCCACCAGCGGCGGCATTGCCCACCTCGGCAAGGACAACGAAAACGGCGCCCGCATGGCGATCGAAGAGCTCAATGCTGCCAAACCGACCATCAACGGCTCGCCTGCGACGTTTGAGCTGTTGGTCGAAGACGATGCTGGCGATCCCAAGCAGGGTGTGGCGGCTGCCCAGAAACTCGTTGATGCCAAAGTGGCCGGCATCATCGGTCACCTGAATTCGGGCACCACGATCCCCGCTTCGCAGCTCTACAACGACGCTGGTATTCCGCAGATTTCGCCCTCGGCGACCAACCCCAAGTACACCCGCCAGGGCTTCCAGGGCGCTTTCCGCATGGTGGCCGATGACGTGCACCTGGGTGGCACGCTCGGCAAGTACGCGGTGGAAACGCTCAAGGCCAAAAATGTGGCTGTGATCGACGACCGCACGGCGTACGGCCAGGGCGTTGCCGACGAGTTTGAAAAGGGCGTGAAGGCTGCCGGTGGCACCGTCGTCGGGCGCGAATTCACCAACGACAAAGCTTCGGACTTCAACGCCATCCTGACCACCTTGAAGGCCAAGAAGCCCGATGTGATCTTCTTCGGTGGCATGGACGCAGTCGCGGGTCCGATGATGAAGCAGATGAAGTCGCTCGGCATCAACGCCAAGTTCATGGGTGGCGATGGCATCTGTTCCGCTGCACTGGCTCAGCTGGCGGGCGACGGGATGGCCGATGAACAGGTGACGTGTGCCGAGGCCGGTGGCGTGGAAGGCGATCAGAAAGCGGGCATGGACAAGTTCCGTGCCGACTTCCAGGCCAAGTACAACGCCGAAGTGCAGGTGTATGCACCCTACGTGTATGACGCTGTGAAAGTGATGGCTGCAGCCATGGTGGCCGCGAATTCTTCAGACCCTGTCAAATACCTGCCAGAGCTGAAGAAAATTCAACACACAGGCGTGACGGGCAACATCGCATTCGACGAAAAGGGTGACATCAAGAATGGTGCCTTGACCCTGATGACCTACAAGGGTGGTGTGCGCACCCCCATTGCTGTGATTCGCTGATTGATATCACCCGGCTGGGCGCTTTGGGGCGCCCTGTAAAAGGCTGCCTTCGGGTGGCCTTTTTCGTTGGTTCGCTGGCCTTTGCAATGGCCCATGGGCCCGCGTTGATGCATCAGCATGGATAGGCCAAACGAGGGGAGGTGTGCGAGTCTCTCTCAACGCTCCAGATAGGCGACCCGTATGGTTTCTATGCGTTGGCGGTTGGTGCCGAGATCTTCTTGACCCAGGCGGCTTGCACTCCGTATCTCGATCACCTGTGTGGCTGGATTGACCCAGAACTCCAGATCGTCGACGAACCCGAGCCAGCGGGTGCGGGCCTGGGCGTACACATAGTCGGGTGTCTGTTCGATGATGGTGATCCCATCCTGGGCCTCAAGCGCGCGCAACAGCGCCTGTATCGAGGCGGTAGAGCCTCCCTCGCGCCAAGGCAGCGCTGCCACATCGGCGTGGATCCTCTGGGGGTGTTCCGGATACAGGTTGGCCTGGCTGCTGACACTGTTGGGCTTGTCTGAGGGCGCCTTCAGGCGGCCCTCGGTCACACCCAGGCCCTGTGGCCTCTGGCCGCTGAGGTAGCCCAGTTGGCCCACCACCAGCACCGCCACAGGCGCCGCAATCAGCAGGGGCAACAACACACTGCCCACACGGCCTGAGCCCCGGCGCGCGCTCATCGTTTGCCACCCATCAAGCCGCCCAGAATGCCGCGCACCAGCTGTCGCCCCAACCCGCTGGCGACGCTGCGAGCGGCGGTCTTGGTCATGGTCTGGACGAGGCCGTCGTACTGACCACCGCGCGGGCCGGTGCGCCCGAACAGGGCTTCGTTCAACATGCCGCCAATGCCGCCACTGGTTTCCTTCGCTGCCTCCTGCGGGGCGGCACCTGGAATGCGCGGCGTCGTGGCTTTGCCTGCTGGCTCGACTGGTGCCTCGGCGGCCCGCGCCGAGGTTCGGGCGTTAAACACCTCGTAGGCGCTTTCCCGATCCTCCACCTTCTCGTAAACGCCCGCGACCAGCGATCCTTGAATCAGCGCCTGGCGCTGCTGCGGTGTGATGGGACCGAGCTGGCTGCCCGGCGGCAACACGTACACCCGCTCGGTCTCGCTGGGCCGACCTTTGGTGTCGAGCAGGCTCACCAGTGCCTCACCCACCGCCAGCTCGGTGATGGCGGCTTCGATGTCGAGCCCGGCCTTGGGGCGCATGGTCTGTGCGGTGGCCTTGACAGCCTTCTGATCGCGCGGGGTGAACGCGCGCAGCGCGTGTTGCACGCGGTTCCCGAGCTGGCCGAGCACGCTGTCAGGAATGTCCAGCGGGTTCTGCGTCACGAAATACACACCGACGCCCTTGGATCGCACCAGCCGCACCACCAGTTCGATGCGCTCGATGAGCACTTTGGGTGCGTCGGTGAACAGCAGGTGGGCTTCATCGAAGAAGAACACCAGCTTGGGTTTTTCAGGGTCGCCGATTTCGGGCAGTTGCTCGAACAGCTCGGAGAGCATCCAAAGCAGAAAGGTGGCGTAGAGGCGCGGCGCGTTCATCAGCTTGTCGGCGGTCAGGATGTTGATGACTCCCTTGCCGCCCACCGTCTGCATGAGGTCCTGGATGTCGAGCATCGGCTCGCCAAAAAATTTGTCACCTCCTTGCTGTTCGATCTGCATCAAGCCGCGCTGTATCGCGCCCACGCTGGCGGCGCTGATGTTGCCGTACTCGGTGGTGAACTGTTTGGCGTTGTCACCCAGGTACTGCAGCATGGCCCGCAGGTCTTTCATGTCCAGCAGCAGCAAGCCGTTGTCGTCGGCGATCTTGAACACCAGATTGAGCACGCCGGCCTGCGTGTCGTTGAGGTCCAGCATGCGCGCAAGCAGCAGCGGGCCCATGTCGCTCACGGTGGCGCGAACCGGGTGGCCCTGCTCGCCGAACACGTCCCACAGCGCGGTGGGGCAGGCTTGCGGAGCTGGCAACGTGATGCCCCGGTCTTTGAGCACAGCGCTGATTTTCTCGCCGAAGCTGCCGGCCTGGCTGATGCCGGTGAGGTCGCCCTTGACATCGGCCATGAACACCGGCACGCCGATGTGGGAGAACTGCTCGGCCAGTGTTTGCAGCGTGACCGTCTTACCGGTGCCGGTGGCGCCGGTGATGAGACCGTGGCGGTTGGCCAGACCGGGCAGCAGATGGCACTGCACCTGGGCGTTTTGAGCGATCAACAGCGGTTCGGCCATGGGGCACATCCTTGAAGCAGTGGAGGAGGAACGTAAAATTGAATTGGATCACACCAAACTCCGGACAAAAAAAGGACGCACGCGTGGCAGGACACAGCAAATGGGCCAATATTCAACACCGCAAGGGCCGCCAAGACGAAAAGCGCGGAAAGATCTGGACGCGGGCGATCCGCGAAATCACCGTGGCAGCTCGTGCTGGCGGTGGCGATCCAGCGATGAATCCTCGGTTGCGGCTCGCGATCGAGAAGGCCAAGGCAGCCAACATGCCAGCCGATCGGATCAAGTACAACGTGGACAAGGCCTCCGGCAATCTGGAAGGCCAGGCACTGGAAGAAATTCGCTACGAAGGCTATGGCATCGGTGGCGCGGCAATCATCATCGACACCATGACCGACAACAGGGTGCGCACTGTGGCCGAGGTGCGCCACGCTTTGAGCAAACATGGCGGCAACATGGGCACCGAAGGCTCGGTGGCCTTTCAGTTCAAGCACTGCGGCCAGATCATTTTTGCGCCTGGCACGTCCGAAGATGATGTGATGAACGTGGCGCTGGAGGCAGGCGCAGAAGATGTGATCACCGGCGACGACGGTGCGATTGAGGTGCTCTGTGCTGCACCCGATTTCGAGTCGGTGAAGCAGGCGCTGGAGGCGGCCGGTTTCACACCCGAGTTGGCCGAGGTCACCATGCGGGCAGAGAACACCATTGAGCTGGCCGGGGAAGACGCCGAACGCATGCAAAAGCTGCTCGATGTGCTCGAGGACCTGGACGACGTGCAGGAAATTTTTCACAACGCTGGACTGTGACCACCCCCGCGCCGCACAGGATGGCCCACCCCCACCCCCACCCCCGCGCCGCGCTTCGCGCGTCACCCCCTCAAGGGGGCAACGCTGGTGGCCTGGCAAAGCCGGTTCCACGGCGTTCTGGGCTGGGGCATTGCGCGCCGGACCTGTCTGAGATGTTTCAATAAGCCATCTTGATTTGGAGTTTGATTTGAAAGTTCTCGTGATCGGCGGCGGTGGCCGCGAGCATGCGCTGGCTTGGAAGCTCAGGCAGTCTGAGGGCGTGAGCCAGGTGTTTGTGGCGCCCGGCAATGCCGGTACCGCGCGCGATGCGCAGCTGATCAACCTGGCGCTCACCGACAAGGTGGCGCTGCGCGAATGGGCACAGGCCAACGGCATTGGCTTGACGGTTGTAGGGCCAGAGGCACCGCTGGCGGCCGGTGTGGTGGACGAGTTCCGTGCGAACGGCTTGGCCATCTTCGGTCCAACCCAGGCAGCTGCGCAGCTGGAGAGTTCCAAGGCGTTTTCCAAGGCCTTCATGCAACGCCACGGCATCCCGACCGCGCTGTACCAGACCTTTACCGATCCCGCCCAGGCCCACGCGTATGTGGATGCTCAGGGCGCACCCATCGTGGTCAAGGCCGACGGCCTGGCGGCCGGCAAGGGTGTGGTTGTGGCGTTGACGCTGGCTGAGGCGCACGAGGCGATCGACTTCATGCTGCTTGATAACACCCTGGGCGTGGTGCACAACACGGGTGGCGCGCGGGTGGTCATCGAGGAGTTCCTGCAGGGCGAAGAAGCCAGTTTCATCGTGCTGTGCGATGGCGTCAACGCCTTGCCCCTGGCCACCAGCCAGGACCACAAGCGCCTGCTCGATGGCGACCAAGGCCCCAACACAGGCGGCATGGGCGCGTATTCGCCAGCGCTGGTGGTCACATCAGAAGTGCACCAGCGCGCGATGGATGAAGTGATCTTGCCAACGCTGCGCGGCATGGCGGCCGACGGTAACCCGTTTACCGGCTTTCTGTACGCTGGCCTCATGATCTCTCCCGACGGGCAAGTCAAGACGCTGGAGTTCAACGCCCGCATGGGAGATCCAGAAACCCAGCCGATTCTGATGCGCCTGCAAAGCAACCTGGCGCAGGTGCTTTTGGCCGCCACTCGCGGCGAACTCGACCGTGTGCAGCTGCAGTGGGATCCGCGCGTGGCGTTGGGCGTCGTGATGGCTGCTGCCGGCTATCCGCAGGCGCCGCGCAAGGGCGATGCGATCGACGGGTTGCCGGCAGACGCGGCCGACACCATGGTGTTCCATGCGGGCACGTCGCTGAACGCGCAGGGAACCGTGACTGTGGCGGGCGGGCGTGTGCTGTGCGTCACCGCCTTGGCAGATTCGGTGGCGCAGGCGCGAACCCGGGCTTACGCTGCGCTCGACGGCATCCATTTCGATGGCATGCTCTACCGCCGCGACATCGGCTACCGAGCCCTTTGAATCCCGTCTTAACCGCACCGCCCATGAGCTCACCCACTGCACAGGTCAGTCGTTATTTAACCGGTCTGCAAGACCGCATCACTTCCACCGTCGCCCTGGTCGATGGCGGTCGCTTTGTGAGCGATCGCTGGAAAAAACCCAAGGGCGAGTTGCTGCAAGGGCAGGGCATCACGCAGATTCTGGAGGGCGGCGCCGTGTTCGAGCGCGCTGGCTGTGGGTTTTCCCACGTCAGCGGGCCGCGCCTGCCGCCCTCGGCCACCCAGCACCGGCCCGAGCTGGCGGGTGCGCCGGTTGAGGCGATGGGCATCTCGCTCGTGTTTCACCCGCGCAACCCCCATGTGCCCACGGTTCACATGAACGTGCGCATGATCGCTGCGCAACCCGCCAACGGCCCGAGCGTGAGCTGGTTCGGGGGTGGTATGGACCTCACGCCGTACTACGGTGTCGAGGAAGACGCGGTGCACTTCCACCACACCTGCAAGAACGCGCTCGATCCCTTTGGCGTCGACAAATACCCGCGCTTCAAACGCTGGTGCGATGAGTATTTCTTCCTCAAGCACCGCAACGAACAGCGCGGCGTGGGTGGTATTTTTTACGACGATTTCGCCGAATTTGGGTTCGAAGGCAACTTCGCCATGATGCAAGCGGTGGGCGACGCTTTCTTGGATGCCTATTTGCCCATCGTCGATCGCCGCCAGGGCACACCCTACGGCGAGCGCGAGCGCGAATTTCAGCTGTACCGGCGAGGGCGCTATGTGGAGTTCAACCTGGTGTGGGACCGAGGCACCCATTTCGGCCTGCAGTCGGGCGGGCGCAGCGAGTCGATTTTGTTGTCCATGCCGCCGCGGGTGAGCTGGTCGTACAACCCGGCCGATCCCAAGGGTTCGCCCGAAGACCGGCTGACGGGTGAATTTCTGGTGCGCAAGGATTGGCTTTGAGCCCATCGGCCGCGCCGCGACGCGTCGGTATGTTCGGCGGCGCCTTCGATCCGCCGCACCTGGCACATCGAGCCTTGGCCGAGGCGGCGCTGGACCAGCTCGGTCTGGATGCACTGCACATCATGCCGACCGGCCAGGCCTGGCACAAAGCTCGACCGCTGACCTCTTCCGAGCACCGGGTGGCGATGTGCGAGCTTGCGTTTGGCGACCTGCCCCGCACCCGCATCGATCGCCGCGAAACCACCCGCCAAGGCCCCAGCTACACCGCTGACACGCTGGCTGAGCTGGCGCGCGAATACCCGGGCGCCTCGTTGTTTCTGGTGCTCGGTGCCGATCAGTTGCTGCAGTTCAAAAGCTGGGTGCGCTGGCCGCAGGTACTGGATCACGCCCAGCTGGCGGTGGCCAACCGCGCGCTGCACATCGGCGCTGATGCAGCACTCGACCAAAGCGAGGAAATGGACTTGTCCGCCGTCGACCTGCCTTTTGTGCGCCTGTCCATGCCTTTGACGAACATCAGCGCCAGCGCGGTGCGCTCCTTCTTGGAACGACCCGCTTCACCGAGCACCGTCTTTGCCCGGCTGGTGCCAGCGGGCGTCGCAAGCTATATTTCAGACCATTCCCTTTACCAAGATCCCTCATGACCGCATCCGCTTCTGCCAAAAAAGACGTTCAAAGACTCCAACGCGCCATCGTCGACGGGCTGGAAGATGTGAAGGGTCAGGACATCGTGGTATTCGACACCGAATCGCTCTCACCGCTTTTCGAGCGCGTGATCATCGCCAGCGGCACCTCCAACCGCCAGACCCGGGCGCTCGCGGCCAGCGTGCGCGATGCTGTGCGCGAAGCTGGCTTTGACAAGCCGCGCATTGAAGGCGAGGAAAACGGCGAGTGGATCATCGTGGACTGTGGCGCTGCGGTGGCGCACGTGATGCAGCCTGTGATTCGCCAGTACTACCGGCTGGAAGAAATCTGGGGTGGCAAGGCGGTGCGTCTCAAGCACGGCGCGCCCAAGCCGGTGGTGGCCGAGGCCAAGCCAGCCGCCAAGAAGGTGGCTGGGAAAAAGCGGACACCGTTGGCGGCTGAAAAACCGGTGGCACCCGTGTCTGCCAAGACGGTGGTGCGCAAGCAGGCCAAAGCGAAAGCCAGCGCGGCGGTGGTTGCGGCAGCGGTCGCGAACACCCCAAAGCGCTCCGCAGCCCAAGCGCCGGTGAGAACGGCAAAACCAGCTGCCGGCAAGCCTGGCGTGAAGACGTCGGGCAAGGTGGTGGCCAAATCGCCAAGTAAATCGCCGAGCAAAGGCCCAGCCAAAGCCCCGATCAAGACAGCAACCAAGGTGGCCACCAAAACGGTGGTGGTGAAACCGAAAGCCGCTCCGAGAGCCGCCGCAAAGGTGGGCGCCAAGCCGGCTGTCAAAGCGGTGGCCAAAAGGGCACCGGGCCGCAAGAAGGCATGAAACTGCTGATCGTCGCGGTCGGGCAGCGCATGCCCGACTGGGCCCAGAGCGCCTACGACGATTACGCCAAACGGTTTCCGCCCGAGCTGCGGGTGGAAATCAAAACCGTCAAGACCGAAACCCGCGGCTCCAAGACATTGGAGACGCTGCTGGCGGCAGAGCGCGAGCGCATCCAGGCGGTGCTGCCGCGCGGCTGCCGTGTGGCGGTGCTCGACGAGCGCGGCACCGCCTTGACCACCCCGGCTCTGGCCGAGCAGTTGCACGGCTGGCAGTTGGACGCGACCGACGTCGCCCTGGTGATCGGGGGCCCCGACGGCCTGGAGCCGGCTTTTCGTGTCGCCGCCCACCAGCGCATCCGATTGTCCGACTTGACCTTGCCGCACGCACTGGCCCGGGTGCTGCTGATCGAGCAGCTGTACCGCGCCTGGTCAATCA
>JBBSDB010000006.1:0-33572 GCA_038249735.1 Burkholderiales bacterium
ATCCTGGGTTGAAGACACGCGGCGCCGGAGTGGAAGTTGTTTCAGGGCACCGCGGAACCGGCTTTGCCGGGTCGCCAGTGCCGCCCCCTGGGGGGTGACGGCGAAGCCGGCGCGGGAGGGCTACCTCTTGCGCTGCACAAACAGGTTGCGGCGCGCGTCTTCTGGGTAGGCGAAGGTGATGCGGCCGCCCTTGACCTTGCCCATCACCAGCATGTTTTGCGTCACCGCGTCTTTGTCGTCGAGGCTGAATGGCTTGTCGTAGGTGGCCACCACGCCATAGTGGACGCGCGGGAGATCCTCCAGCGCCGCTTTCACCGCTGGGCCGGTGAACTGGCCGTTGCGGATCGAGAACAACGCGAACGTCAGCAGGTAGGCGGTGTCGTAGGCCTGGGCTGCGGCCATCGGCACACCCAGGGGCGCGTTGAATTTGCGGGCAAAGGCGCTGAGGAAGGCCGAGCGCCGCTCGTTGCTGGGTTCTGCAATGAAGGTTTGCGCCATCAGCGCGTCGTCGGCGGCCTGTTTGGCGCCGTCAATGAAAAACGGGAACGACAGCGGCCACCCGCCGACCTGAGGCACGTCCCACTGCAGCGCTCGGCGGCCCAGCGCAATCGTGGCGTTCTCTGGCCCCACGGTATAGCTGAAAATGACGTTGGCACCCGCCTGGCGCGCTGCCGTGAGTTGTTCGCTCAGGTCTTTCACGCCAAGCGGGAAGCGCGCCACGTAGGTGGGTTTGAGGCCCTTGGCCGCCAGGGCCTTTTCCACGTCTTTCAGCCCGGCCTCGCCATACCCGGTGGCATCGGCAAAGATGGCCACACGCGTCCAGCCACGCTTGACCAGATCGTCGACCACAAAAGGCGCTTGGATGGCATCGCGTGCAGAGGTGCGAAAGATGTAGCTCTCGGGTGCGGGGTATTTGGCGGTGACCGGCGACCCGGTGGAACAGGGCACGATCAATGGCGACTTCGCTTCCTGGAACACCTCAATCGACTTCATGGCCACGCCGGTGTTGCAAAAGCCGATGGTGGCGATCACACCCTCGGTCATCAGTTCCTTGGCGCGGGCCAGCCCCACATCGGGCTTGCCTTCGTCGTCCTTGATCACCAGCTCCAGCGGTCGGCCGAGGTAGCCGCCCACCGCGTTGATTTCGTCCACCGCGAGCTGCGCGCCGCGCAGCATCGGTATGCCGAAGTCGGACGATGGACCGGTGAACGGGCCAATCATGCCAATGCGCACCGGCTTGACTGCAGGAAGGGTTTGCGCATGGGCAAGCGGGCTGCCCGACAGGATCAGCGCGGCCAGTGAGGTGGCCAACAAGGTGTTGAGGCGGCGCATAGAGCTCCAGGATTGACTGCGCACAAGTCTAGTGAGCGCTGCGTTCAGGTCAATCGAGACCAACCCGTTCGTGGGCTCTTTGGACCGCCAGCCGTGTGAGTTTTGGCACACCCGACCGCGCAAATCCCGCTTGTCGCCGCTAGTCTGCGATGAGCGGCGAGCCAGTCGGAGTCAACCCGCCAGCGCTGCCTTGACCGCGGCCGACACGGCGCCCATGTCGGCCTTGCCCGCGAGTCGGGCCTTGACCGCGCCCATCACCTTGCCCATGTCGCCAGGCCCCTGAGCCCCGAGCTCGGCCACGATGGCCCGCACCTCGGCCGCCACTTCGTCGGCTGATAGGCGTGCCGGCAAGTAGATGTGCAGCACCGCCAGCTCGGCCTGCTCTTTGTCGGCGAGATCCTGGCGCCCGCCGAGCTTGAACGCGGTGATGGAGTCGTTGCGCTGCTTGATCATCTTGTCCAGCACCGCGACCACGCCCGCGTCGTCCAGCTCAATGCGCTCGTCCACTTCCTTTTGTTTCACCGCCGCTTGCAGCAGGCGCAGGGTGTCGCGCTTGGGGTTGTCCTTGGCCAGCATGGCGGCCTTCACGTCCTGGGCGATGCGTTCCTTGAGCGACATGTGAAATCCTTGGTGTGGGTTTAAAGGCAACAAAAAAGCCCGCTTGAGTGTTCTCCAGCGGGCTTTTTTTGCGTCCAGGTGTACCTGGGGCGCTGGCCAAAGAGGCTCAGTAGAGCTTCTTGGGCAGCTGCATAGAGCGCACACGCTTGTAGTGGCGCTTCACAGCCGCCGCTTTTTTGCGCTTGCGCTCGGCGGTGGGCTTTTCATAAAACTCGCGGGCGCGCAGGTCGGTCAACAGGCCGAGCTTCTCGATGGTGCGCTTGAAGCGACGCAGAGCGACGTCAAAGGGCTCGTTGTCTTTTACACGGATGGTCGTCATTAAGAAAGATTTCCGAAAATGTGCGGCAAGAGGACGGCTGAGAGATCGGGCCCGGGCGACGTTGCTGCGAAGTTCCCCGTCTGAAACTGGTATTGGCCGACGGGGATATGCCAGAAAAGCCCTGGATTATAGCCTGATCGGATCGAAACACCGGCCGAATCTGCACCCTACAGGCCCATTGCGCAGGCATGCGCACTCGCCCAGGCCCACTGAAAGTTGTAGCCACCAAGCCACCCGGTCACATCAACCACCTCGCCGATGAAGTGCAGGCCGGGCTGTTTGGATTCCATGGTTTGCGACGACAGATCGCGCGTATCGACACCGCCCAGCGTGACTTCGGCTTTGCGGTAGCCCTCGCTGCCGGTGGGGGTGAGCTCCCAGCGGGCCAGGCGCTCGGCCAGGCGCGCCAGGGCCTTGTCGCTGGCTTCGCTGATGGGGCGCTGCCAGTCGGCGTCTTGCGCTGCCCAAGCGTCGGCCAGGCGGCTGGGCACCAGGGTGGCGAGTTCGTTGGCAATGAGTTTGCGCGAGCGGGATTTGGCGTTTGCGAGGGCGTCAGGCAGATTCGCCTCGGGCGCGAGGTTGACTCGGATGGGCATGCCTTCGCGCCAGTAGCTGGAAATCTGGAGCACCGCCGGGCCAGACAGGCCGCGGTGGGTGAACAACAGGTCTTCTTTGAAAGCCATGCGCTCCTTTTTGGCGCCCACTTCGATCTGCACCGGCAGCGCGAGACCCGATAGATCGGTGTACGGCGCCCAGGCCTTGCCATCAAAAGTGAGCGGCACCAGCCCAGGGCGTGGCTCGATCAGTCGCAGGCCGAACTGTTTGGCCAGGCGGTAGCCAAAATCGGTGGCGCCGATCTTGGGGATGGACAGGCCGCCGGTGGCGATGACCAGGTTGCGGGTGGTCACCGCTCCCCGGTCGGTATCGAGTTCGTACGCGCCATCGCCAGTGAGGCGAACCGCTTTCACGCCACAGGGCTGCCAGCGCTCCACGCCACCGGCGGCGCATTCGGCCAGCAGCATCTGGATCAGGTCGTCGGCCGAGCGGTCGCAGAACAGCTGGCCTTTGTGTTTTTCGTGAAACGGGATGCCGTGTCGGGCGACCAAGGCAATGAAATCCTGCGGCGTGTAGCGCGAGAGCGCCGAGCGGCAGAAATTCGGGTTATCGCCGAGAAAGTGTTTGTGGGGCGCGCGCGGATCGATCTCGCGGTTGGTGAAGTTGGCGCGGCCACCGCCTGAGATGCGCACCTTCTCGGCCACCTTCTCGCTGTGATCCAGCACCAACACCGTCAACCCGCGCTGGCCTGCGATGCCGGCGCAGAACAGGCCGGCGGCGCCAGCACCAATCACCACGACGTCAAAGTTTTGCATGGCGCGCAGTGTAGGCGGCCAGCGCCCAGGCGCAGGCGCGCAGGCTCAAGCGCTGCGAGCGATCGCCTCGTGGACGCTGGCAGCTGCGATGCCCCGCACCACATCGCCCACCACGATCACCGATGGGCTGCCCAGCTGCTCGCTCGCCAGTGTGGCCGTGAGTTGACCCAAGGCGGTCACCGCATGCCGCTGCTGCGGCAGGCTGGCGTGCTGAATGATGGCCACCGGCGTGCTGGCGGGCAGGCCACTCAGCAGGTCTTGCTGGATCTGGGCCGCCCCGCTGATGCCCATGTAGATCACCAGTGTGAGCTTGGCGTCACGCGCGGTGGCGGCGATTTGGCGCCAATCGGTGCCCTGGTCGCCCGGCTTGGCGTGGCCGGTGATGAACAGCACGCCGTGCGCGTGTTCGCGGTGGGTGAGCGGCACACCGAGGGAGCTGAGGCCAGCCAGCCCGGCGGTGATTCCGTTGACCACCTGCACCGAAATGCCCTGGCTTTGCAGGTGCTCCACCTCTTCACCGCCGCGACCGAAAATGAACGGGTCCCCGCCCTTGAGCCGCACCACCACCTCGCCCTCGCGCGCCGCCATCACCATGAGCTTGTCGATGAAGGCCTGCGGCGTGCTCTTGCAGCCGCCGCGCTTGCCCACATGCACGATGCGCGCGGTGGGTGAAGCGTGGGCCAACACCGCGTCGTTCACCAGATCGTCGACCAGCAGCACGGTGGCCGAGCGAATCGCACGCATGGCCTTGAGCGTGAGCAGTTCCGGGTCGCCAGGCCCGGCACCGACCAGGGTGACGCTGCCTGGCAGAAAGGGTTGGGGGGATTCAGTGGACATGGACGGTGGGAGTTGAAGGGACCGAAGGTGCGCGCTCGGTTTCGAGCAAGATGTGTTGCACCTGCTGCGCGATCGGCGCGGGCACGGGCAAGGTGCCGGCGAGCACGGCGCGGATGTAGGCGGCTGTTGCGCTGGCGTCGGTGCCGAGCGGGAGATCGGGCAGGGCGGTGAGCGGACCCTCCTGGGCCGCTTGCAGCAGGTGGCGCTCGCCCGCGCGAAAGGCCTCCATTTGCGGTGTGCGCCGCGCATCGGCCACCGACTCGCCCTCGGTGCCACGCAGCAACAGGGCGTGGGCGCTAGTGAGCGCAAACGTCTGAGACATGGAAATCGCGTACTCAGGGTGGGTGTAGCTGCCGACGATGAGGGCGCGGCCGACGCAGGGGTTCATGAGTTTGACCAAGCTGTGCGCCGGGTTGCGCAGCCCGACCACGCGGCGCACATCGAGCAGGCGCTTCAGGCCCACGTTCAGGCGCTCGGTGGGAACGAAGGCCAGCGATCCGCTTGGCAGCGGTTCGTGTGGCGAGCTGGCCGAGATGCCCAGCGCGGCGAATACCGCTTCGCTGCCGACCCGTTTGTCTTCGGTGGCTGTGCCGTGCACCAGCACTGCCGGGCCCTCACGCGCCAGCAGCATAGCCAGCAGGGGGGTGAGCAACGGCAGCTTGCGCGCGCCGTTGTAGCTCGGCAGCACCACGGTGATCTGGCCGTTGTCGGGCAGCCGCTGCAGCCTGGCGTGGGTGGCGTCGAGGAAGCCCGCCATCTCTTCTGGCGTTTCGCCCTTGATGCGCATCGCCAGACAAAAGGCACCGACCTCCAGATCGGTGACGCTGCCGTCCAGCACCTGGCCCATCAGGTCGGCGGCCTGGGGGCGGCTGAGAAACCGCGCGCCATCTTTGCCGCGACCGATCTCCTTGATGTACTGGCTGATTCCCATGGCCGGTGATTGTGCGGAAAACTTGATGACTTGGGGTTATATGGTTAGCGTGCTCAGGCCGGCACGCTGACCACCTTGGCGCGCACCAGCCGCTGCACCTCGGGCAGGCAGGAGCCGCAGTTGGTGCCGCAGGCCAGGCGCCCTTGGAGTTCGGCCAAACGCTGGCCAGTGTCGCCCTCGCAGGTGGACAGGGCGCTGCGGATCGCGTCTTCGCTGACGTTGAAGCAGGTGCAAACCTGTGGGCTGGACGCCGGCAGCGCGACCGGTGCAGTGGCGCCGGGCATCAGCAAGCGGCGGCCATAGGCTTCGGCGGGCAGCGCGCTCTGCAGCAAGGGCTTGATCCAACATTCGGCCCGGGTGTCACCCGCCAGCAGCACCGCTTCCAGGCGGGTGGCTGCGCCACTGCCTTGCAGTCTGGCGGCGCGGTGCTGATTCAGGCGGCGGTCGATGTAGCGCAGCGTGTCAGCGCCGCCCATGCCCAGCAGCGTCTCGATCCGGGCCAGTGTGGCGTCGTCGGGTGCCTCGTGGGCAGCAGCACGCAGCAACACGCCGGTGCGCTCGCGGCCAAAAGGCACGCAGGCGGCAAATTCGAAGCGCGGCATCAGCGTGCGCAGGGTGGTCAGGGTGGACAAGGCGCTGTCGCCTGGCAGCCAGGCCAGCGCCAGCAGGGTCCACGGCAGCTCGGCCTTGACCACTTTGACGGCGGTGTGCTTGAGCTCGGGCTGCTTGGAGGTGGGGCAATACGCCGAGGTGGTCAGCGCGTTCACGCCCGCCAGCACCTCACCGGTGCTGCTGCGCCCGCTCAAGCTTTCTGCTCCCCAGTGCATGGCGATGAAGGCTTGCGTGAGCCCCAGCGATGCGCTGGCCTGCAGCGGCAACACGATGGAGCCGCGTTTGCTGGTGACCTGAACCAGGTCACCCTCTTTCAGACCACGGCGCTCCATGTCTTGCAGGTGCAGTTGCACCACCGGCTCGGCGACGTGGCCAAACAAACGGCCCAGGGTACCGGTGCGCGTCATGCCGTGCCACTGGTCGCGCAGGCGGCCGGTGGTTAACGAGAACGGGTAGCGCGATTCGCGCGGCTCTGCGACCGGTTGCCAGGGCAGGGCAGCGAATTTTGCCTTGCCGTCGTGCATAGGAAAAATGCCGTCTTCGTACAAGCGGGTTTTGCTTTGGGTGTCGCCCTCGCGAAAGGGCCACTGCTGGGGGCCTTGTTGTTCCAGCAGGTGGTAGGACAGGCCGGTGATGTCGAGGTCGCGCCCTCGGGTGGATTCGCGGTGTTCGTTCCAGATGTGTTCTGGGGTTGCGTAGGGGAAGAGGGAGGTACCCGTTTGCCCTGCGCCCGTGGTGGCTGGCAGAGGGTTTTTCTCCGGCGACAGTGCAACGGGGGTCAGAGCCGAATTCCGTTGGAGGTTGTTGGTGTCCTCGGGCGCTGCTGTCTTGAATTCGGATCTGACCCCCCATGCTTCCGTTGCTCGTTTTGCTTCAAGCAACTTCGCGAAGTCGACCACGATCTGCCAGTCGTGCCTCGCTTCGCCCGGCGGCGGCACGGCGGCTCGTACGCGGCTGACGCGGCGCTCGCTGTTGGTCACGGTGCCTTCTTTTTCGCCCCAGGTGGTGGCGGGCAGCAGCAGGTCGGCGAAGTCGCAGGTGGCCGCGGTGGCGAACGCCTCTTGCACCACCACGAACTCGCAGCGTTCCAAGGCACGGCGCACGGTGGCCTGGTCGGGCATGGACTGCGCCGGGTTGGTGCAGGCGATCCACAGCGCATTGATTTCGCCATCGGCGGCAGCCTGAAACATCTCCACCGCCGTTTTGCCGGGATGGGACGGCACATCGGCCACGCCCCACAGTGCCGCGACCTCGGCGCGGTGCGCGGGGTTGGCCAGGTCGCGGTGGGCGCTGAGCAGGTTGGCCAGGCCGCCCACCTCGCGCCCGCCCATGGCGTTGGGCTGACCGGTGAGGCTGAATGGCCCGGCGCCGGGTCGGCCGATCTGGCCGGTGGCCAGGTGCAGGTTGATGAGCGTGGCGTTGTTGGCGGTGCCGTTGCTGCTCTGGTTCAGGCCTTGGCAGTACAGGCTGAGCGTGGGTCGGCGCGGGCCGCTGCCCTGCATGCCCGCGAACCACTTTGCTGCCGTGAACAGGTCTTCTTTGTTCAGCCCGCACACCTGCGCCACACGCTCGGGCGTGCAGTCGCGCACCAGCGCTTTGAGTTCGTCGAAGCCGGTGGTGTGCGCGGCGATGTACGTGGCGTCCAGCCAACCCTCCCACAGCATGGTGTGCAGCATGCCGTGGAACAGCATCACGTCGCTGCCGGGCTGCAGGGGCAAGAAAAGATCGGCCTGCTCAGCGGTGTCGGTGCGGCGCGGGTCGGCCACGATGATTTTCATCGTCGGGTTGTTGGCTTTGGCTGCTTCGATCCGGCGAAACAGCACCGGGTGGGCAAAAGCGGGGTTGGCCCCAACGATGAACAGACAGGCCGCGTGGTCGATGTCCTCAAAGCAGGCTGGTGGCGCGTCGGCGCCCAGCGTGAGTTTGTAGCCAGCGACCGCGCTGCTCATGCACAGCCGCGAGTTGGTGTCAACGTTGTTGGTGCCGATCAGGCCCTTGGCCAGCTTGTTGAAGACGTAGTAATCCTCGGTCAGCAACTGGCCACTGATGTAGAAGCCCACGGCATCTGGGCCATGTTGGGCGATCGTGTCGCTGAACCGTGTGGCGGCGAGGTTGAGCGCGGTGTTCCAGGCGATGGGTGTGGCGGCGCCCTTGCGCTCCATGCGTTGCATCGGCTGCAGCAAACGGGTCTGGCGCGTGACCTCGGCCGTGGCGGTGAGGTGCAGTGTGCTGCCCTTGGAGCACAGCTTGCCCCAGTTGGCCGGGTGGTCGGGATCGCCTTGAACGCCGGTGATCTGCGTGCCCTGGCTTTCGATGATCACACCGCAGCCCACGCCGCAGTAGGGACATGTGGAGCGGGTGAGTATGCGGGGCTGGCCAGAGGAATCCACGGCAATTGCCCGTTCGCTGAGTGCGGCGGGCGTCTGCATGGCGTTCATGCCGGCGTTCGTTGAGCTGGTCCTGCCACGGGACGCGTGAGGTCGGTCGCCCGGGTAGCCAGCTCGTGCGCATCGAGGTAGACCGTATCGTCGTCCACCTTGACGCTGAACAGGGGCGTGCAGCCCTCGTCGGGCGCAGCGGCCTGGCCGGTGCACAGGCCAATGGTCCAGTTGTGCAGCGGGCAGGCCACGCTGGTGCCAAACACAATCCCCTGGCTCAGCGGGCCGCCTTTGTGTGGGCAACGGTCGAGCAGGGCGAACACCTCGTCGGCGTCGTTGCGGAACACGGCCACATCCATGCCGCGCTCGCGCGTCACGCGGCGCGAGCCGAGCACGGGGATGTCGTCCACTTTGCAAATGGGCGTCCAGGCGGCGTTGTTCATGCGGCGCTCCCTTCGGTCTGGGCCACTTGAATCGGGATGAACTGGCGCGTGTCCACTGCTGCCTTGGCGTGTTCAAACCAGGGGTCTGGCTCGCCGTCGAGCGCAAACTGCAGCTGCTCCCACAAGGCTTTGCGGCCTTGCACGTCGTCGATCACGCGCTGCTTGATGTGGTCCATGCCCACGCGGTTCAGGTAATGAACGGTGCGCTCCAGGTACCAGCCCTCGGTGCGATACAGCTGCATGAAGGCGCCGGTGACTTCCATCACTTCCTCAGTGGTTTTTACCTTCACCAGAAACTGCGCTACCTCGGTCTTGATGCCGCCGTTGCCGCCGATGTACAGCTCCCAGCCGCTGTCCACACCGATCACGCCGACGTCTTTGATACCGGCCTCGGCGCAATTGCGCGGGCAACCGCTGACCGCGAACTTCACCTTGTGCGGCGCGTACATGCGCCACATGGCGCGCTCCAGGTCCTTGCCCATTTGCGTGCTGTCTTGCGTGCCCATGCGGCACCACTCGCTGCCCACGCAGGTCTTCACTGTGCGCAAGGCCTTGGCGTAGGCGTGTCCGCTGGGCATGCCGATGTCGTTCCACACCGCTTGCAGGTCTTCCTTCTTCACGCCCAGGAGGTCGATGCGCTGGCCACCCGTGACCTTGACGGTGGGGATGTTGTACTTATCGACTGCGTTGGCGATGCGGCGCAATTCGTCGGCCGTCGTCTCTCCGCCCCACATGCGCGGGATCACCGAGTAGGTGCCGTCCTTCTGGATGTTGGCGTGGCTGCGTTCGTTGATGAAGCGGCTTTGTGGGTCGTCTTTCGCCTCCTTGGGCCAGGTGCTGATCAGGTAGTAATTGACAGCGGGGCGGCAGGTGGCGCAGCCGTTGGGCGTCTTCCAGCCCAGGGTGGTGAAGGTGTCGGTGATGGTGAGCAGTTTTTGGTCGCGGATGGCGTCGCGCACGTCCTGGTGGCTGCGGTCGGTGCAGGCGCAGATCGCCTTTTTCTTCGGCGTGGCCGAGTAGTCACCTCCGGCGGTGAACATCAGCAGCTGCTCCACCAGCCCGGTGCAGGAGCCGCACGAGGCGCTGGCCTTGGTGTGTTTGCGCACCTCGTCCAGGGTGAACAGGCCTTTGTCCTTGATGGCCTTGCAGATGCTGCCCTTGGTCACGCCGTTGCAGCCGCAGACCTCGTCGCTGTCTTGCATGGCGGCGGCTTTGTTGTGGCCTTGGTGGCCCACGTCGCCGATGTTGGACTCACCAAACATCAGCTTGTCGCGGATGTCGCTCACCGTGCGTCCGTCGCGCAACAGCTTGAAGTACCAACTGCCGTCGACCGTGTCGCCATACAGGCAGGCGCCGACGAGCTTGTTGTCTTGGATCACCAGCTTTTTGTAGACGCCGCCTGCCGGATCGCTCATCACGATTTCTTCGGTGTTGGCGCCGCCCATGAAGTTGCCCGAGCTGAACAGGTCGATGCCCGTCACCTTGAGCTTGGTCGAGGTCAGCGAACCGGTGTAGCGGCCGATACCGAACTCCGCCAGGTGAGTGGCGAGCACCTTGCCCTGCTCAAACAGCGGCGCGACCAGACCATAGGCAATGCCGCGGTGCGCAGCGCATTCGCCGACCGCGTAGATGCGTGGGTCGGTCACCGTCTGCAGCGTGTCGCTCACCACAATGCCTTTGTTGACATGCAGGCGCATCGATTCGGCCAGTGTTGTGTTGGGGCGTATGCCGACCGCCATCACCACCAGATCGGCGGGCAGCTCGCTGCCGTCTTTGAAGCGGATGGCTTTGACGCGACCATCGTCGCCTGCCACCAGCTCCTGCGTTTGCGCGCCAATCAGGAACTTCATGCCGCGCGCTTCCAGCGACTGCTGAAGCAGCCGGCCCGACACATCGTCGAGCTGGCGCTCCATGAGCCACGGTGCCACGTGCACCACGCTCACGCTCATGCCGCGTTTCATCAGGCCGTTGGCCGCTTCTAGACCCAGCAGGCCGCCGCCGATCACCACCGCGTGCGGGTACTTGGTGGCCGCGTCGATCATGGCCTGGGTGTCGGCGATGTCGCGGTAGGCCAGCACACCGGGTAGGTTCTTGCCCGGAATCGGCAGGATGAAGGGGTTGGAGCCGGTGGCCATGATCAGCCGGTCGTACGGCGCGCTCACCGTTTCGCCCGCCGCGTTGCGCCCGTGGACCACGCGCTTGACGCGATCCACCTCGGTCACGGTGCAGCCCGCGTGCAGGGTGACACTGTTGTCGCTGTACCAGGCCCAGTCGTTCAGTACGATCTGGTCCAGCGTCTGCTCGCCCGCCAGCACCGGCGAGAGCAGGATACGGTTGTAGTTGGGGTGTGGCTCGGCGCCGAAGACGGTGATGTCGTACAGGTCGGGCGCCATTTTGAGCAGCTCCTCGATCGAACGCACACCGGCCATGCCGTTGCCGACCATCACCAGTTTCATCTTCGGTTTCGTTTGGATGTGCATGTCCATTTCAGGCCACCTTCTCGACATGGGCCTGGCGCGTGTACAGGAAGTCGATCACCGACTTGCGCAGCCGCTGGTAGTTCGGGTCATCGGCCAGGGCCACCCGGGAACGCGGGCGCGGCAAATCAACCCTCAGCACCTCGCCGATGGTGGCGGCCGGGCCGTTGGTCATCATCACGACCTTGTCCGCCAGCAACACCGCTTCGTCCACATCGTGCGTCACCATGACCACCGTGGCCTCGGTCTTGGCCACGATCTCCAGCAGCTCGTCTTGCAGCTTGGCGCGGGTGAGGGCATCGAGTGCGCCAAACGGCTCGTCCAGCAGCAGCACCTTGGGCTCCATCGACAGCGCCCGTGCGATGCCCACGCGCTGCTTCATGCCACCCGAGATTTCGCCTGGGCGCTTCTGCGCTGCTGCCGTCAGGCCCACCAGCGCAAGCGCGGCCTCGGTGCGCGTCTTCAGTTGGGCTTTGTTTTCAGTGGCGCTGAACACGCGCTCGACCGCAAGGTAGACATTCTCGAAGCAGGTCAGCCAGGGCAGCAGCGAGTGGTTCTGGAACACGACTGCGCGCTCAGGGCCGGGGCCTGCGATCTCGCGATTGGCGCAAAGCAGCACGCCGTGCGTGGGTGTGGTCAGGCCAGCGATCAGATTGAGCAGGGTGGATTTGCCACAACCCGAGTGGCCAATCAGCGCCACAAACTCACCCTTGGCGACGCAGAGATTGATTTCGCGCAGCGCAGGGAAATCGCCCTTCTTGGTCTTGAACGTCTGTGCAACGCTCTGGATGTCGATGTAGCGGGCGGGGTTGGTGTTGCTCATGCCTTGACCTCTTCATAAGTGAACAGCGAGGCGATTTTGATGAGGGCGAATTCCAGCAGCAGGCCGACGATGCCAATCACGAAGATCGCGATGATGATGCTCGACACATTGAGGTTGTTCCACTCGTCCCAGACCCAAAATCCAATGCCCACCCCACCGGTCAGCATCTCGGCCGCCACGATCACCAGCCAGGCGGTGCCCACCGCCAGCCGCACACCGGTCAGCAAATAGGGCAAAACGGATGGAAGCAGGATCTTGGTGAAGATCTTCCACTCGCTCAGGTTGAGCACCCGCGCCACGTTCATGTAGTCCTGCGGAACCCGTTGCACGCCCACCGCGGTGTTAATAATCATGGGCCAGATCGAGCAGATGAAGATGGTCCAGATGGCGGCCGGGTTGGCGCCCTTGAGGACCAGCAGCCCGATCGGCAGCCAGGCCAGCGGCGAGACCGGGCGCAGCAGGCTGATCAGCGGGTTGAACATTCGGCTTAAAAACTCGAAGCGGCCGATGGCAAAACCGGCGGGGATGCCCACCAGCGCGGCCAGGCCAAACCCAATGGCCACCCGCTCCAGCGAGGCGAGCACGTTCCAGCCCACGCCCTGGTCGTTCGGGCCGTTGCTGTAGAAAGGATCGGCAAACACCTTGAGTGCCTGCGCCCAGGTCTCGGCCGGCATGGGAATGTCGCGGTTGCTGCTGGCGATCAGGTGCCAAACAAGAACCAGGAAGGCCAGCCCCAGCACCGGCGGCAGCACCGTCATCCACAGCGCGCTGAAATCGCGTGTCGGCTTGGGGGGCTTGGCGGGCGTCTCGGCTTGAGACGGACTCGACACTTTGACCACCGTGTTGGGCGAAGTGGAGATGCACGTGGTCGTGGCCACGGGGGTTTCCAGCGGCGTGTGAAAAATGGCGGCAACCATGGGGATTCCTTTCGGTGCAATGCAACGCGTGAGCTGACTTCAATTCAAGGACGTCGCGCGGTGGGCGTCCAATCCCTCAAGCCTTGATCGCAAAGCCATCGGCGTACTTGGCCGGGTTGCTGCCGTCCCACACCACGCCATCCATCAGCTTGGCTGAGCGCATGTCGGACTTGGGCACGCTGATGCCCATGGCGCTGGCCACCGACTTGTAGAGCGCGGTCTGGTTGATCTGCTTGGCCACAGCCAAGTAGTCAGGGTGGCTCTTGAGCAGGCCCCAGCGCTTGTGCTGGGTCAGGAACCACATGCCGTCGGACAGGTAGGGGTAGTTCACCGCGCCGTCGTTGAAGAACTTCATGTGGTTGGGGTCGTCCCAGGTCTTGCCCAGACCATTCTGGTAGCGGCCCAGAATGCGCTGGTTGATGGCCTCCACACCGGTGTTGATGTAAGCCTTCTGCGCCACCGTCTCAGCCATCTTCAATTTGTTTTGCAGGCTGGCGTCGATCCATTTGCTGGCTTCCAGCACCGCCATCATCACGGCGCGCGTGGTGTTCGGGTTCTTCTGCACGAACTCGGCGGTGGTACCCAGCACTTTTTCCGGGTGGTCGCGCCAGATGTCCTGGGTGGTGTTGGCGGTGATGCCGATGCCGTCCATGATGGCGCGGTGGTTCCAGGGCTCGCCGACGCAAAAGCCGTCCATGTTGCCGATGCGCATGTTGGCCACCATCTGGGGCGGTGGCACCGTGATCAGGCGAGCCCCTAAGATCGGGTTGATGCCGGCTGCGGCCAGCCAGTAATGCATCCACATCGCGTGGGTGCCAGTGGGAAAGGTGCCGGCGAAGGTGTAGTCGCGCGGGTTGGCGACCATGAACTTCGCCAGGCTCGGGCCGTCGACGGCGCCCTTGTCCGCCAGGGCCTTGGACAAAGAAATCGCCTGGCCGTTGTTGTTGATGGACATGAGCACCGCCATGTCTTTCTTCGGGCCCGCTGTGCCCAGGTGCACCCCATAGATCAGGCCGTAGAGCACATGCGACATGTCCAGCTCGCCATTGACAAGTTTGTCGCGCACCCCGGCCCAGCTCGCTTCCTTGCTGGGCACGATCTTCACGCCGTATTTTTTGTCAAAGCCCAGCACCGAAGCCATGACCACGCTGGCGCAGTCGGTCAGGGGGATGAAGCCGATCTTGACTTCTTCTTTTTCTGGCTTGTCTGAGCCCGCGGCCCACACGCCCGAGTGGCCCAGGGTCGCGAACACAGCACCTGCGCCGAGGGCACTGCCCTGCTGGATGAATCTTCGGCGCGTTGGCGCGCTGGTTTCGCTCAACGGCGCTTCGGCCAGCGTCTCAGCGGGCACAGTGGCAAGTGGTTTGCTGGTCATGGGCAACTCCTGAAGGTGAAGGAAGACGAAACCAAAAAAAACGGCGCCCATTTCCTGAGCCGCAAAAAGCGGAGGGAAATGGACGCCGTTGTCCTTGTCTGGGAAGACGTTGGGGATCGTGCCGCCGTTGGCACTCACCCGCTCGGTTTTGAACTAGCAGGTAGCGTGCCAACCAGCAGGTTTCTACCCTGGGTCGTGGCCCATGTCTTGGATGTCATAGGGAAAAAGGTCTGTCCACACAAAGGAACTTGGTGATATCGAGCCCGAAGGCTGTGTGAGATGGCTCGACGCAGAGCATCAACTTGGTGCGTTTCCAGGCCAACGGCACGGTATTTGTGCAGTGCAGCATCCTAAAGGCGTGCACGGTCCAGTCCGCCTCGGGTGCTCAGCGGGCGCGCTCAGGCAACACATCGGCCATGGACAGCAAAGCCTCGGCCACATCGACGATGCGGCGGTTCTGGTTCATCGCCATCTGGCGCAGGGTCTTGTGGGCTTCGTCTTCGCGCAGGTTGCGGTGCGCCATCAGCAGTCCCTTGGCGCGCTCAATCAATCGCCGCTCGTTCAGGCTGGCGCGCACCGTCTCCAGCTCGTCGCTCACCGCCTGGAGCCGCCGGGCCTGGTCTTGCACCAGGTCCAGGATGGAGCGTCCGAGCTGGGGCCCGTAGGCCTGAGCGGGCGCAGGCTCGGCGGCGCGTGCGTCGCTTTCTTCCCAGAAGAACGATGCTGCCTCGGCCGGATCGGGTGCCGCGCCCAGCGACTGGCGTTCCAGCAATTGCCGATGAAGCATCAGATCGGAGGTGGCCGCAGCGATGCGCGCCTCGCACAAGGTTTTGAGTCCCCCGCACAGTTGCGCCTCGGTGATTTTCATCGCGTCGATGCCATGGGTACAGGCATCAAACCACGCCTGGCTGAGGGTGCTGTCCAGCGCCCCGCCAGCTGGCGTGGTGCACAGAACGCGCCGCAGGCGCTCCTGGCAAGCCGGGGGCGCGATCGACGGCGGGACGACCCACGGCGGCTCGGCGCCTTCTCGTGTGAAGTCGGCGAACACCTGCAAACAGCGCTCCTGCGATTCGATCAGGTGCAGCAGGCGCTGCTGGGCCGCCGGTTCGGCCTTCCCGGCCGCGAACAGGGCCGATCCGGTGGCGCGCTCCTGGCCGGCGAACTCCTTGGCCTGCATGAAGTTGAACAGCGCCACGAGGCGGCGCGATATCAGCGGGTCGGAGGCGCTGTCGGCGGCTTCGAAGACCACGGCCAGCAAGCCGTTGATGAGCCGGATGTAGGCCCTGGTGGCGCGTGCCGGTGTCCAGGTCTGCTGCTGCACCTCGCGCCGCAGCGCCGACAAGGCATCGAGCCCTTGCAGCACATAGGCAATGCGACTGAACAGGCGCGCACCCGCTCCTCGGCCCGACGCGGCGGTGTCCAGGATGTGGAAGCGTTCGAGCAGTGCCGCCTGCACAGCTGCAGTGCCAGCCACCTGCTGGTCCAGCGCTTCCTCGAAACGCTTCGCCTGGGAGCCAAGGTACAGATTGGACAGGCCGCGCTCGCGCTGCAACGCGTGCACCAGCTCACCAATGGCATCCACCAGCGAGCTGGTCAGTGCCAACTGCCGAAGGTCGGCGATGTCACAGTTTTTGGCAGCAATAAGGAAACGAAGACCAGCGTTCATGCATTCCCAAGTTGGCGGTCGGCGACCTCCTTGCGCTTGAACGCAGCAACATCTGTGCCTTGAGCGCTGGGGGTGCGCTGGCGGCGGCGTCAGATTGGGCTCATGCCGCAGCGGCGTTTGGTCTCGGCGCCATCCGGCGAGCCCAGGAAGGTGAGCAGCGCTCGCGCGGCCTCAGGCCGGTCGCAGGCGGTGGTGCATGCGGCGGAGAAGGTGGTGACGATCTGCACTGCCTCGGGCAGTGGGCCCAGCAGATCGATACCTGGCAGGCCCATCAGCTCGCTCATTTGTTGAAACCCCAACGCCACCTCGCCACGCGCCACCAGCGAGCCAACCGACACACCGGGCGGTGCGGTCACGATTCGAGGGCGGATCTGCTCGGCGATACCCCAGCGCTCAAACAACTGGGCCATTTGCACGCCGCTCGGGCCGGTGGAGGAGCCCAAGGAGGGTGCGGCCAGCACCGCCGCTTTGAGCGCGGTCTCTGTGCTGACATCAGGATGGGGCACACCGGCGGGCCCCGCCACCGCCACGCCCGAGCGCGCCAGGTCCACCCGGCTGCTGCCCGCCAGGTGGCCGCTGGCGATCAGTGCATCGATGGCGTCGGACGCCAGCGCCACGATGTCAAACGCCTCGCCGGCCCGCACCCGCCGCGCGGCATCGACACCGCCCACCGATTCCAGGCTCACCGGGGGTTGTTCGGGATGGGCTTCTTGAAAATCGGCGATCAAATCGGTCAGCAGGGCCTGGGTGGCCATGGACGAGATGAGGGTCAGGGGAGGAGTTTTGGGCATGGCGAAAGCGTGTTGTGGGCTGGCCGCCAGCGTATCAAACCACCCACCGTTCGCACGCCAGCGGCGCGCTCTTTCTGCTATTGGGCTGAGGCATGGAGCCGCTCGGCCCGCCGTGCGGCTGCGGGCTGCCCCAGCTCCTCGCGCAGCGCCACCACAGCACCCACCATGATGAGCGCTGGCGCCTTCACGCCGTGTGTTCTGGCCAGCGCCGGCAGGGTGGCCAAGGTGCCGGTGACGCAGCGCTCTTCGGGTTGTGTGGCGCGCTCGACCAGGGCGGCAGGCGTGTCGGCCGGCAACCCGTGGGCAACGAGCTGGCGACAGATTTCGGGCAGGTTGCTCACGCCCATGTAAAGCACCACGGTCTGCTTGGGCCGCGCCAGCATTTCCCAGTCCATGGACAGCTCGCGGTTCTCCCGCATGTGGCCGGTGGCCAGCACCAGCGAGCAGGCGTGGTCGCGGTGGGTGAGCGGAATGCCCACCGAGGCGGCCGCGCCCTGCGCCGCGGTCAGGCCGGGCACCACGGCAAACGGCACGCCAGCGGCGGCCAGCGCCTGCGCCTCTTCGCCGCCCCGGCCAAAGATGTAGCCGTCGCCGCCCTTGAGCCTCAGCACCGGGCGCCCCGACTTCGCCAGCCGGATCATGAGGTCGATGATGGATTCCTGCGGCAGCGTGTGGCAGGACGATTCCTTGCCCACGTACACCTGGTCGGCATCGGCCGACAAAAGCGCCAGCACCGCGGGGCTCACCAGGTGGTCGTAGAGCACCAGGCGGGCACTTTGCAATGCCTTGAGCGCTTTGATGGTGAGCAGGTCCGCATCACCCGGGCCAGCGCCCACCAATGTGACCAATGCGGGGCTGCCATGGGTTGGCAGCATGTCGGCGGCGGCCAGCAGGTGGCCGGGTTCCATCTTGCTCATGTCGCTTCTCGTGTGGGTGGTGGGTGCATCGCATTGTTCTGATGCAAACGCACCCTGTCCTTGAACCAGTTCAAGGACAGGGCGGGTTGATCGCCGGACCATGCTGCTGTTCGCTGACCGGTGATGGACAGCTGCCTGGCGAACGGACCCAGCTTCCGGCAAGGCCGGATGGGCCACCCCAATCGCTGATCCGAGACGGAGAGAGAACCCCCATGAAATCCATCAGAACCATCTCGCTCACTGTGCTGGCCATGGCCTCTTTGCTG
Organism: Burkholderiales bacterium; assembly: GCA_038249735.1. Taxonomy (GTDB): domain Bacteria; phylum Pseudomonadota; class Gammaproteobacteria; order Burkholderiales; family Burkholderiaceae_C; genus Hydrogenophaga. Next base: position 18,073 of record JBBSDB010000006.1, read on the forward strand.
GCCGCTGGTGTGAGCATGGCGCAAACCGCTGCGCCCAAGATCAGCCAGCCCGAAGCGAACTACCAGGCTGGCACCTCGCCGATCGGCGACTCGCCGATGGTCCAGAGCGTGAACCCCAAGGCGCCGCCCATGACGCAAGCCGAGTTCGACATCGGCCGCAAGATCTATTTCGAGCGCTGCGCTGGCTGTCACGGCGTGCTGCGCAAGGGCGCCACCGGCAAGCCCCTCACGCCCGACCTAACCGTGGCCAAGGGCACCGATTACCTCAAGGTGTTCATCGCCTATGGCTCACCAGCGGGCATGCCCAACTGGCAGACCTCGGGCGAGATGAGCGAGAAGGAAGTGGACCTGATGGCGCGCTACATCCAGCACGAACCACCGGTGCCCCCAGAGTTCAGCCTGGCCGACATGAAGGCCACCTGGAAGGTCGTCGTGCCGCCCGAGAAGCGGCCGAAGAAAAAGATGAACAACTACAACATCAGCAACATCTTCTCGACCACGTTGCGCGATGCGGGCGAGATTGCGCTGATTGACGGTGACTCCAAAGAAATCATCAGCGTGATCAAGACAGGCTATGCGGTGCACATCTCGCGCATGTCGGCCTCAGGCCGCTATTTGTTTGTGATCGGGCGCGATGCCAAGGTCAACATGATCGACCTGTGGATGGAAAAGCCCGACACGGTGGCTGAAATTCGCACCGGTCTGGAAGCGCGTTCGGTGGAAACCAGCAAGTTCAAGGGCTATGAAGACAAGTACGCGATTGCCGGCTCTTACTGGCCGCCGCAATTCGTGATCATGAATGGCGACACGCTGGAGCCGCTCAAGATCGTTTCCACCCGAGGCAATGTGGTGGGTACGCAGGAATACCACCCCGAACCGCGTGTGGCCTCCATCGTGGGGAGCCACTTCAAGCCCGAGTTTGTCGTGAACGTCAAGGAAACCGGCAAGACCTTGATGGTGGATTACTCCGATCTGGATGCCCTCAAGATCACCGAAATCGGTTCTGCACCTTTCCTGCACGACGGCGGCCTGGACTCGACCAAGCGCTACTTCATGGTGGCGGCCAACAACAGCAACAAGATTTCTGTTTTTGACCTGAAGACCAACCAGCTGGCCGCGTTGATCGATGTGGGCAAGATTCCCCACCCCGGTCGCGGCGCCAACTTCATCCATCCGAAGCACGGCCCCGTCTGGGCCACGGGGCACCTGGGTGACGAGACCATTTCCGTGATCGGCACCGACCCCCTCAAGCACCCGAAAAATGCCTGGAAGGTGGTGGAGACGCTCACCGGTCAGGGCGGTGGTGCGCTGTTCATCAAGAGCCATCCGAAGTCCAAGCACCTGTATTCGGACACACCTCTGAACCCCGATCCGAAGATTTCGCAATCGGTGGCGGTGTACGACATCAACAACCTGGCCAAGGGCTACACCGTGTTGCCGATCGCCGACTGGGCCGAGATCAAGGACGACGGTGCCAAACGCGTCGTGCAGCCGGAATTCAACAAGGCGGGCGACGAAGTCTGGTTCTCGGTCTGGAGTGCCAAGGACAAGATCAGTGCCATGGTGATCGTGGATGACAAGACGCTCAAGCTGAAGAAGGTCATCAAAGACCCGCGTCTGATCACGCCCACGGGCAAATTCAACGTGAACAACACGCAGCAAGACGTGTACTGACCCACCCCCGCGCCGCGCCTGTGGCGCGTCACCCCCTCAAGGGGGCCATGCTTGTGGCCCGGAGGAGCCGGTTCCACAGCATGACTGTTATGGGGCTCATCGTGCGGACCGGCAAAGCCGGATCCGCGGTGCCCTGGGATGGGGCACCTCATGCCTGAAAACGTTTTGGAGAGCGACATGAAATCAAAATCAATGCTGACCGTGATCGGTGCGCTTGTCCTGACCTTCTCGGCGGGCTCAGCCCTGGCCGATGGCGCAGAGGCGCTGACCAAGGGCGGCTGCATGGCTTGCCACGCCAAGGATAAAAAGCTGGTCGGTCCGTCTTTCAAAGACATCGCCGCCAAGTACAAAGGGCAGGACGCGAGTGCTGCGCTGTTTGACAAGGTGCGCAAGGGTGGCTCGGGCGTTTTTGGGCCGATCCCGATGTCACCCAACCCGGCGGCCAAGATCAGCGATCCCGATCTGAAGGATGCGATCGCCACCATCCTCAGCTCCTGAGGCCCTGGCGGTGCGCGCGCTGATGTTTCTCTGCGGCGTCTGGCTGGGCACCGCTGCCCACGCAGCGCCGCCCGAGACACCGTCGGCAGCGCGTGTTCAAGCGCTGGTGCACATGGTGCGCCAGGACTGTGGCTCCTGCCACGGCATGAAACTCACCGGCGGACTGGGGCCGCCACTCACGCGTGAGGCGCTGGCAGAGATGCCGCTGGAAAACCTGACCGCCACGATTTATCACGGCCGCCCCGGCACCCCCATGCCGCCCTGGCGCGCCATGCTCAATGAAACCGAAGCCCGCTGGATCGCCGAGCGACTCCAGCAGGGCTTCCCCGAAGAGTCCCCCGCCAAATGAAACGCCGCCAACTGCTGGCCTCTGCCGCCCTCGCCATTCCTTCGCTCGCCGCCCTCGGTGCGCTCACCGGTTGTGCCGCGCCCGTGTTGCGTGGCACCGGAGACCTGGGCGTGGTCATCGGCCGCGCCAACGGCACGCTGTACCTGGTGGACACCTCGGCCCAAGCGCTGATCGGCAGCGTGCCGGGTCTGGGCGACCTGTCCCACGCCTCGGTGGTGTTCTCGCGCGATGGCCTGTACGCCTATGTGTTCGGGCGCGACGGCGGACTGACCCAGGTGAACCTGCTGGAGCAGCGCATCAGCCGCCGCGTGATGCAGGCCGGCAACTCGATCGGTGGCGCCATCAGCGCCGACGGCACGCTGGTGGCCGCGCAGAACTACCAGCCCGGTGGCGTGAAGGTGTTCGACGCGCGCACGCTGGAACTGGTGGCAGACATCCCGGCCGAGTACGACCCGGTGGGTGCCCCGGGCAAGCGCTCGCGCGTGGTCGGCCTGGTCGACCTGCCGGGCCGGCGCTTCGCCTACAGCCTGTTCGACGGCAACGCGATCTGGGTCACCGACTGTTCCGATCTGAAGCAGGTCACCACGGTCAAGCTGTCGAACATCGGCAAACAGCCTTACGACGCGCTGGTCACGCCCGATGGCCGTCACTACATCGCCGGCCTGTTCGGTGAAGACGGCTTGGCCATGGTCGACCTCTGGGCCAAAGAGCCCAAGGTGCAGCGCATCCTGAACGGCTACGGCCGGGGCCAGGAGCCGCTGCCGGTTTACAAGATGCCGCATTTGCGCGGCTGGGCGGTGGCTGGGCGGCGCGCCTATCTCCCGGCCATCGGCCGCCACGAGGTGCTGGTGGTCGACACCGACAGCTGGGCCGAGGTCGGTCGCATCCCGGTCGCCGGCCAGCCGGTGTTCGTGATGGCGCGGCCCGACGGACGCCAGGTGTGGGTGAACTTTGCGGTGCCCGACTACCACCGCGTGCAGGTGATCGACACCCAGACCCAGGCCATCGTGAGCACCCTGGAGCCAGGCAAGGCGGTGCTCCACATGGAGTTCACGCCGCGCGGCGAAGCGGTCTGGATCAGCAGCCGCGACGACAACCGCGTGAGCATCATCGACACGCAAACCCTGGCCACCCGAGCCGTGCTGGACGTGCCGTCGCCCAGCGGTATCTTCTTCACCGCGCGCGCCGCGCGCACCGGGTTTTGAGTGTGAACGCACGCGATCCGCTCACCCATGGCGCAGCAAGCGAAAGCGATCTGCGCCTGCTCAATGGCTGGCAACACGATTTCCCGTTGGTTGAGCGGCCGTTCGACCCCATCGCGCGCGCTATGGGTTTGTACGAGGCTGACGTGCTTCTCGCTTTCCAACGCCTGCAAGACCAAGGTGCCATCAGCCGCATTGGCGGTGTGTTCGCGCCCAGCGCTGGTGGCGCGGCCTTGCTCGCGGCCATGGCGGTGCCAGCCGATCGGATGGAAGTAGTGGCGGCGGAGGTCTCAGCCCATCCCGGCGTGAACCACAACTACGAGCGCGAGCACGCGTTCAACCTCTGGTTTGTGATGACCGGGCGCGATGCGGCTGCGGTGCAAGCCGCCATGCAAGCGCTGGAACAGACCACCGGCCTGCCCGCGTTGCGCCTGCGCATGGAGCGCGCTTACCGCATCGATCTTGGCTTCGATCTGCGCCACGCCACCGCGCCAGTGCCGATGCGCGAGCACAAAGCGCAGACCGTGGCTGCCCTCACTGGGGCTGATGCGCTGCTCGCCGCCTGCGTGGAACAGGGCTTGCCGATCAACACACGCCCGTTCGACGCCTGGGCTCACATGCTGCAAAGCTCGCCCGAGGCGCTGCTGGAACGCCTTCGCGCTTGGTTGAAGACCGGCACGCTCAAGCGCTTCGGCGTGGTGGTGCGGCACCACGAACTCGGCTTCGCGGCCAACGCCATGACGGTGTTCGACGTGCCCGACGCGCTGGTCGACACCTGTGGCGAAGCGCTGGCGCGCCAGACTGGTGTCACCCTGGCTTACCGCCGCGAGCGCGCACCGCAGTGGCCGTACAACCTCTATTGCATGGTGCATGGCACCGAGCGCCAGGCGGTGCAGGCGGTGATCGACCGCGTGGTGAGCGCCGCCGGTCTGGACGGTTTCCCGCGCGCCGTGCTGTTCTCCACCCGCCGTTTCAAGCAAACCGGCGCGCGGCGCTTTCGCCCAGCCGAGCCCGCGTTGACGTGATGGAGCCAGCCCATGCTCAGCCCTGACGACCTGCGGCTCGTGGCCTATCTGCACGGCGGTTTCCCGATCAGCGACAGGCCGTTTGCCGAAGTGGGCCGCGCGCTGGGTTGCAGCGAAGAAGCGGTGATCGAGCGCTTGCAGCATCTGCTGGCCCATGGCGACCTCACCCGCTTTGGGCCGTTGTTCCAGATTGAGCGCGCCGGTGGTCGCTTCGTGCTCGCCGCGATGGCCGTGCCCGAAATGCGCTTTGCGGCGGTGGCGGCCCAACTCGACGCCATGCCCGAGGTGGCCCACAACTACCGGCGCGAATCCGCCCAGCCCGATCAACCCGGCGCCACGCCGCTCAACATGTGGTTTGTGCTGGCACTGGAGTCGGCCGATGGTTTGCCCGCAGTGCTCACGCGCATCGAAGCGCTCACGAGCTTAACGGTGTTCGACTTTCCGAAGGAGCGCGAGTTTTTTGTCGAGCTGCGCCTGCCGCTCACACCGGAGCCCGTTCATGCCGCCTGACGCACTCACCGGCATCGACCGGCGCCTGATCCGCGCCACCCAGGCCGGGCTGCCGCTGGTGCCCCGGCCTTACGAGGCGGTGGGCGCTTCGCTGGGGCTCAGCGGCGAGCAGGTGCGCGAGCGGCTGCAGGCCATGCTGGAGAGCGGGCTGATCCGGCGCATCGGCGCCGTGCCCAACCACTACCGGCTGGGCTTCACCGCCAACGGCATGAGCGTGTGGGATGTGGACGACGCGGTGGTGGACGCACTGGGCGAACGCGTCGGTGCGCTGCCGGGCGTGAGCCACTGCTACCGCCGCCCGCGCCGCTTGCCAGTCTGGCCCTACAACCTGTTTGCCATGCTGCACGGACGTTCCCGCGACGAGGTCGAGCACCAGGCGCAAGACATTCACAAGCTGTTGGGGGAGGCCTGCGCCGCCCACGACATTCTTTACTCGACCGCCATTCTCAAAAAGACCGGCCTTCGAATCACCGAAAGCTAAACGCCATGTTTCGCATCAGCCAATACCTGCGCGAGCTCGCGCAAGCCGAGAAGACCGGCGTTTATCCCGCACCAGCGCAGCGCGTGCGCCAGCAGCCCAGCAAACACGCCACCGAAGAGAAGGGCTCCCCCACCCAGGGCGCCGTCGAACCGGCTCTGCCGGGCGACCAGCGCCGCCCCCCTGTGGGGGTGACGACGCAAAGCGTCGGCGCGGGGGGGGGTCAAGCTCCGGGTCCGGTCGTGATCTGGAACCTGATCCGCCGCTGCAACCTCACCTGCAAACACTGCTACGCCCTCTCCGCCGATCACGACTACGCCGGCGAGCTTTCCACCGCCGAGGTCTTCACCGTCATGGACGACCTCAAGGCCTATCGGGTGCCGGTGCTCATCCTCTCCGGCGGTGAGCCGCTGATGCGACCCGACATCTTCGAGATAGCAGAGCGCTCGCGCGTCATGGGCTTTTACACCGGCCTGTCCACCAACGGCACACTGATCGATCTGCCCATGGCCGATCGCATCGCTGCCATGGGCTTCAACTATGTCGGCATCAGCCTCGATGGCCTGCGCGAAACCCACGACAAATTCCGCCGACTTCAAGGCGCTTTCGACCGCAGCCTGGCCGCCGTGCGACTGCTTCGCGAGCGCGGCGTGAAGGTGGGGCTGCGCTACACCATGACCGCGCTCAACGCGCACGATTTCGCGCCCCTGCTCGATCTCATGCGCGAAGAGCAGGTCGACAAGTTTTATTTCTCGCACCTCAACTACGCCGGGCGCGGCAACATCCACCGCGGCAAAGACGCGCAGTTCCAGGCCACGCGCGATGCGCTCGACCTGCTGTTCGAACGCGCCTGGCAGGCCGCCCGCGATGGTCTCGACGAGGAATACGTGACCGGTAACAACGACGCCGATGGCCCGTACCTGCTGCAGTGGGTGCAGGCGCGCTTTCCGCAATGGGCGCCCTTTCTGCGCGAGCGGCTGGTGGCTTGGGGCGGCAACAGCAGTGGCGTCAACGTGGCCAACATTGACAACCTCGGCCATGTGCACCCCGACACCATGTGGTGGCACCACAAGCTGGGCGATGTGCGCGAGCGCCCGTTTTCTGACATCTGGAGCGACACCAGCGAGCCGCTCATGGCCGGTTTGAAGGCCAAGCCGCGCCGCGTTGAAGGCCGCTGCGCCAGCTGTATCCACTTTGATATTTGCGACGGCAACACCCGCGTGCGCGCCCAGCAACTCACCGGCAACCCCTGGGCCGAAGACCCCGGCTGCTACCTCACCGACGAAGAGATCGGCGCGGTGGCCGGCAGCGACGCCGACCGGCTGGACAACAGGCCCTTCGCGCCCATGCCCAGGGTCCGCAAGGTGGTGCCCATTCACGAGGCGGTGGGTCATGACTGAGCGTTGGAATTCCCGGATGGTGCGCCTGCTGGGCAACGCGCTCCGCGCCGCGCTCGTGGCCGGCCTGTTTTGGATGGGCATCGACCTGGCCAGCGCACAAACACCCACCGCCCCGACAACCCCATCCGCCACCTCAGCGGTGCGCGCCGCCGCGCACTACACCGAACACTGTGCCGCGTGCCACGGCGCCCAGCGCACCGGCGCGATGGGCCCGGCACTGCTGCCCGAGAGCCTGTCGCGACTGCGCCCCGCCGAGGCCTTGAAGGTGATTGCAGAAGGCCGCGTGGCGACCCAGATGCCGGGCTTTGCCGAGACGCTGAATAAAGAAGACATCGCTGCGTTGGGCGCCTACATGCGAACGCCGGTGGTCCCCGCCCCCAACTGGGGCGAGGCCGACATTCGCGCTTCGCGCAGCTTCAACCCCGCGCCTGCCAACGAGCTCAACCAGCCGCTCTGGAGCGCCGACCCGATGAACCTGTTTCTGGTGGTCGAAGGTGGCGACCACCATGTGAGCCTGCTCGACGGCGACACCTTCGAAGTCATCAACCGCTTCGCCAGCCGCTTCGCGCTGCATGGCGGGCCAAAGTTCACCCCCGATGGCCGCTATGTGTTCTTTGGCTCGCGCGACGGCTGGATCACCAAATACGACCTCTGGCGTCTGCGCGTGGTGGCCGAGGTGCGCGCGGGGCTGAACATGCGCAACGTGGCCGTGAGCGGCGACGGCCAATGGGTGATGGCCGCCAACTACCTGCCGCACAGCGTGGTGCTGTTCGATGCCGATCTGAACCTGAACAAAACCTACGCCGCCGGCACGCTCGACGGCAAACAGACCTCGCGCGTGTCGGCGGTGTACGACGCCACGCCACGCCAGAGTTTTGTGATCGCGCTCAAAGACATTCCAGAAATCTGGGAAATTTCCTACAACCCGGCGGCTGAGCCGATCTTTGAAGGCTATGTGCACGACTACAAGATGGGCGAGGGCATTGCCAAGCCCGGCTTCCTCGGCGTGCGCCGCACCCCGCTGGACGAACCGCTGGACGATTTTTTCTTCGACCAGAGCTACCGCAACGTGCTCGGCGCCACCCGACCCAAAACCGCCGACGGCGCCGCCACCGCCCAGGTGGTCAACCTCGACGCCCGCCGCAAAATTGCCGACCTCCCCATCGCCGGTATGCCGCACCTGGGCTCGGGCATCACCTTTGCCTGGAACGGCACCACCGTGCTCGCCTCACCGAATCTGAAAGATGGCGCCATCGACGTGATCGACATGAAGACTTGGAAAAACGTGGCCACCATCCCCACGCCTGGCCCCGGCTTCTTCATGCGCAGCCACGAAAACACGCCCTACGCCTGGACCGATTCCATGATGAGTCCGAGCGCCAAAGACACGCTCACCATCATCGACAAAGCCACCCTCAAACCCGTGGCCAGCGTGCGCGAACCCGGCAAGACCCTGGCCCACATTGAGTTCACCCAAGACGGCAAGTACGCCCTGGCCAGCGTGTGGGAAATGGACGGCGCGATCATCGTGTATGACGCCACCACCTTCAAGGAAGTCAAGCGCCTGCCCATGAGCAAGCCGGTGGGGAAGTACAACGTGTGGAACAAGATCAGCCGCTCCGAAGGCACGTCACATTGAGCCCCCTGCGCCGATGGGTCGAAGCACCCCCACGCGCCGCTTCGCGTCACTCTCCCTTTCCTGCGGGAGGGGAAGCGCACCCTGTGGCCCGGCGAAGCCGGTCCCACGGCTGCCCTGAGTGGGGCACGCGGTACGGAGATGCGTTCGCTCATCGCCCGCTCACCTCACCTGTTCGCCCTGCACTTGTCGAAGGGTTCATGCGATGCAGCGCGTAGCGCAAGCGCCCCGTCTCGCCGGCGATGGCATGGTCTGGCTGCTGGTGCTGGCCGAGTTGCTCACCTTTGGCTTGCTGTTCGTCTCGTTCGCTTTCGCGCGCTGGCGTGAGCCAGCCGCATTCGCGCAAGGGCAGGGCGCTTTGAGCCTTTCCACCGGTGCGCTCAACACCTTGCTGTTGGTGGGTACGAGCTGGTGCGCGGCTCGCGCGGTGCACGCCTTTCGACAAGACCGCAGCGCATCGGGCGCCCGCTGGCTTTTCGGTGCATTGGGCGGCGCGGTCGGTTTCCTGGTCGTCAAAAGTTCCGAGTTCGCCGGCAAGATTGCCGCCGGTTTCGACTGGGCCACCAACAGCTTCACCATCCTCTACACCCTGCTCACCGGCTTTCACTTCCTGCATGTGCTGGTGGGCGCGCTGGTGTTCTCCGTGCTCGGCTGGAAAGCGCGCCAGGGCAGCTACGGCCCGGCCCATCTCAATGGGCCCGAATCGGGCGCCGTGTTCTGGCACATGGTGGACCTGCTGTGGATGGTGCTGTTTCCGCTGGTCTACGTGATTCGCTGAGCAGGACCGCGCGATGAAACTGCAACGCATCGACCTCATCGCGCTGTTGCTCGCGTTCGCCACCGGCGCCACCTGGTGGCTGGGAGAGGGCGGCCACCTCGATGTTCAGCACAGCGTGGTGCTCACTGTGCTGGCGCTCGCGGCGTTCAAGATCCTGCTGATCGCGCTGGACTACATGGAACTCTGGCACGCCCCGGCGCTGTGGCGGCGCTTGGTGCTGGGGTGGCTGGTGGTGGTGATGGGCTTGATTGCGGTGGTCACGCTCTGGCTGCCACGCTGAGGTGCTGCCCTGGAGCGTCCGCCTGAGCCCTTGTGCTCAAACAGGTCTTCGCCCCTTTCTGGCTTCAGCCGTGGACGCGGCTTTTCCACAGCGCCGCCATGCCGTGTCGAAGGCGACGGGCAGTCAGGCACCCATGGGTGACCCGTCGAAGCCGTTCCTTGAACCAGTTCAAGGACGATGTCCGACCAAAACAGGAGGATACCGCCATCAATAACGGATGGAGGGCTTCATGAGCCAGAGTCAAAGCGGGTTTACCAAACAGATGGCCCGCAACATGTTCTACGGGGGTAGCGTGTTTTTCGCGTTGCTGTTTGCGGTGATCGTGTTCGATACCGAGCAGCGCATTCCCGAGCGCTCCAACGCGCAGGCGATCACGCCGGCGGTGGTGGCGGGCAAGAAGGTCTGGGAAACGCGCAACTGCATCGGTTGCCACACCCTGCTGGGCGAGGGCGCCTATTTCGCGCCCGAGCTGGGCAACGTCTACAAGCGCCGCGGCGGTGACTTCATCAAAGGCTGGATGAAGGCCATGCCCACCGGCGTGCCGCACCGCCGCCAGATGCCTCAGTTCAACCTGAGCGATCAGCAGCTTGACGATCTGGTGGAGTTCCTGAAGTGGACCGGCGAGATCAACACCGAAAACTGGCCGCCAAACATCGAAGGCTGATCACAGGCTGCACGGAGAAACACCATGACCACCACGTCCAACATTCCCACACTCAAGTACCAGAGCCAGTCGGTCGCCAAGCCTTACTTCATCGTGGCGATGCTGCTGTTTGCCGGCCAGGTGATCTTTGGTATCACGCTCGGCCTGCAATACGTGATCGGGGACCTGTTCTTCCCCTACATCCCGTTCAACATCGCCCGCATGGTGCACACCAACCTGCTCATCATCTGGTTGCTGTTCGGCTTCATGGGTGCGGCCTACTACATGGTGCCGGAGGAGTCGGAAACCGAGTTGCATTCACCTTTGCTGGCCAAGCTGCTGTTCTGGGTCTTCCTGGCGGCGGGTGTGCTCACCATCGTGGGCTACCTGACCCTGCCCTACGCCAAGCTGGCCGAGCTCACCGGCAACGATCTGTTGCAGACCATGGGGCGCGAGTTCCTGGAGCAACCGCTGCCGACCAAGGTGGGTATCGTGCTCGTGATGCTGGGCTTTTTGTTCAACATCAGCATGACGGTGCTCAAGGGCCGCAAGACCGCCATTTCGGTGGTGCTGCTGATGGGTCTTTGGGGCTTGGCGCTGTTCTTCCTGTTCAGCTTCGTCAACCCTGAGAACCTGGTGCGCGACAAGATGTACTGGTGGTTCGTGGTCCACCTTTGGGTGGAAGGCGTGTGGGAGCTGATCCTGGGTGCGCTGCTGGCCTATGTGCTGATCAAGACCACCGGTGTCGACCGCGAGGTGATCGACAAGTGGCTTTACGTGATCATCGCTTTCGCGCTCATGACCGGCATTCTGGGCACCGGCCACCACTTCTTCTTCATCGGTCTGCCTGGCTACTGGCACTGGATCGGCAGCATCTTCAGCGCCCTGGAGCCAATACCTTTCTTCATGATGACGGTATTCGCTTTCAACATGGTGCAGCGCCGCCGCCGCGATCACCCCAATCAGGCCGCCTTGCTGTGGGCGGTGGGCACCGCCGTGATGGGCTTCCTGGGGGCCGGGCTGTGGGGTTTCCTGCACACGCTGAGTCCGGTCAACTATTACACCCACGGCTCGCAGCTCACTGCCGCCCACGGCCACCTGGCGTTCTACGGCGCCTATGTGCTGGTGGTGATCGCGCTCATCAGCTACGCCATGCCCACGCTGCGCGGACGCATTGCCAACAGCCGCAAGGCCCAGGCCTTCGAGATGTGGAGCTTCTGGATCATGACGATTGGTATGGCGGTGATGGTGCTGGCGCTGACCGGCGCTGGCATCCTTCAGGTGTGGCTGCAGCGCATGCCCACCGAAGGCGCCATGAGCTTCATGGCCACGCAGGACCAGCTTGCCTTCTTCTACTGGGTGCGCATCGTGGGCGGCGTGATCTTCCTGATCGGGCAATTCACCTACTTTGCGAGTTTCTTCATCGGCGGCGAGCATGTGATCAAAGACGACGCAGCGCCGGTTCGTGGCGGCGGCTTCCTGCGTGTCCAGCCCGCCCAGCGCATCGGCAAGGTGTGACCATGGACTTGAGCGAACAGGCGCGACTGACTCGGTTGGCCGAGCCGACCGAAGCACCGCCGTTCTACGCCGAGCAGGCGGGTGAGGTGGCGCTGTTTGAGCACGCTTTCAAGCAGCGCCTGCCGGTGCTCATCAAAGGACCGACGGGCTGCGGGAAAACGCGTTTTGTCGAGCACATGGCCGCGCGCCTGGGCCGCGAGCTGATCACCGTGAGCTGCCATGACGACTTGAGCGCGGCCGACCTGGTGGGCCGCCATTTGATCGGCGCGCAAGGCACCGTGTGGGCCGATGGACCGCTGGCGCGGGCGGTGCGGCAAGGCGCCATCTGCTACCTCGACGAGGTGGTCGAAGCGCGCAAGGACACCACCGTGGTGCTGCACCCGCTGGCCGACGATCGCCGCGTGTTGCCGATCGAACGCACCGGCGAGCAGCTGGTGGCGCCGCCCAGTTTCATGCTCGTCATCAGCTACAACCCCGGCTACCAGAACCTGCTGAAGAGCTTGAAGCCCAGCACCCGCCAGCGCTTCATCGCGCTCACTTTCGGCTATCCCGATGCCGCCGTGGAGCAGGGCATTGTGCAAACCGAGGCCGGTGTGGACGCCGCTCTGGCGAAGCGCCTGGTGCGACTCGCCACCGCACTGCGCCGACTGACCGACCACGATCTCGAAGAAACCGTGAGCACCCGCCTGCTGGTGATGGCGGCGCGCCTGGTGGCCAGTGGTCTGCCACTGCAAACGGCCTGCCGCGCAGCGATCGTGGACGCGCTGACTGACGACGCCGAAACGGCTGCCGCGCTGGACGAGGTGGTCCACGCGGTGATCGGCTAGTTTTCCAACAGCGCCGCTGCTTCATCTCCTCGTTTGTCACATGCAGCGCCGCCGCCTTTTCTTCCAACTCGGGTTCTTCGCGCTGTTTCTGCTGGCGCCCGCGCTCAACCTGCTGCGCTTCGATCTGAACGAAGCCCAGCTCTGGTTTCTGGGGCAGCGTTGGAGCCTGGGCATCGACGCGTTCAAGGCCGGTGAAATCACGGCCAACCAGGCCGCTTTGGGCATCTTTGTGCGCGGGTTTTTTCCGGTGATCGTGTTGGTGGTCGCGTTTCTGGCCGTGGCCTACCGCTACGGGCGTTTGTATTGCGGCTGGCTGTGCCCGCACTTCACGCTGGTGGAGACGCTCAACACCGCCATGCACCGTGCCAGCGGCAAGCTGAGCGTTTGGGACAAGCACCGCACCGCGCGTGCCCATGTGAAACCTTCTGCGCGCTGGTGGCCGGTATTCGGTGCGCTGTGCCTGGGCTTCGGATTCGTCTGGGCCATCACCTTGCTCAGCTACCTCCTGCCGCCGGCGACCCTTTGGGGCAATTTGGTGAACGGCACGCTCACGCCCAACCAAACGCGTTTTTTGGTGGCAGCCACCGCGGTTTTCACCCTTGAATTCGCTTTTGCCCGCCACCTGTTCTGCCGCTTCGGCTGTGCGGTCGGCCTGTTCCAAAGCCTGGCCTGGATGGCGAACCCCAAAGGCATGGTGGTCGCCTTCGACCGCGACCATGCGCGCGACTGTCGCAGTTGCAGCACGGCCGTGTACCCGGACGGATCGGCTTGCGACGATGGCTGCCCGATGCGCCTGAACCCGCGCAACATCAAACGCATGATGTTTTCCTGTGTGCAGTGCGGCCAGTGTTTGGATTCGTGCGAGGAAACGCAGACGGCGAAGGGCCGCGAGCCACTGTTGCAATGGCAAGTGGGCGCCGACGCGGTGCGTGAAACGCTGAGGCAGCGCAAAGCCGAGCTCGCCGTCGAGCGCGACCGGCAGGAAGCGAGCACCTGATGGAAGAGTGGGTCGGCGCGCAGTGGGACCGCTTCATTCAGCGTGCGGCGAATCGGCAGCACGCCGATGCGGCCGTGCATTTGCCCGAGGTGCAGCGCGCCATCGGCATGCTGTTTCGCGCGGGTGGCGGCGCGCACGCGGTGCGGCTGGCATCGGCCACCGACACGCGCACTGGCGGGCCGCGCGACTGGATACAGCGCATCGCCGGCAGCGCCACCCACGCGGCCACTGGCCGGCTGGAGCCAGAGGCCTTGTCGTTGCCGCCCACGGTGGCGGTGTTCGACGACGCCGCGCTCAATCGCGCGCTCTACCTGTGGCTGGCCGCGCTGGCCTCGGTGATCGATCCCAGCGGCGACTGGATTGCCGACAACGCCCGCGCCACCGCGGCCGCCCTGCAGCGCTTTCCGGGTCTGACGCACCGGCACTGCGCGCTCGTGGCCGCCCAGCTGGCGCTGCGCCCTGCGCCCGCTCGCCTCAAGGGTCGTGCTGCCGGGGCCGAACGCGCGGTGCAGCGCGCGCTGGCCGGCGAGGCGGTTCACACGCCTTGCGGTGTGCGGCAGCAGGAGGTGGCTCCGGTCTGGCTCTGGCTCGATTCCGGCGCTGGTCCGGGTGCGGCGGTCAGCCGGCCCGACCCGAGCCAACCCGATGGCGCGCCGCGCCAACCCGGCGCCAGCGACCAGCGGCGCCGGCGCGCCGAGGCGGTGACCGACGACCGCGACAAGGCGCCGCTCATGATGTTCTTCCGCGCCGAGTCCATCTTGTCTTGGGGCGAGTTCATCAAGGTCAACCGCGCCACCGACGACGATCCCGACGACAACGCGGGCAACGTGGCCAACGACATGGACAGGCTGGCGATCGCGCCCGACGGCCAGAGCGCCGCCTCGCGCGTGAAGTTCGATCTCGATCTGCCCAGCGCTGCCGCCGATGATCACCCGCTTGGCCCGGGTCAGAAATTCCCCGAATGGGATTTCCGAAAAAACGCGCTGCTGTCCGACCACTGCGCGGTGCAAACCCTGCTCGCCACACCGGCCGAGGCCTACACGCCGCCACCGGCCCTGCGCGCCACCGCCAAGCGCGTGCGACGCCGTCTGGAGGTGCTGCGCGGTGGCATCGGCCACCTGCGCGGCCAGCCCGAGGGCGACGAGATCGACCTGGACGCCTGGGTGCGCCATCGGGTGGACGCAGCCAGCGCACCCCACAGTGAGTCGGCCGCCGTGTTCACCCGCCGCGTGCGCAGCGAGCGCAGCCTGGCGACGTTGCTGCTGGCCGACCTTTCTCTCTCCACCGATGCCTACGCCACGCAAACAGCGCGGGTCATCGATGTGATCCGGGACGCGCTCTATGTCTTTGGCGAGGCGCTCGCCGCCAGCGGCGACCCGTTCGAGGTGTTGGGCTTCTCCTCGGTGCGCCGGCACAAGGTGCGCATTCACCAGATCAA
This sequence comes from Burkholderiales bacterium, assembly GCA_038249735.1. Lineage (GTDB taxonomy): Bacteria > Pseudomonadota > Gammaproteobacteria > Burkholderiales > Burkholderiaceae_C > Hydrogenophaga. The sequence continues at coordinate 33,326 of JBBSDB010000006.1, forward strand.
GGGATTTGCCGAACCCTGGAACGCGGCGGCGCGCGACCGGGTGGGCGCGATCAAGCCGGGCTACTACACCCGCATGGGCGCAGCGATCCGCCTGGCCACGCAGCGCCTGGGCGAGCGGGCCGAGCGCCAGCGCCTGCTGCTGATCCTGACCGACGGCAAGCCCAACGACCTCGATGTGTACGAAGGGCGTTACGGCCTGGAAGACACGCGCCACGCGGTGCAGGCCGCCCGCGCTGCCGGGCTGGTG
>JBBSDB010000007.1:0-32209 GCA_038249735.1 Burkholderiales bacterium
AGCCACCCCGACATCGAGCTGGTGTCGTTCACCGGCTCCACCCGCGCCGGCGTTTTGGTGGCTCAAGCAGCTGCGCCCACTGTCAAGCGCGTGCACCAGGAACTCGGCGGCAAATCGCCCAACATCATCCTGCCCGACGCCGACATCGCCAAGGCGGTGACCGGTGGCGTGCGCGCGGTCATGAGCAACTCAGGCCAGTCGTGCAACGCGCCCACCCGCATGCTGGTGCCCAAGGCCAGCATGGCTGAGGCGCTGGCAGCGGCCAAAGCGGCGGCGGAGAAAACGACCGTGGGCGCGCCCGACAGTGGCGCCGTGATCGGACCGGTGGTGTCCAAAGCGCAGTGGAACAAGATTCAAGGTCTGATCCAGACCGGCCTGGACGAGGGCGCCACGCTGGTGGCTGGCGGCCTGGGCCGACCCGACGGCATGGACAAGGGCTATTTCGTCAAGCCCACCGTGTTGGCCGGTGTGAACAACCAGATGACGGTGGCACGCGAAGAAATTTTCGGCCCCGTGTTGGTCATCATCGGCTACGACACGCTGGACGAAGCGGTGGCGATTGCCAACGACACGCCCTATGGCTTGGCGGCTTATGTGCAAGGCACCGACACCGCCACCCTGCACAGCGTGGCCAACCGCCTGCGCGCGGGCCAAGTCAACCTCAACAGCGCTCCGACCGACATGATGGCGCCGTTCGGCGGCTTCAAGCAGTCGGGCAACGGGCGCGAGTGGGGCGATGTGGCCTTTGGCGAGTTCCTGGAAACCAAGGCGGTGCTTGGGCATTCGCCCGCCATGGCCTGACCGCAGACGGTGGTTGCAGCGAGCGTCTGACCCAAGCGTCTTGGGATCAGAGCTCGCGGGTCATGAAGAGGCTGTTCGGGTCCAGGCGGTAATCTGCAAACGGGCCGCATTCTACAAACCCGTGTCGACGGTAAAGGGCGTGGGCGGCCTGGAAGAAGGCCATAGAGCCGGTTTCCAGGCTGCTGCGCCGATGTCCGCTGGCGCGGGCTTCGCTCAGCAAATGCGCGAGCAGCTGGCTGGCCAGGCCTTGGCCGCGCAGGTGCGGCTCCGTGCGCATCGATTTGAGTTCAAGGTGCTCGGTACCCAGCGATTTGAGCGCGCCGCACGCCGCCACCTTCCCATCAATACATCCGCTGTAGAAGCGAATGCTGGCCTGGCGCAGACCCGATAAGTCGAGCGCATGCCGGCTCTCGGCGGGTGCGGTCGGAGCGATGTCGTCGAGATGGGCCTGCAAAAACGCGGCGATGGCTGGGCCGCTCAGGTCGTCGAGTCGGATGTCCATGATGGTCGCTGCCAAGAGCGTGCGAAAAAAGTCAACGCATTATCAGCACGACGACGCACACAGCCAACGCGGCGGCTCCCCAGAGCAGCATCCGGGTTCGCGTGCGCAGCACCTCCACCGCGCCCACGAGCCGAGCGTTTTGCTCGGCCAGCTCAGCCAGTGTCTGCGCCAGTTGCTCTTGCGTTGCGGCCTGGCGGTCGATCTGGTGTTGGGCGGCAATCAGGCGGTTCTTGAGTTCGCCCAGGCTGGGCGGGATGGCGGTTTGCGCGTCGAGTACCTCGCGCGCCGGCGCTGGGCCACCGGCGTTGTTGGCGTCGGGTTTTTTGTCAAGCAGCTTGCGCGCGGCGCTGAGCACCTTGGGCGCGTGTTCAATCACGTCGCCCCAGGGGATGACTTTGAGCGCGATCATCCAGGGGAAGGGCATGGGGTCACCTTGTGTGCAGGGGTTGTGGGCTGAGCTGCAATCAGCCCCGAAGGAGGCCAGCTTAAACCGCTGCGCTGGTTGACCCACATTTGCGCAGCGTCAAACACAGCAGAAGAATGCGGACATAGCATTCGCAATTGCGCATATTTCAATGTTTGGAGCTATCGATCATGAACTGGGCTGGATGGATCGAGCGTTTTGGGGAACCCGCGGTGCTGGCGGCCTGTGGTCTGCTGGCCGGGCTGGGCTTCGGCTTTTTTGCGCAGCGCTCGCGCTTTTGCCTGCGCGCCGCCGTGATCGAGTTCTGGCACGGCAAGTTTGGCGACAAGCTCACGGTGTGGCTGCTGGCTTTTGGCTCGGCGGTGGTTGGGGTGCAGCTGCTCATCGTGACTGGCGCGCTCGACGTGAGCACCGCCCGCCAGCTCTCGGCGCGGGGAAGCTTCTCAGGTGCGCTGCTGGGCGGCATCATTTTCGGCGTGGGCATGGTCATGACGCGCGGTTGCGCCAGCCGCTTGCTGGTGCTCTCGGCAACCGGCAACTTGCGCGCGCTGCTATCCGGGCTGGTGTTTGCGGTGGTGGCGCAGGCCTCGTTGTCGGGCGTGCTGGCGCCTTGGCGTCTGGCGATTTCCAACTGGTGGTTGGTGGATGGCGGCCCCTCGCGCAGCGTGCTGGCGCAGATCGGCGCTGGGCCCTGGGACGGGCTGGTGTTTGCGGCTGTCTGGCTGATCACCGCGCTGTTTTTCGCGTACCGCAGCGGCTGGGCATTCTGGAAGTGGGCTGGGGGCATCGGCACCGGGCTGATGGTGGCGCTGGCCTGGTGGCTCACCTACGCGGTGATGTCCAACTCGTTTGAGCCGGTGCAGATCCAGGGCCTGACCTTCAGCGGCCCATCGGCCGAGTGGCTGATGCGGGTGCTCGCCGAACCGGGCGAACCCTGGACATTCGGCCTGGGCCTGATGCCGGGCGTGTTTCTCGGCTCGCTGGTGGGTGCGCTGGTGGGCGGCGACTGGAAGATGGAGAGTTTCGGCGGCTCCTACACCATGCCGCGCTACATCATTGGCGCGGTCTTCATGGGCTTTGGCTCCATGCTGGCCGGTGGTTGCGCGGTGGGCGCCGGCATGACCGGCGGCGCGATCTTCGCCGTGACGGCCTGGCTCACCTTGGGCGGTATGTGGATCGGTGGCGGTGCGGCCGACTACCTGCTGGACCGGCCCCGCCATCCCCGCACCGAAACGCCGAACGCACCTGTACCGGCCGCCTCTGCCGCAGCGCCTTGATCAAGCAGTTGGGCGCCGCCAAAGCAGCCAGCATCCGACGCTGGCCACCAGCAGCAACAGACCGGGAAAGCCCACCGCAGGCGACCACTGCAGCGCCGCCGCCCCCAGCGCCGGCGCGAGCACGCCGCCCAGCGTGTAGGAGAGCACCAGCACGGCGGTGCTGTTCACCAGGGTGATGCCTTCTTCGCGCGAGCCGATATCGATCATTACCATGGTGTAGAGACAGCCGCCCGCCCCACCCCAGAGGAAGGCCACCGGCACGGCGAGCCAGGGCACACCGGCCACGAACGGAATCACCAAGGTGGCCAGCAAGGTGATCGCAGCGCAAGCCTGCATGATCAGACGCCGCGCCGTGAACCCATCCCCAAAGCGCTGCTGCGGGTGGTGAGCCAGCCGGTCGGCCAGCAGGCCAGCGGGCAGCATGGTGAGCGCGCTGCCCAGCCCGCTGCTGGACACCAGCAGGGCAGCGGCGGCCGCGCCCAGGCCCAGCGACAGGCCGTACAGCGGCAAGATAGCCGTGATGCCGCTCTCGAAAAAGCCGCCGATGAAGCCGATCGCCATGATCAACGGGTGGGCCAGAAAGGCGCGCCACACGCCCCGCAGCCCCACCTGCGCGCTGTGCGCATCCGCTGCGGGTGGCAGGCGGGGAATGAGCAGGCTCCAGACCAGGCCGACCACCAGCAGAGCGAGCGCCACCCACAACGCGGTGTCGGTCTGCGTACCAATCACCACCAGAAGCGCCGGGCCGATCACAAAGGTTGTGCCGACCATGGTCTCGAAAATGCCGATGGCGCGCCCGCGCTGACCAGGCGGCGCAAATTCCGCCACCACCGCCTCGGCCAGCACCCAGCGCAGGCCCGAGGCCATGCCGCCGATGAGGTTGAAGGCGAACCAGGCTGGCAGCGCGTTGGTGAACAGAAACCCCGCCGTGGTCAGCACCGGCACCACCGCCGCCAGCCACAGCGTGGGGCGGCGCCCAAGCCGCTGCGTGATCGCCGAGGCAAACGGCGTCATGCAGAAAATGCCCAGCCAGGCGGTGGCTGCAAAGAGGCCGATCACCGCAGTGGACACGCCATCGGCATTGAGCCGTAACACGAGAAACGGCGTGAGCATGAAGTAGCCGACCAGCTCGAAAAAGGTGGAGCCGAAAATGGCCCACAGCCCCAACCGGGCCTGCGCCGGCGGCGCCCCGCTCACCGTGGCGCCGGTGTTCTGCGGTGGCAGGGGGTGTTCGCTCATGCGGGAGTGGTCCGGGCGGCGAGCAGGGCGTCGACCACCTCAGCGAAGCCAGCGCCGCGTTCGCTGGGTGTGATGTAGCGCGGCGGGTGAGAGAGCGAAGGCAGAAAGCGCGCCACGTTGGCCACGCCCACGCTGTGCGGGAAGTGGCCGAACATGCGTGCGTCGTTGGTGGAGTCGCCCACGTAGACCCAGCGCTCCAGCTCGTCGTCAAGGTTGCGGCCCAAGTGCTCGCGCACGATCCAGCGCGCGCCTTCTAATTTGTCGTGGCCGCCGATCCAGCCGTTGATGTGGATTGAGCTCACCGTGGCGTTGAGCCCGCCTGCGCGCATCAGGGCCACCACCTGCGCAATGTCGGGCTCACCCAGGTGGGCGAACTCGCTGTGGTCGATGGCGATGTCGGTCTCGCGCCCGGGGCTGTCGGTGGCGAGGCGGGCTTGCGGCAGGGTTTGCAGAATGTGTTGTGCCGCCGTTTGCAGACGCGCGAAGTTGGCGCGCCGCACCGGCTCGCTTTGCAGGTAGGCCTTTTGAAGCTGGCCGGACGCACTGCGCGACAGCGCCACCGCGCCGTTTTCCGCCACGATGGCGTTGACCGGCCAAGCCAGCGCAAACGCCTCGCTCCAGCCGGCCGGGCGCCCGGTGATGGCGAACACCGGCAGACCGGCGGCACGCAGCCGGTGCAGCGCAGCCAGCGCCTCAAGCGTGATCGCGCCCTCGGTGGTGAGGGTGTCGTCGATGTCGGTCAGCACCCCGTGCACAGGGGCGCGGGCGGCTGCGGGCCATTGGGAAAGCGTGAACTGATTCATGGAAGGCTGGCAGTTTCGCACGCCGAATCTGAAGAGCTGCGATAGAATTGTGGATTCCGAGGAGCGTTGCAGCGCACCCCCGACCGAGGTCGGCGAGGGGCGTGAGGCTCGGAGTCATCTTGCAACGACGCTCATCCACTGATCTGGTGCGATGGGCTTTTTTTTGCCCGCTCAATGCACTGTCAGGGGTTCAACCACCACCCATGGAGCGCAACTTATGAACGCACGTATTCCCACCGCCATTCACGCCGATTGCATCATTGCCGACATCGGCCTGGCCGATTGGGGCCGCAAAGAAATCGGCATCGCCGAAACCGAGATGCCCGGCCTGATGGCCATCCGCGAAGAATTCGCGAAGAAGCAGCCTTTGAAGGGCGCACGGGTCACCGGCTCACTGCACATGACGATCCAGACCGCGGTGCTGATCGAAACCCTGCAGGCCTTGGGCGCACAGGTGCGCTGGGCCTCTTGCAACATCTTTTCTACCCAGGACCACGCCGCTGCAGCCATCGCCGCCAAGGGCACGCCGGTGTTCGCCATCAAGGGCGAAACCCTCACTGACTACTGGGACTACACGCACCGCATTTTTGAATTCGGCGCCGCCAATGCCGAGGGCGAAGGCCCGAACATGATCCTGGACGATGGCGGCGACGCCACCATGCTGATGCACCTGGGCAAGCGAGCCGAGAAGGACCTGTCGGTGCTGGACCACCCGGGGAGCGAAGAAGAAATCTGCCTGTTCAACGCCATCAAGGCCAAGCTGAAAGTTGACGCCACCTGGTACAGCCGCAAGAGCGCGGAAATCATCGGTGTGACGGAAGAGACCACCACCGGCGTGTTGCGCTTGAACGAGATGTCGGTCAAGGGTACGCTGATGTTCCGCGCCATCAACGTCAACGACTCGGTAACCAAGAGCAAGTTCGACAACCTGTATGGTTGCCGCGAATCGCTGGTGGACTCCATCAAGCGCGCCACCGACGTGATGATCGCCGGCAAGGTCGCGGTGGTGGCCGGCTACGGCGACGTGGGCAAGGGCTCGGCCCAGGCCCTGCGCGCGCTGTCCGCCCAAGTCTGGGTGACCGAGATCGACCCGATCAACGCGCTGCAGGCCGCCATGGAAGGCTTCAAGGTCGTGACCATGGAATACGCTGCCGACAAGGCCGATATCTTTGTGTCCGCCACCGGCAACAAGAACGTGATCCGCTACGAGCACATGGCCGCGATGAAAGACCAGGCCATCGTCTGCAATATCGGTCACTTCGACAACGAGATCGATGTCGTTTCGCTGGAGAAGTGCGAGTGGGACGAGATCAAGCCACAGGTTGACCACATCAAATTTCCCGACGGCAAGAAGATCATCCTGCTGGCCAAAGGACGCCTGGTGAACCTGGGCTGCGCCACCGGTCACCCCAGCTTCGTGATGAGCTCCAGCTTCGCGAATCAGACCATCGCGCAGATCGAGCTGTTCTGCCACGCCGACAGCTACGACCTGGGCAAGGTCTACACCCTGCCCAAGCACCTGGACGAAAAAGTGGCGCGTCTGCACCTCGGCAAGGTCGGCGCCATGCTGACCGAACTGACAGACGAGCAGGCGGCGTACATCGGTGTACCCAAGCAAGGCCCTTACAAGGCCAACGCTTATCGGTATTGATTACCCCCCCGCGCCGGCTGCGCCGTCACCCCTCAGGGGGCGGCGCTGGCGGCCCGGCAAAGCCGGTTCCGCGGCGCCCTGGTGTCGAGCGGCCTTCGGACCGTTCGACTCAAGTCGGCCTCTGGGCTTTGATTGAACCTGTCTTTTGCATGCGTGCTGACCAGCTTCTTGTTGATCGCGGCTTGGCCGCTTCACGCTCGCAGGCGCAGCGGCTGATCGCCGCTGGCGTGCGCTGGCGCGTCGGCGATGAGGCTTGGAGGGCGGTTGCGAAAAATGGTGAGGAGCTGCGTGAGGGCGCTGAACTGCAGTTGCTTGACACGGCTGAAACTCGCTTCGTTTCGCGCGGCGGGTTGAAGCTCGATGCCGCGCTGGACCAGACTGGCATTGATGTGCGCGGATGGCGCGTGCTGGACTTGGGCCAGAGCAGCGGTGGCTTCACCGATTGCCTGCTGCAACGTGGCGCGGCGGCGGTGGTGGGCGTGGACGTGGGGCAGGGGCAGTTGCATCCAAAACTGATCGGCGACGCGCGCGTGGCTGGCATTGAAAAATGCAACGCACGGGACTTGACCGAGCGGACTTTGCGGGACGCAGGCGGCGACCGAGCGGCCGCGCCTTTTGACCTGATCGTGGGCGATCTGTCGTTCATTTCGCAGACGCTGGTGTGGCCAGCCACCGTGCCTTTGCTCAAGCCGGGTGGCCACCTCCTGATGCTGGTCAAGCCGCAGTTCGAACTGCAACCCGAACACATCGGCAAAGGTGGCCTGGTGCGCGACGCGGCGAGCTACGCGCTGGTTGAAGCGCGCATCTCGCGGGCTTGTACCGAGCACGGCTTGGCGCAGCACGGGTATTTTGAAAGTGCCATCACCGGCGGTGATGGCAACCGAGAGTTTTTTGTCTGGGCCAAGCGCAGCGCCTGAGCGCCGCCTGCCGGGACGATCACAGGAACTGACATGGCCTTGCCCCTGAGCATCGAATTTTTCCCACCCAAAACGCCTGAAGGCGCGGTCAAGCTGCGCGCGGTGCGCCAGCAGCTGTACGCGCTGAAACCCGAGTTCTGCTCGGTCACCTACGGTGCGGGCGGCTCCACCCAGCAGGGCACCTTCGACACCGTGGGCGCGATCCTGGCCGAGGGGGTGGAAGCGGCATCGCATTTTTCCTGCGTGGGCGCGAGCAAGGCCAGCGTGCGCGAGCAGCTCGCCACGCTCAAAGCCATGGGCGTGAAACGCCTGGTGGCGCTGCGCGGCGACCTGCCCAGCGGTTACGGGCTGGGCGGCGAGTTTCATTTCGCCAGCGACCTGGTGGCTTTCATCCGCGAGGAAACCGGGCGCGATTTCCACATCGAGGTGGCGGCCTATCCCGAGGTGCATCCGCAGGCGAAATCGCCCGAGGCCGATGTGCAGGCCTATGTGGCCAAGGTGCAAGCCGGCGCCGACTCGGCCATCACCCAGTATTTCTACAACAGCGACGCCTACTTTCGCTTCGTGGACGATGCCTACCAGCTCGGTGCCGATGTGCCGGTGGTGCCGGGCATCATGCCGATCGGCAGCTCGACCCAGTTGCTGCGCTTTTCTGACGCTTGCGGCGCCGAGATTCCGCGCTGGATCCGGCTGCGCCTGCAAGGCTTTGGCGACGACACCGAGTCCATCAAAGCCTTTGGTCTGGACGTGGTCACTGACCTGTGCGACCAGCTGCGTACCGCTGGCGTGCCCGGTCTGCATTTCTACAGCATGAACCAGAGCGCGGCCACGCTGGAGATCGTGCGACGCTTGGGCCTGGTGGTGTGAGGGCAAGCCGCCGCCACGTCGCGGTTGCGCTGACCAGCCTGCTGCTGGTGGGCTGCGCATCCGGTCGCGGCCGTGCGCCGGGCGAGGCCATCCCCGTCCCAAAAGAGCCTGAACGCGAGGGCGAGAGCGAGATCGCCCGCGGCCTGGCGTCTTGGTACGGCGAGAAATTTCAGGGCCGGCGCACCGCCAGTGGCGAGCGTTTCGATATGAATGCGTTCACCGCCGCCCACCCCAGCCTGCCGTTTGGCACCCGGGTTCTGGTGCGCAACCCGCGCAACGGGCGCGAGGTAGCGGTGCGCATCAACGACCGCGGCCCACACACCGGCGGCCGCATCATCGATCTCAGCCGCGCCGCCGCGCAGGCCATCGGTTTGCTGGAAGCCGGTGTGGGCACCGTGGTGTTGCTGCGCCCCTGATCGCCACCATCGCGCACAATCCGCCGACCTTCCCACCACAAGGAGACACCACCATGAAACTCGAAACCATCGCCGTGCACGGCGGCTACACGCCCGATCCCACCACCAAGTCGGTGGCGGTCCCGATCTACCAGACGGTGGCCTACGCATTCGACAACACGCAGCACGGCGCCGATCTGTTCGACCTCAAGGTGGCCGGCAACATCTACAGCCGCATCATGAACCCCACCAATGGCGTGTTGGAAGCGCGCGTGGCGGCGCTGGAAGGCGGTATCGGCGCGCTGGCCATGGCCTCGGGCATGGCCGCCATCACGGCAGCCATCCAGACCATCGCTGAGGCGGGCGACAACATCATCTCGGCCGCCACGCTCTACGGCGGCACCTACAACCTGTTCGCCCACACCTTCCCGCAGCAGGGCATCGAGGTTCGCTTTGCCGATGCCAGCGATCCGGCTTCGTTTGCCAAGCTGATCGACGACAAGACCAAGGCCATCTACTGCGAATCGGTGGGCAATCCGCTGGGCAATGTGACCGATATCGGCGCTCTGGCCAAAGTGGCACGCGCCGCCGGCATCCCGCTGATGGTGGACAACACCGTGCCCAGCCCCTACCTGTGCCGCCCGTTCGAGCACGGCGCCGACATCGTGGTGCACTCGCTCACCAAGTACCTCGGCGGCCACGGCACCACCATCGGTGGCGCCATCGTGGACAGCGGCAAGTTCCCTTGGGGCCAGCACAAGGCGCGCTTCAAGCGCCTGAACGAACCCGATGTGAGCTACCACGGCGTGGTCTACACCGAAGCCCTCGGGCCAGCGGCCTACATCGGCCGCGCCCGCGTGGTGCCGCTGCGCAACATGGGCGCGGCGCTCTCGCCCATGAACGCGTTTCAGATTCTGCAAGGCATCGAAACCCTGGCGCTGCGCATGGACCGCATCTGCGAGAACGCGGTGAAGATCGCCGCCCACCTGAAGTCCCACCCGAAAGTGGCCTGGGTCAACTACGCTGGTCTGCCCGACCACAAAGACCACGCGCTGGTGCAAAAGTACATGGGCGGGCGGGCCTCGGGCATCATCAGCTTTGGCCTGAAGTCAGGGGACGCGATCGCCGCTGGCACCCGCTTCCAGGACGCGTTGCAGCTCTTCACCCGCCTGGTGAACATCGGCGACGCCAAGTCCCTGGCCTGTCACCCGGCTTCCACCACCCACCGCCAGCTCAACGAGACCGAACTGGCCCGTGCCGGCGTCAGCAAAGACATGGTCCGTCTCTCCATCGGCATCGAGCACATCGACGACCTGATGGACGATCTGGAGCAGGCGCTGGCTGCGGTGTGACCGGGCGCGCCCGCGTTCGCTGAGCTGGGCGATCAAGGTGCTGCGCACCCTGCTGGTTTGGCTCGGCGTCGCGTTGCTGCTGTATGCCGCGTTGTGCGCGGTCCTTTACGCCTTTCAACGCTCGCTGCTCTACTTTCCTCAGCCGGCGCGCGCCAACGTACCCAGCTTTCAACTGCAGATGCCGGGCGCCGAATTGCAGGTGTCGGTGTGGGCGCATTCAGGGCCGCGCGCGGTGATCTACTTCGGCGGCAACGCCGAAGACGTCTCAAGCGGTCTGGCCGAACTGGCTGCCACCTTCCCCGAGCACGCGGTGTATGCCATGCACTACCGGGGCTATGGCCGCAGCACCGGGAAGCCCACCGAAGCCGCCCTGCATGCCGATGCCATTGCCTTGTTTGACAGCGTGGCTCGCGAACACAGCGAAATCACCGTGATCGGTCGCAGCTTGGGCAGCGGCGTGGCGATCCGGCTGGCGGTTGAACGGCCTGTTGCGAGGCTGGTGTTGGTCACACCCTACGACAGCATCGAAGCCGTGGCGGCGCAGCAGTTTGCGCTGTTCCCGGTGCGCTGGCTGATCCAGGACCGCTTTGATTCGGCGACGCTGGCGCCGCAGATCAGAGTGCCCACCACGGTCATCGTGGCCGAGCGCGACGAGGTGATCCGCCGCGAGCGCAGCGATGCACTGGTCAGCCGCTTCGCGCCGGGTGTGGCGCAGATGGTCGTGATTGCCGGCGCAGGCCATAACACGCTCGATGGCCGGCCAGACTTTGACGCCGCGTTGCGGCGGTTGCCGTAGAAACCAGGGTGCCCATGGCACCAGGCGATCCTTCGCGCGGATGCGATGCCGGTGAGCATCGACATGGTTCGCCTCTCCATTGGCAGGCATCCTGCAAGCCCGCGTCGGCGGGGGCCGCGTAACCGCCGTTTGTTTGACGCCGCGCAAGGCCCGTCACCCGGTTGGTGGGAGACTGAAAAAATGAGGTTGAGTGCGTTCAGCGCTCCCCAAGCAGATTCGAGGAGGTTCCATGAGCAAACCCTGGCTTGCCCAATACCCGGCTGGTGTGCCGGCCGAGATCGACATGCAGCGCTTCGCCTCGCTGGCCGGCGTGTTGAGCGACAGCTGTCGGCGTTTCGCCGATCTGCCCGCCTACCGCTCGATGGGCGTGGCGATGACGTTCCGCGAGCTGGATGAAGCCAGCCACGCGTTTGCCGCCTGGCTGCAGCAGTCGGCCAAGTTGCAGCGCGGCGACCGCGTCGCGCTGATGATGCCCAACCTGCTGCAGTACCCGGTGGCGCTGTTTGGCGTGTTGCGCGCTGGCATGGTGGTGGTGAATGTGAACCCGCTCTACACCCCACGCGAGCTGCAACACCAGCTGAAAGACGCCGATGTGCGCGCCATCGTGGTGCTGGAAAATTTTGCGCACACGCTGGAGAAGGTGATCGGCAACACACAAGTGCGCAAGGTGGTCACGACCCAGGTCGGGGACCTGTTGCCGCCGTTGAAGCGGCTGCTGACAAACGCGGTGGTCAAGCATGTGAAGAAAATGGTGCCGGCGTGGCGCCTGCGCGGGTCGGTTCCCTGGGGCGATGCGCTGGCGGCTGGTCGCCAGCAGCAGCTCGATGCGGTGACGATCGGCCACGACGACCTCGCGTTTTTGCAATACACCGGCGGCACCACCGGCGTGGCCAAGGGCGCCCGGCTCAGCCACGGCAACATGGTGGCCAACGTGCTGCAGGTGGGGGTCTGGATGTCGCCCAACCTGCACGAGGGCGAAGAGACGCTGATCCTGCCGCTGCCGATGTACCACGTGTTTGCGCTCACCGGCGCGCTGTCCTTCTTCAGCCAGGGCGCGCAGGCGGTGCTGATCGCCAATCCGCGCGACATGCCCGAGTTTCTGAAGGTGCTGGGCAATGTGCGCTTCACCGCCATCATCGGCGTCAACACGCTGTTTCGGTCGCTGCTCGACGCGCCCGGTTTTGCCGCGATCGACCTGCGTCCGCTCAAGCTGGCGGTGGCCGGCGGCATGGCGGTGCAGCAGGTGGTGGCGCATCGGTGGAAGGAGCGCGCTGGCGTGCCGCTGGTGGAGGGCTATGGCCTGACCGAAACCTCGCCGGTGGCGATTGCCAACCCGGTCACTGTTCAAGAATGGAGCGGGCAGATCGGCGTCCCACTGCCCAGCACCGAGGCGGCGATTCTGGACGACGACGGCGGCCCGATTCCTTTGGGGCAGGTGGGTGAGATTTGCTTGCGTGGTCCGCAGGTGATGAAGGGCTACTGGAAGCAGCCCGAGGAGAGTGCCAAGATGTTCACATCCGAAGGGTGGCTGCGTACCGGCGACATGGGGCTGATGGACGAGCGCGGCAGCATCCGCATCACCGACCGCAAGAAAGACATGATCGTTGTGTCTGGCTTCAAGGTGTTCCCCAACGAGATCGAGGACGTGCTGACGCTGCACCCAGACGTGCTGGAAGCGGCGGCGATTGGGGTGAAAGACGAGCGCTCGGGCGAGGCGGTCAAGGTGGTGATCGTGGCGGCCAACCCGACCCTGACCGAGGCCGATGTGCTGGCACATTGCAAGCGCCACCTCACGGGGTACAAGATGCCGCGCGTGGTTGAGTTCCGCACCGAGCCGCTGCCCAAATCCAACATCGGAAAAATTTTGCGGCGCGAGCTGCGCGACCAGGTGGCGCCCACCTCGGCGGATCAGCGTTCGTCGTAGCTCACCACCAGCGTGTCGCTGGTCGGGCGCGCCTGGCAACTCAGCACAAAACCCTTGTCGGTTTCCCAGGGCTCGAGCGTGAAGTTCTTGTCCATGTGCACACTGCCCTCCATGACCTTGGCGCGGCAGGTGCAGCAGACGCCGCCGCGGCACGACCAAGGCAAATCAAGCCCGGCGTTCAGCGCCACGTCAAGCACCCGCTCATCCTTGTTCATGCGCAGGCTGTGCGGCTTGCCGTCGATTACCACGGTAAGCGCCACCTCACCGCCGGTGCGCAGGGCCGGATGCCCGAGCACAGCGGTCTTGCGCTGCGCCGCTGGCAAGGCTTCCAGCGTGGGCGAGGTGAAGCGCTCGGTGTGTACCCGGTCGGGTCGCACACCGGCGTCGAGCAAGGCCTTTTCGGTCGCCTCGATCATGGCCTCAGGGCCGCAGATGAAGACCTCGTCCATGCTGCCCACCGGCAGCAGGGTGGCGATGATCTCGCGCACCTTGTCGCTGTCGATGCGGCCTTGCAGCAGCGGCACTTCCTGCGCCTGGCGCGACAGCACATGGATCAGCGTGAGTCGGCCCGGGTAGCGGTCTTTGAGATCTTGCAGCGCCTCGTTGAACATCACGCTGGCCATGCGGCGGTTGCCGTAGACCAGGGTGAACTTGGCCTCTGGCGACTCTTCCAGCGTGCTGGCCAGAATGGACAGGATGGGTGTGATGCCTGAGCCCGCCGCAAAACCTACCCGATGCAGAGCGCGCGGCTTGTGCACGGTGAAGCGGCCGTCGGGCGGCATCACGGCCAGCGTGTCGCCGGCCTTGAGCGTGGTCGCGGCCCAGTTGGAAAACACGCCGTTCTCCACCGGCCGGATGCCCAGCGTGAGCTCGCCTTGGCGGGTCAGCAGGCTGGCCGGGCTGCTGATGGAGTAGCTGCGCCGCACGTCCTGCCCGTCGATGGTGGCGCGCACGGTGAGGAACTGGCCGGGCTTGAACGCGAAAGTCTCGCGCTGGTCCTGGGGGACCGCCAGCGTGATAGCCACCGCACCGGCTGCTTCGGGACTGACGCGGGCGATGGGCAGGCTGTGGAAGCGGGTGCTGGTGGTCATGAGAGAACTCCGTGTGACTGGGCGGGCTCGGCGATAGCGGTGTCTTGTCCAGAGCGTCGTGGAACCGGCTTCGCCGGGCCGCCAACGCTGCCCCCTGGAGGGGGTGACGAGCGCAGCTCGGCGCGGGGGGAGCCATCTAATAGGGTTTGAAGTAATCGAACGGCTCCAGGCAATCCAGGCAGCGGTATTGCGACTTGCAAGCGGTCGAACCAAAGGGTGACACCTCGGTGGTGTTGTACGAGCTGCACTGTGGGCAAGGCACCGATTCGCAACGTGCGGCGTGGCGGCTGAACTTCACCGTGCCGTGGCTGGTGTCGCCCGAGCTGCCGCATTGCGGTGGGGCGATGCCGTAGGCGCGCAGTTTCTCTTTCGCCACCTCGCTCATCCAGTCGGTGGTCCAGGCGGGCGTGAGCTGGGTGATCACGCGGGCGCTCAAGCCGTTTTGAGCGAGCGCGGCGTTCACGTCGTCCTCAATCTGTCCCATGGCTGGGCAACCGCTGTAGGTGGGCGTGATCACCACCTCGGCCACGCCGTCGGCACCGGTGCGCACACCGCGCAAGATGCCCAGCTCACTCAGCGAAATGATCGGGATTTCGGGGTCGGCCAAGTGGCGAATAGCAGCGTGAATCGCGTCCTCGATGTCGGCCTGCGCGGTGAACCGTTCGGTTGCAGCGGTCATGGTGTGTTGCGCTCGGCGTTCACCAAGTGGCTTGCGGGTGCGCGCGCGCCAGACTTTGCATCTCAGCGAGCAGGAAGCCCAGGTGCTCGGAGTGCAGGCCGACATGGCCTTGCGCCACATAGCCCTGGTGTGGCTCGGTGTCGCTGCGCACCAAGCTCGCGTCCAGCAATGTCTCGTTGACGATGGCGTTCCAGTCGTCGCGCAGATCGGCAACACAGACACCCGTGCCGTTGGCCACGGCGGCAGCCTCGGCGGGGTTCGCTGACCAGAAGGCTTCGCAATAGGGCAACAGGTGGTCCAGCGCTGCCTGCGCGCGCTGCTTTGACTCATCGGTGCCATCGCCAAAACGCACCAGCCAGTCGCTCGCGTGGCTCAGGTGGTAGCGCACCTCCTTGAGCGATTTGGCGGCAATGCCGGCGAGTTGTGCATCGCCTGACGACTTCAGTCGGTCCCACACCAGCACCATCAGCGCGCTCACCAGGAAGTTGCGCGCGATGGTGGTGGCGTAGTCGCGCTCGGCCACCGCGTAGCCCACCAGCGCGCCATGGTGTGGCAGCTCCATCAGCGTGTGGTTGCTGAATTCGGCCGTGTCGCGGAAGTAAGCCAGGGTGTCTTCGGTGATCTTGTCGTTGACGCGCGCGCCTTGCAGGTGGGCGAAGCGCTGCGCCAGTGCGGGGTCGGCGTTGATCAGCATGGCGGCGTGCTGGTAGAGCAGACGCGCTTGGCCGATCAGGTCGAGGCTGTTGTTCGCCAGGGCCAGATCTTCTTCGAGGATGGGGCCGTGGCCGCACCACTCGGCGTTGCGCTGGCCGAGCACGACGGCGTTATCGGCCAAATGCAAGACGTAAGGTACGGGTGCCCCCACGCTTTCGATCGCATCTGGTGCGCTGCCCCCCGAGGGGGCGCTCGCTGGCTCGGGGCGGCCCTGCGCAGCGCTCGACGGTGAGTCGGCCATCACATGTGCCCCACTTTGTCGGGGATCTCGTAGAAGGTCGGATGTCGGTAGATCTTGTCGGCTGCCGGGTCGAAGAAGCTGTCTTTGCTGTCGGGCTCGCTGGCGGTGATGGTGTTGGACGGCACCACCCAGATACTCACACCCTCCTGGCGCCGCGTGTACACATCGCGCGCCATCTGCAGCGCATGGGGCGCGTCGCTGGCGTGCAGGCTGCCGCAATGCTTGTGCTCCAGGCCTTGTTTGCTGCGCACGAAGACTTCCCACAGAGGCCACTCTTTCAATGCGGTGGTGTTGCTCATGCGGCCTCCTTCTGGGCGCGTTGCTGTTGCTTGTGGGCGTGAGCGAGCGCGGCGTCACGCACCCACTGGCCTTGCTCGTGCGCCTTCACCCGGGTGGCCAGACGCTCCTTGTTGCAAGGGCCGTGGCCGTTGACGGTGGCCCAGAATTCGTCCCAGTCGATCTGGCCGTGGTCAAAGTGGCCGCGTGCCTCGTTCCATTTCAAATCCGGGTCAGGCAAGGCCACGCCCAACACCTCCGCCTGCGGCACGGTGGCATCGATGAATTTCTGGCGCAGATGATCATTGGAGATGCGCTTGATGCCCCAGCGCATGGCCTGCTCGCTGTTGGGGCTCTCAGTGTCGGGCGGGCCGAACATGGCCAGGCACTTCCACCAGTAGCGGTTGACCGCGTCCTGCACCATGGCCTTTTGCTCTGCCGTGCCTTGCATCATCACCAGCAAAGCCTCATAGCCCTGGCGCTGGTGGAAGCTCTCCTCTTTGCAGACGCGGATCATGGCGCGCGCATACGGGCCGTACGAGCAGCGACACAGCGGGATCTGATTCATGATCGCCGCGCCATCGACCAGCCAGCCGATCACGCCCATGTCGGCCCAGTTCAGCGTGGGGTAGTTGAAGATGGAACTGTATTTGGCCTTGCCGCTGTGCAGATCGGCCTGCATCTGGTCGCGGCTGGTGCCCAGGGTTTCGGCGGCGCTGTAAAGGTAGAGGCCGTGACCGCCTTCGTCCTGCACCTTGGCGATCAGGATGGTCTTGCGCTTGAGGCTGGGTGCGCGCGAAATCCAGTTGCCTTCGGGCAGCATGCCCACGATCTCGCTGTGGGCGTGTTGGCTGATCTGGCGCACCAGGGTCTTGCGATAGGCCTCTGGCATCCAGTCGCGCGGCTCGATCTTGTCGTCGGCGTCGATCACCGCATCGAAATGGGCTTGCAGGGCAGCGGTCTCGGCGCTGATGGGCGCCACCACAGGTGGCTTGCCATGCTTGGCGTCGGCATCGGACGTGCTGAACGATTGGGTGTACATCGGCGGTCTCCGGCGCCTGAAATGAGGCGTGAACCGCAGTATAGACAATTAGCCGACCGATCGGTCGGCTAATTGTCTGACCGTTCGTCAGGGTTTTCACGCAGCGCAGCGGGTCAACACAATCGCTTACCTCGAGTGCTCGGCCAGCGCTTAAATTGGCGGGGATGAACCCTCTGCTGTTGCGCTCACGCTTCCTGTCTCCCCGGTCGCTGTTGCGGCTGTGGTTCTCGTTGATTACCGTGGCGGTTGCGGTTGCGGTTGCTGCCTGCGGTGGCGGGAGCGACGCCGGTCCCGCGACCAACCCCGCCACCGACGGAACCCTGAGCAGCGCGCCGGTCAATGCAACCACCGCCACGCCAACGCCTGTGGCGTCCGGGCCACTCACCTCGGCCAGCCTCAGTCCCAGCGGCACCTGCAACCTCGCCAATTTCCAGGTTGACCTGCTGCGACAGATCAATTCGGCGCGGGCTGCCGGCCGCAGCTGCGGCGCGACCGCGTTCTCGCCCACCGCGGCCCTGACGTGGAACGCCCGGCTGGTTGCCGCTGCAGAAGGCCATTCGCGCGACATGGCGGTCAACAACTACTTCTCTCACACCGCGCTCAGCGGCCGCACTGCCTCGCAGCGGGTTACCGACGCCGGTTACGTCTGGCGTGCCACGGGGGAGAACATCGCCGCCGGGCAGCGCGATGTGACCACCGTGATGAACAGCTGGCTTGCCAGCGAAGGCCACTGCCGCAACATCATGAACGCCGCCTACCAGGACGTGGCGGTGGCCTGTGTCCAGCAGTCCGGCTCCACCTTCGGGCGTTACTGGACCATGGTGCTGGCGCGGCCCTGAGCCCTCTCAGCCGCCCGACTCCACGCTCTGGGCCTGGCCGCGTCCGCGACCCAACACCGCCAGCAGCACGGCCATTGCCTGCTGCAAGGCGGGTTTGAGCGTGTGGGGCGGATTGATCACGAACATGCCGCTGGCGGTCAGCCCGGGGCGATCGTCCGGTCCGTGCGTGGGATCCTGGCCGATCGCCAGGGTGGCGTGAAGCCAGGGGCGCTTGGCCTGGGTGCTCAGCGTCTTGAGCCGCTTGGGCAGGTCGTGGGCTTCGGTGCGCGGAATGATCGGGTACCAGACCAGGTAGGTACCGGTGGGAAAGCGCCTCAAGGCCTCTTGTATGCAGGCACTCACTCTCCCGTAATCGCTCTTGATCTCGTAGCTGGGATCGATCAGCACCAACGCACGCTTGGAACCTGTGGCTGAGGGCGGCGGCGGCAGCAGTGGCTTGAGCCCTTCGAAGCCGTCCTGCCGACTGACCGCGATCTGGCGCCCCGCATCGAGCTGGGCGATATTGGCGTCCAGCGTCTTGCCGTCGGTCGGGTGCAGTTCGAACAGCTTCAATTTGTCCCGCGCAGCCTCGCGCAGCAGGGCGTGCATCACAAACGGGGAGCCCGGGTAGACGCGCAGGCTGCCAGACGGGTTGAATTCTGCGATCAGGTCGAGGTAGTCGTCCAGCGCCGCGCAGGCCGCCACGCCCAAGCCCTGCGCTGGGCGCAGCGCCGCCATCAGCTTGACGATGCCGTCTTTGGCCTCGCCGCCGGTTTCGGTGTAGTCGCCATCCAGCCGGTACAGGCCCGCCCCGGCGTGGGTGTCCACCAAGGTGATCGGCGTCTCTTTCTGCATCAGGTGGCGCAGGGTGGCGATCAGCGTGGTGTGCTTGAGCACATCGGCATGGTTGCCCGCGTGGAAGGCGTGTCGGTAGGAGAACATGTTGGGCCGATGGTAGCGCTACGGGTACAGGCACACAGAATACTTGTGCCCGTGGGCCAAAACTTCGTACAATGGAAGGCTTCGCAGCGCAATGCATGGCTCCGCGGCGAAGGCAACAAATCGGGCTCCCTGAGGAGCCCGATTTGTTGCAAACCCACCTAAGAGGTTTCCAGCAGAGAAACACCGACCGTGGAAAAGAGCTCGCCAAACCCACTCTACCCAGAGAAAACTCATGACCAAAACGTTCAGCGCCAAACCCGCTGACGTGACGCACGAGTGGTTTGTGATTGACGCGACCGACAAGGTCCTCGGACGAGTTGCCAGTGAAGTGGCTCTCCGACTGCGCGGCAAACACAAAGCCATTTACACGCCTCACGTCGACACCGGTGACTTCATCGTCATCATCAATGCGGCCAAGATCCGCGTCACGGGCAACAAAGCCCTGGACAAAATTTACTACCGCCACTCGGGTTATCCGGGCGGCATTTACGCCACCAACTTCCGCGACATGCAAGCCAAGCACCCTGGCCGCGCGATCGAGAAGGCTGTGAAGGGCATGTTGCCCAAAGGCCCGCTCGGCTACGCCATGATCAAGAAGCTCAAGGTGTACGGCGGCGCTGAGCATCCGCATACCGCCCAACAGCCGCAAGTGCTGGACATCTAAGGAGCCTTGAATGATTGGTGAATGGAACAATGGCACCGGCCGTCGCAAATCCAGCGTCGCTCGTGTGTTTCTGAAAAAAGGCTCCGGCCAGATCGTGGTCAATGGCAAGGACATTCAGGCCTACTTTGGCCGGGAGACCTCCATCATGATCGCCAAGCAGCCGTTGCTGCTGACCAACCACGCCGAAACCTTTGACGTGATGGTCAACGTGCATGGTGGTGGTGAGTCCGGCCAGGCCGGCGCAGTGCGCCACGGCATCACACGCGCGCTGATCGACTACGACGCCACGCTGAAGCCCGAGCTGTCCCAAGCCGGCTTTGTGACGCGCGACGCCCGCGAGGTCGAGCGCAAGAAGGTTGGCCTGCGTTCTGCACGCCGCCGCAAGCAGTTCAGCAAGCGTTAACCGCCGGCTGCCCGCTCGAGAAACCGCCCTCAAGTCAGCTTGGGGCGGTTTTTTGCTTTGTGGCTCCCAGTTACGTTGGCTTGCATTTTTTTCAGTTGATGGGTATTTCAATGCGCTTTCGGCTGCTTCGCAGACGCCTGACTCACAACACATCCCGCATGTCGGTGCGCAGCAGTGCCTTGCCATGGCCGCTGCGATGGTTGCTGGGCGCGGTGGTGCTCGGGTTTTCTGGCGCGCTGGCTCTGTGGGCGTTTGAGTTCGGCAAGGACATTGCGGGCCTGGACCGCAACGCCAAGCAGGAACTGGAGCAGCTGCGCACTGAGGTGGTGGTGTTGCGTGAGGCGCTCGGCAAGTCGCAACTGGTCTCCAACACGTCCGACAGCTTGCTCACCGTCGAGCGGGTGGCTCAGGAGCAGATTCGGCTGCAACTGAGGCAGCTTGAAACCGAAAACCAAACCTTGCGTAATGACCTGGGGTTCTTTGAGCGGCTGATGCCTGGCACTGGCAGCTCAGCGCTGGACATTCGCGGCTTGCAGGTAGAGCGGGTTGCCGAGAGCGCGATACGCTGGCAGGCGCTGATGATCCAGCCCACGAAAAATGCACCCGAGTTCAAAGGGGCGCTTGAAATCACCTTCACCGGCACACAGGACGGCAAACCCTGGTCGACCGCAGGTGCACCCAGGACGAGGGACGTGGTGATTCGCGGCTATCTGCGCGAAGAAGGGGTGGTGGAGGTGCCGCCGAGTGCCGTGGTAAAAACCGTGACCGTTCGCCTTTTACAGGGTGGCGCCGTGAAATCGGTGCGCACCGTCAAGCTGTGATCCCAGCCCCCGTTTGGAAAGTCCCGTCATGTTTGGCAAAAAGAAACAACCGCCCATCAAAAGTCTCATCGCGCAGGGCACCCGGATCGACGGACATGTCACCTTTCAAGACGGCTTGCGTGTCGATGGCGAAGTGGTGGGCGACCTTCGCGCCAGCACCGATTCGCCCAGCATTCTGGTGGTTAGCGAAGAGGCCAGCGTGTGCGGGCAGATCCATGCAGATCACGTGATCATCAACGGCCATGTCAAAGGACCGGTGCACGCGCTGGCGCTGCTGGAGTTGCAACCCAAAGCCCGCATTGAGGGCGATGTGTCTTACAAAGCGTTGGAGATGCACCAGGGCGCAACGATCGCGGGGCAGCTCAAGCCCATGGTCGGTGAGCAGGAAGACAAACCCACACTGAAATTGGCGGCAAACAACCTCTGAAAGCACCAGTAGTCGAATTGGGCTACCATGTTTTCAGTGGGGTATAAATCCTCAGGTTTTTATCTGGCGTCTTCTCGATGCCTTCATTTTCAGACGAGGTTAATCATGAATGCAGTGGCCGAAATCACCCAGACCGAGATGCCCGCTCCGCTGGTCTTCACCGACAGCGCTGCTTCCAAGGTGGCTGAGCTGGTGGCCGAGGAGGGCAATCCCGATCTGAAGTTGCGCGTGTTCGTTCAGGGTGGCGGTTGCTCGGGCTTCCAGTACGGCTTCACCTTCGACGAGGTGGTCAATGAGGACGATACCGAAATGTCCAAAAATGGCGTGTCCCTGCTGATCGACGCGATGAGCTACCAGTATCTTGTGGGCGCCGAGATCGACTACAAGGAAGATCTGGAAGGTGCACAGTTCGTGATCAAGAACCCCAACGCGGAAAGCACCTGCGGCTGCGGTTCGAGTTTCAGCACCTGAGCCTATAGGTTCAAAACGAAAAAGGAGCCGCTGGGCTCCTTTTTTTCTGTCACGCCGCCGCGTATTATTCGGCGCTTGCTTGCTGTAACGAGGCTGCCGCATTGAGCTCGCGGCGCTGCACCTGGGCCACCGCATCGAACTTAGCACGCAATGCCGCGTTGATTGGGACGTTCTCGCTCTGACGCGCAATCGCCAGCGGGTCTTGGTGCACGCCGTTGTCAAGGAACTCGAAGTGCAGGTGTGGCCCGGTGGACATCCCAGTCGATCCCACCGCACCGATGAACTCGCCTTGCGCCACGCGGGCGCCTGTTTTGACGTCGATCCGGCTCAGGTGGGCATACAGGGTGGACTTTTTGTCGGGGTGATTGATTTCAATCACATTGCCATACCCGCGCTGCCAGCCGGCAAAGCTCACCACGCCATCGGCGATGGTGCGCACCGGCGTGCCGGTGGGGGCGGCGTAGTCCACACCGAGGTGGACCTTGTTGCGTCCGAGCACGGGGTGAAAGCGCATGCCGTAGCCGCTGCTCACACGCGAGAACTCCAGGGGTGAGGCCAGGAACGCCGTGCGAGAGCTCTGACCGTCAAAGCCGAAGTAGGCACCTTTGTTGCCGTCCTCGCCGAACCAAACCGCCTCGTGGGATGTGCCGTCGTTGACGAACTCGGCGCTGAGAACACGCCCAGCCCTCAAGGTTTCCCCATCGGCTTCCAGGCTTTCGTAGACCACGCTGAAGCGGTCGCCTTGGCGCAGATCGCGGCGGAAATCGATGTCAGAGGCAAAAATTTCGGCCACCTGAACAGCCACCGAATCGGGCAAATTCACCGAATCGGTAGCAGCAAAGAGAGAACTGCGAATGGTGCCACTGGACAGCTTGGTCGACGCTTGCAAGCTGTCGATCTCAATCCGAACTTGCAGGCCGGTGGCCGCGCGTTCCACCACGAGTCGGTTGAACTGGCCTTCTTCGTTGCTGAGCCATCGTGCGGTGAGGCGTTGGAGATCACCGCGGTCGCTGGCCTCTGCGTGAACCAGCTTGCCCGCGCGCCCTGTAAGCAGCTGGCGGGCGGTGGGATCGCTGCGGAAAAAGGCTTCTGCCTCCCGGTCGCTCACACCCAGCCGCTGGAGCAGCGTTTGAGCCGTGTCCTCTCGACGCACGGTATCGCTGCGAAAGAGCGTCAGCGGCACCGGTGCAGCGAGCAAGTCGCCGATGCTAGGTGCAATGTCGAGGGTTTGAACCACCTGGGTGACGGGGAGTTGCGCGGCGTCGGGCGCGAGCGGTGCGATGCCAAAGGCAGTCACGCCAGTGCCCAGCAACAGGACACCCAGGCCGCCCATGATGCGGCGGGGATGGCGGGCCAGGCTTTGGCTGCAGGCGTGAGCAATGCGGGACAGCGAGGCGATCAAGGCTTGGGTCAAAATCCGGGTCCTGTCTGCAGCGGGCACAGGCCACGCTGGAAATTTTGAGCGGTTGCGGCAACACGAGGGCTGCGGCGGCGATGGAGTGCGAGATTTCGTTGCCTGGAGGCAACAGGCTGCGCACTAAAATGGCTGTCAACCTACAAAAATCACGGTCAGAGTCCGACATTCTATCGGGTCAGGGCATGCCGCAACTGGATTTCCTCGCATGAGTCAGGCCCAAAAAGCATCCGAAAGTACTGGAAACACCGAGCCAAAAGGGCCAGAGTGGACAGACGGCGTTCGTGAGGCGATGGCTGTCACGCTGCGAGGTTGCGAGGAATTGCTGCCCCAAGTCGATTGGGCGAACAAGCTGGGGCGGTCTGAGCGCACCGGCACGGCGCTGCGCATCAAGCTGGGCCTGGACCCGACCGCACCCGACATTCACGTCGGTCACACGGTGGTGCTCAACAAGATGCGCCAGTTGCAGGACCTGGGGCATCAGGTTATTTTTCTGATCGGCGACTTCACCAGCCTGATCGGCGACCCCTCGGGCCGCAACAACACGCGCCCGCCGCTGACCACCGAGCAGATCCAGGCGAACGCCGAGACCTACTACAAGCAGGCCAGCCTGGTGCTGGACCCGGCGCGCACCGAGATTCGCTACAACAGCGAATGGAGCCTGCCGCTGGGCTCGATGGGCATGATCCAGCTGGCGGCCAAGTACACGGTGGCGCGCATGATGGAGCGCAACGATTTTCACGACCGCTTCAAGGCCGGCACGCCGATCAGCGTGCACGAGTTCCTCTACCCGCTGATGCAGGGCTACGACTCGGTGGCGCTCAAGAGCGATCTGGAGCTGGGCGGCACCGACCAGAAATTCAACCTGCTGATGGGCCGCCACCTGCAGGCCGAGTACGGCCAGGAGCCACAGTGCATCCTGACCATGCCCTTGCTCGAAGGCCTGGACGGTGTGGACAAGATGTCCAAGAGCAAGAACAACTACATCGGCGTCACCGAGCCAGCCAACACCATGTTTGCCAAGGTGTTGTCGATCTCGGACACGCTGATGTGGCGCTGGTACACGCTCTTGTCGTTTCAGTCGCTGGAACACATCGAATCGTTGAAGCAGGCCATTGCCCAGGGCGCGAACCCGAAGGACGCCAAGGTGGCGCTGGCCAAGGAAATCACCACACGGTTCCACAGCAGGGCCGCAGCCGATGCGGCCGAGCAGGACTTCATCAACCGCAGCAAGGGTGGTGTGCCGGACGAGATTCCCGAGGTGTTCTTGTCGGGTGCGCCCCTGGGCATTGCGGCGGTGTTGAAGTCGTCCGGGTTGGCGCCTTCGGGCAGTGAGGCGAACCGGTTGATCGACGGGAGTGGTGTGCGTGTGGATGGCGTTGTCATCAGCGACAAGGGTTTGAAGCTGCCTGCGGGGACGTTTGTGGTGCAGGTGGGCAAGCGGAAGTTTGCTCGGGTTCTTCTCAGCTGAAATCTGTATCGCTCATGGACCTCGCGGGATCGGAGCGGCACGGCGCTCTGCTCCGCGAATGTCCCCCGAACCGGCTGTACCGGTTCTCCTCCTTGATTTCGCCGCGCAGAAAACCATGCCGCTCCGATCCGACGAGGTGGTGACGCGCCTGCGTCGGCGCGCTGCGATGTTGGCTGCTGGCTGAATCGGGGCGGACGGCGCAGCGAAGTCAAAGGGGAGGCGGCCGCAGGCCGACGGAGGACATTCGCGGAGCCGTCCGCCCCGCTTCAGCCAGCGAAGAAGCTAACGGCCCACGGCTTTCTCCAACATCAAAACCATCGCCGAGTAACCACGCGAGCGCGCCAGGGCCAATGGCGTCTGACCATGCCGATCGGTCAGCAGCAGGTTCGCCCCAGCATCGATCAATGCTTTGAGCGTGGCCTGGTGCCGCGCGCCACCGTCCCCCAGCACCACGGCTTCGATGGCTGCCGTCCAGTGAAGGTTGTTCACATGGTCCAGCGGCGCACCGGCGGCAATGAGCTGGCGCACCACGCCGTCGTGGCCGAGGTGGGCTGCGGCGATGAGTGCGGTGCCGTCGTAGCGGCTGGTCGTCTGCTTCGCGCTGGCACCGAGTTGCAGCAACACGCGCAGCGTGCCTTCGTCGTCCGCCACCGATGCGATTGTCACCGCGTCGTAGCGGTCGTTCTCCAGGCGGTTGATGTTGGCGCCGGCTTTGACCAGCGCAGCGATCGCATCGCGTTGCCGCGCAAAGGTCGCCACGTGCAGTGGCGTGCGGCCGTGTGCGTCGGTGGCGTTCACCACCGCGCCGCCGGCCACCAGGCGCGCGATCTTCGCTGCGTCGCCCTTGTGCGCCGCTGCGTGCAACCCGGTGTAGGCCGTCGCCTCGGCCGCGCTGGGGGCGACCTGAGCTTGGGCGGTTGCACCGGTTAACGCCAGCGCAATGGCCAACAGCAGCGTCTTCATTTCAACAACTCGGCCGCTTTGGCAATGCCTGCGTTGGCGCACTGCTCGTCAAGATGGCCACCGGGCGCGCCGCCCACGCCCACGGCGCCGATGACCTCGTTGCCCACCTTCACCGGCACGCCGCCGCCCAGCACCAGGAAGCCCGGAATGTCCACCAGGGTGGCGGCGCCGGGATTTTTCTGCACGTTCTCCAGCATGGCTGCGGTGGTGTTGCGCGCCGAGGCCGAGGTGTAGGCCTTGCCCTGCGCGGCGCCCACCGTGTGAGGGCCCGCGTTGTCGGCGCGCTGCAAGGCGCGCAGGGTGCCAGCGCGGTCCACCACGGCGACTGTGACGTTGTAGCCGCTGGCCGTGCACGAGGCGAAGGTGGCGGCGGCGATCTGGTTGGCCAGGTCCAGCGACATGTTTTTCTCCACGCGCACGGCCTGGGCGCTGGCGGCGGTGGCAATGAGGGACAGGGCGATCAGGGCAGTCTTGGTAGCGAATCTCATGGTGTTCTCCGGTGGTATTGAACGGTTCGATCAACCGTGGGAGAACTGTAGAAATTCGGGCGGAAAACCACCATTCGGGCGGCTACGCGATGCGCTCCGTAGAACTACGCAGTGCTGCCCGCATCACCGGCATCGACCAGCGCGGCATAGTGCCGGATCAGTTGCGCCAGCGACGGCGCCTGAAGCTTGGCAAACAGATTGGCGCGGTGCGTCTCCACCGTGCGCGGCGAAAGGCTGAGTGCACGGCCTATCTCCTTGTTGGTGAGGCCCTCGACGATCAGGCCCAGAACCTCGCGTTCGCGTTCAGATAGGTGTGCGAAGCGCTCGCGCGCCGCTCGGTCGGCCTGGTGGCGCTGGCGCGAGCGCACATGCTGGCGCACGGCGTTCTGCAGGGCTTCGAGCAATGCCTCGTCGTTCACCGGCTTTTCCAGAAACTCGGCGGCACCTGCCTTGAAGGCGCGGCGGCACATGTCCACCGTGCCGTGACCGGTGAGCATGATCACGGGTTGGTCCACACCCTGCTCGACCAGTGTGTCGAGCACGCTCAGGCCACTGATGCCGGGCATGCGCACATCGAGCACGATGGCGCCGATGGCCTCGCGGTCGAACTGTGTCAGAAACAACTGCGGATCGCTCCACGGCTGCACGCGCAGGCCCACGGTGCCGATCAGCAGGGCCAGGCTCTCGCGCACGGCCTGGTCGTCGTCGATCAGGTGAATGGTGGGGGAGAGGGTGTCGGTGCTCATGCAGCGGCCCCTGCCAATGGCAACCGCAGCCGGAACGCCGCACCCGCGGGCGCAGCGTTGCTGGCCGCGAGCGAGCCGTCCATGCCACTGGCCAATGTTTCGCACAGGCTCAGCCCCAGGCCCAGCCCGCCCTTGCGCGTGGTGAAGAAAGGTTCGAAGACGCGCGGCAGCACCTCGACAGGAATGCCGGGCCCGCTGTCGGTCACCGTGAGCTCGCCCAGGCCATCGACTTTGACGAGTTTCACTGTGAGCCGGCGTTGCCCTGGGGGCACTTGCTCCAGTGCTTGCAGCGCGTTGAGGATCAGGTTGTGCACGATCTGGTCGAGTGCCACAGGGTCGGCCGACACCTCCAGCGCTGGCGGGCCTTCCAGCAGAGGCTCCACGCCGCGCTTCTGGCACTCGGGTTCCAGCAGGTGGAGTGCGCGGCGCACCGCCTCGACTGCATCAACGGTGTGTTGCTGGCCGCTGCCGCCGGGTCGTTCCACCGCACGGCGCAGCCGACCGACCACCTCGGCGGCGCGCCGGGCCTGCGCGGCGGCCTGGGCCATGGCGTTGCGTGCGGTGGCCAGTTCGGGTGGGTCGTCGTTGAGCAGGCGCTGCGCGGCCTGCGTGCTGGCGAGCACGGCGGTGAGCGGCTGGTTGAGCTCGTGCGCCATGCCGGCGGCCAGTTCGCCCAGTGTGTTCAGCCGTGCCACCTGGCCCAGGCGCAGCAGCTCTTCGGCGCGGCGGCGGGCCATGCGCTGGCGCTGCAGGTGCTGCATCGCTGCCAGCAGGGCAGCCACCGCGAGCACCCAGGCCACCATGCGGTCCCAGGGCCACTGGCGCCAGCCCACAGTTTGCACGGCCACCACATCGAATGGCTGGCTTTCGGCCGCCACCACCTTGTGGAATTCGAAGCGCGTGCCGGTACCCGCCTGCAGACGCCCGGGCTGCACGAGATGGCGTTGCTCCGCGTGCACCAGCTCGACCCGAACCACGCTCGTCTCGGGCTGCATCGGCCACTCGGCCCACGGCACCAGCGTTTGCAGGTCGATGGTGAGTGCGTAGCTCGCCGGGGTGGAGGCCAGCACCAGCCGGTAACGACCGCTCTGCAGGTCGAGTGGCGCGAGCGCGGCGCGTGCGCTCAGCCGCGACAGACGCTCCGCCTCGGCCAGCCCGGGGTCTGGCCAAGGTGCAGCGGCATCGCTGCGCTGCACCGAGAGAATGCGCGGGTAGAGCGCGGGCAGGCGCTGCTCGGGAGAGCCGGTGTTGGGGGTCACCGGCGCGGGCTGGAGCAGAGCCAGCGTGGCCAATATCGCGTCGTGCTGCACCACCTGCTGACTCAGCAACCGGTGAACGATGCGCGCATCGGTCTCGAACAGCGCGCGTTGTTGTTCCAGCGACTGGCGCGCAATGGCAGCCACACCGGCCAGGGCGATCACCGCCCCAGCCACCACCCACCACCAAGAGAAACGCCAGCTCTGCCGCATGCGGCGGATTCTGGCACGCGCGCTGTGCGCGCCAGCGCTCAGGGGAACAGCGGCCTCACGTTCCAGATCTCGCTGGCGTATTCGCGAATGGTGCGGTCCGACGAGAAGGCGCCCATGCCGGCCACGTTCAGAACAGCGTGACGGGTCCACTCGTCCGGGTTGCGGTAGAGCGCATCCACCTTGTGCTGCGTGGCCAGGTAGTCGGTGTAGTCGGCCAGCAGCAGGTAATAGTCGGACTCCAGCAGCGTGCGCGTGATGTCGTGGAAACGGCTGGGCTCTTCGGGGCTGAAGGCGCCTTCGGCGATGCGGTCGATGGCGGTCTTGAGGTCGTAGTTGTGGTCGTAGTAGCGGCGCGGGTTGTAGCCGCTGGCACGCAGTGCCGCCACCTGCTCGGTGCGGTGGCCGAAGATGAAGATGTGTTCCAGCCCCACGTGT
Organism: Burkholderiales bacterium; assembly: GCA_038249735.1. Lineage (GTDB taxonomy): Bacteria > Pseudomonadota > Gammaproteobacteria > Burkholderiales > Burkholderiaceae_C > Hydrogenophaga. The sequence goes on from JBBSDB010000007.1 coordinate 28,524, forward strand.
TCGGCGATCTCGATGTTGGCGCCGTCCCAGGTGCCAATGGTGAGTGCGCCGTTGAGGGCGAACTTCATGTTTCCGGTGCCCGAGGCCTCGGTGCCGGCGGTGGAAATCTGCTCGGAGAGATCGGCCGCCGGGATGATGACTTCGGCCAGCGACACGCGGTAGTTGGGAATGAACACCACCTTGAGTTTGTCGCCCACGCGCTTGTCGTGGTTGACCACGCGCGCCACGTCGTTGATGAGCTTGATCACCAGCTTGGCCATGAAATAGGCCGAGGCCGCCTTCCCGGCAAACACCACCGTGCGGGGTACCCAGTCGGCGTGTGGGTGCGCCAGGATCTGCTGGTAACGCGTGACCACATGCAGCACATTGAGCAGCTGGCGCTTGTATTCGTGCATGCGCTTGATCTGGACGTCGAAGAGGCTGGCCGGGTTCACGATCACCCCGGTCTCAGCCGCGATGCGTTCGCCCAGACGTTGCTTGTTCTGCGCCTTGGCGTCCTGGAAGGCGCTGATGAATTCGGGGTCGGTGGAGAACGCGCGCAATTGTTCGAGCTCGTCGAGGTTGCGCCGCCAGGTGGTGCCGATGCGTGCGTCGATCAGGCTGGCCAAAGGCCGGTTGGCTTGCGATAACCAGCGCCGTGGCGTGATGCCGTTGGTCTTGTTGCAGAAGCGCTCGGGGTAAAGCCTGGCGAAATCGGCAAAGATGGTTTGCACCATCAGCTGGCTGTGCAGGGCCGAGACGCCGTTGATCTTGTGGCTGGCCAGCACCGAGAGGGATGCCATGCGCACGCGGCGCTGGCCGCGCTCGTCGATCAGGGACACTCTGCGCAGCAGGTCATTTTCGCCAGGGAAGCGCTCGTGCACCTCGGCCAGAAAGATGGCATTGAGGTCATAGATGATGCGCAGGTGGCGCGGCAGCAGGCGGCCCAGAAGATCGACCGGCCAGGTTTCCAGCGCCTCCTGCATGAGTGTGTGGTTGGTGTAGCTGAAGACCTTTTTGCAGATGCCCCAGGCCACGTCCCACTCCAGCCCCTGTTCATCGACCAGCAGGCGCATGAGCTCGGGAACGGCCAGTGCGGGGTGGGTGTCGTTGAGGTGGATGGCGACGCGCTCAGTGAACAGATCGAAGTTGCCCTGGTGCTTCTTGAAGCGGCGCACGATGTCTTGCAGCGAGGCGCTGACGAAGAAATATTCCTGGCGCAGGCGCAGTTCCTTGCCGTGCTCGGTGCTGTCGTCGGGGTAGAGCACGCGCGAGACGTTTTCCGACTCGTTCTTGGCCTCCACGGCGCGCATGTAGTCGCCTTTGTTGAAGGCGTCGAGGTTGATGCCGCTGGTGGCGCGCGCGGTCCACAGGCGCATGGTGGCCACGCTGCTGAGCTCGTGGCCGGGCACGCCGGTGTCGTAGGCGGTGGCGATCACATCATCGGTTTCCACCCAGCGCACCTGCTCGTTGGTTTGTACCAGCCGCCCGCCGAACTGCACCGTGTAGCTGAACTCCGGGCGCATGAATTCCCAGGGATTGCCGTTGACCAGCCAGTAGTCGGGTTCCTCGATCTGTCGGCCGTCAACGATGCGCTGCGCGAACATGCCGTAGTCGTAGCGGATGCCGTAGCCCATGCCGGGAATGCCCACGGTGGCCATGGAGTCGAGGAAGCAAGCGGCCAGGCGGCCCAGGCCGCCGTTGCCCAGGCCGGCATCGCTTTCCAGATCGATCAACGAATCGAAGTCCACACCGAGCTGGGTGCAGGCGGTGCGGGCTTCGTCGAGGATGCCCACCGAGAGCAGGGCGTTGGTCAGTGCGCGCCCGGTAAGAAACTCCATCGACAGGTAGTAAACGCGCTTGGCGTCCTGGTCCTGCGCGGTGGCCAGGGTCTCGCGCCAGCGGTGCATCATGCGGTCGCGCACGGCATGGAACAGGGCGAATAGCCAGTCCCGCCGCGTGGCCGAGCGCGGGTCGCGGCCGACCGAGTAGACCAGGCGGTTGGCGATCGACCTGCGCAAGGCGTCCACGCTGTTGTTGAGGTGGTCGTATTCAAAGGGGACCGGCTCGATGGAAGGTTGGGTGTTTTGCATGGCGGGGGGTGTCCGTTGAAATGCTGAAGGCGTTAGCAATAAACGCACAGATAAATGGGCTGGTGCTCAGGAGCTGGTCTCGACCGGCATCACCGAGGCGTAGACCCGCAGGTAGTCGGCGGCCGCGCGTTCCCAGCCGAAACGCAGCGACATGGCATGGCGTTGCACGGCGCGCCAGTCGGCTGCGCGCTGTTGCAGCGCGAAGGCGCGGCGCATGGCCGAGAGCAGGCCCGGCACGTCGAGTTCGTGGAAGACGAAGCCGCTGGCGCTGCCGTCGTCCAGGTGTTCCAGGCTGCAGTCGACCACGGTGTCGGCCAGCCCGCCCACAGCGCGCACCAGGGGCAGCGTGCCGTATCGCAGGCCGTAGAGCTGTGTCAGGCCGCAGGGCTCGAAGCGCGAGGGCAGCAGGATCACGTCGGCCCCCGCAATCAGACTGTGCGCCAGGGTTTCGTCGTAACCCACGGTGAGTGCCACCTGGCCGGGGTGGCGCTGGGCGCACGCACGCAGGCCATGCTCGATGGCCGCGTCACCGGAACCCAGCGCCGCCAGCTGCCCGCCGCGCTGCACCAGTTCGTCCACCACGGCTGGCAGCAGATGCAGCCCTTTTTGTTCCGTCAGGCGGCTGACCACTGAAAACAGCAGCGCATCGGCCCGGGGCTCCAGCCCCATGCGCTGTTGTAGCCGTGCCTTGGCCTGCGCTTTGCCCCGCAGGTGGTCGGCATCAAAGCCCGGCTGGACCAGCGGATCGGTCTGCGGGTTCCACACCGCGTCGTCCACGCCGTTCAAGATGCCGTGCACCTGCCCCTGGCGCTGGCGCAGCACGCCATCAAGCCCGCACCCTTGCTCTTCGCCCATGATCTCTCGCGCGTAGGTCGGACTCACGGTGGTGATGGCGTCGCTGTATTTCAGCCCAGCTTTCATGAAGCTGATCTGGCCGTGGAACTCCAGCCCCTGCAGGTGAAAGACGCCGTCGGGCAACCCCAGGCACGGGCGCAGGCCACTGTTGAACACGCCCTGGTAGGCCAGGTTGTGCACGGTGAACACGGTGGCCGGCCGATGTTCGGCGGTGCGCGCCAGCTCGTGCAAGTAGGCGAAGGCGAGGCCCGTGTGCCAGTCGTGGCCGTGCACCACATCGGGCATCCAGCTGGTGCTCAGGCCAGTGCCCAGCAAGGCCGCAGCCCAGCCCAGCCAGGCGAATTGCTCGGCGCTGTCGGGCCAGGGCTGGCCAGAGGCGTCCAGGTAGGGGTTGCCCCCGCGTTCATACAGTCCCGGTGCATGCAGCAACCACACCGGCATGCCGCTGTCGGTGATGCGACCGGCGCGCAGCCAAGGCGTGGGTCCGTGGGCCGAAGTGGCTTGTGGCCCCACGCCCTCGGGCAAGCCCGGGCTGCCGCCGGCTGGCACCAGCAGCGTGGAGCCCTCGGGCGTGACGCCGGCCACCACGCTGGGAAAGGCTGGCAGCAGCAGGCGCACATCAGCCCCCTGTGCCATCAAGGCCGGAGGCAGCCCGGCGCTCACATCGGCCAACCCGCCTGTCTTGAGCAACGGGAAAACCTCTGAACAGACGTAGAGAACCTTGAGCGTCACTCCAGCCCCTCGAGCATTTCTTTGGTG
>JBBSDB010000008.1:0-29692 GCA_038249735.1 Burkholderiales bacterium
CAAGTTCGAGCACGGCAAGCACGCCAAGGCCTTGTTCGAAGCCTGGTGCACCGGCCGCACCGGTTACCCGCTGGTCGATGCGGCCATGGCACAGATCAACCAGACCGGCTACATGCACAACCGGCTGCGCATGGTGGTGGCGAGTTTTCTGGTGAAAGACCTGGGGCTCGACTGGCGCTGGGGCGAACACTACTTCGCCGATCACCTGATCGACTTCGACCTCGCCGCCAACAACGGCGGCTGGCAGTGGGCCGCCTCCAGCGGCTGCGACGCCCAGCCCTACTTTCGTATCTTCAACCCGGTCACCCAGAGCGAGAAATTCGACCCCAGCGGCAAGTTCATCCGGCGCTACCTGCCCGAGCTTTTCGGGCTGCCAGACGCCGTCATTCACTCGCCCTGGAAAGCACGCGAGATCGAATTGGTGGGCGCGGGGGTGGTGCTGGGTGGCAACTACCCGCGTCCGGTGGTGGACCACGCCGAGGCGCGCGAACGCACGTTGCAGCGTTACGCGGTGGTCAAAAAACCGGGCAAGACACCGGCATAAAAAACCCGGCACATGGGCCGGGTTTTCGGGCCATCGATGCGCGCTGGTCAAACTTCAGCGGCTGCTCGCGTGTAGTGCGCGACCAAACCGAGCAACTCGTCTTCCGAGTAGGGCTTGCCCAGGTAGTGATCGACACCGAGCTCGCGCGCATGCTCGCGATGCTTTTCGGCGATGCGCGAGGTGATCATGATCACCGGCAGGCCGGCCAGCCGCGCGTCTCCACGGATGTTGCGCACCAAGTCGAAGCCGTCCATGCGCGGCATTTCGATGTCGGACAGAACCACCGTGGGCCGCTCCTGCTGCAGTCGCTCAAGCGCTTGCAGACCGTCGGCTGCCAGCGCAACCCGGTAGCCTTCTCGCTGCAGCAGGCGTTGGGTGACGCGGCGCACGGTGATGGAATCGTCTACCACCAGCACCAGCGGCACCGCACTGATTGCCAGCGCGGCAGCGCTGCCGCCCTCGCCATCGGCCAAGGGTTCGGCCGCTCGCTGGCTGGTGACCCAGTCGTGGACTTGTGCGCCGTAGACGGAGGCCAGCGCGACCGGGTTGTATATCAGCGCAACCGCGCCAGACGCCAGCACCGACATGCCTGCCAGCCCCGGCAGACGGGAGAGCTGAGACCCCAGGTTTTTGACCACCACTTCCTGGTTGCCCAGCACCTGGTCCACATGCATCGCGATGCGCTGCGCCGCGCTGCGGAAGATCACCACCGGCAGGGTGCGGCCTGCCCGCTCCTGCGTGCGGGGTGATGACTGCAACAAGGCGCCGGCCCAGAAGAACGGCACGGCTTCACCGGTGACCAACAGGGTGCCGCTGGCGTAAGCCCGCTCGAGCTCGGCAGGCGTCAGGCGGCGCACCACCTCCACCAGATTGGATGGCACGCCGAGCGTCAGCGCGCCCGCGCGCACCATCACCACCTGGGTGACTGCGGTGGTCAGTGGCAGCATCAACCGGAAGCGGGTACCCGCGCCAGACTCCGTGTGAGTTTCGATGCGACCCCCCAGGGCCACCACATCGGAGCGCACCACGTCCATACCGATGCCGCGACCAGCCAGAGACGTGGTCTCGGTGGCGGTGCTCAGACCTGGCGCGAACACCAGCTGGGCCGCTTCGGCATCGGTCAGCGCGGGGGCGTCGGCCACCGTGCCGAGTTCGGCCGCCCGCTCGCGCAGCCGGACCAGGTCGAGACCGGCGCCGTCGTCGCTGAATACCACCGACACGTCGTTGAGTTCCTGGTTCAGGCGAATCTCGATCCGTCCTTCGGCCGGCTTGCCGGCGGCCTGGCGCGCCTCGGGGCTTTCAATGCCGTGCACAACGCTGTTGCGCAGCAGGTGCTCGAAGGCGGCCGTCATGCGGTCGAGCACACCCCGGTCCATTTCGATGTTGCCGCCAGTGATGTCCAGCCGCACCTGTTTGCCTGTTTCCTTCGAGGCTTGCCGGACCACACGGTAAAGGCGCTCGGAAATGCCCTCGAACTCCACCATGCGGGTGCGCAACAGATCGCGCTGCAACTCACGCGCTTGACGACCCTGGGCCACCAGTCCGTCTTCGGTCGCCTCCAGGGCGCGCTGCAGGTTGCGCTGCACCGTGGCCACGTCGTTCACTGACTCGGCCATCATCCGGGTGATTTCCTGCACCCGGGTAAAGCGGTCGAACTCCAGCGGATCGAACGCCTGATCGGCGTCTCGTGCCTGCGCCAAGCGCGACTGCATCTGCGTCTCAGCCTGTAACTCCATGTCGCGCAGCTGCGCCCGCAAGCGATCGAGGTTGCCGGTGAGCTCCTTGAGCGAACCGCGCAGGGTCAGCAATTCGGCTTCCATGCGGGTTCGGCTGATCATCACCTCGCCGGCCTGGTTGACCATGCGGTCCAGCAATTCGGGACGCACCCGCACCGCAGCGCCAGCACGCACCGGCGCCAGCAGCGGCAAGGCGGGCAACGACAAGCCCTTCAAGCCGGCCGAGCCCGTCGTTTCGCTGCCAGGAGCGGCGGGCTCGATGGCGGCCACTGTTTCGGCCTTTTGCGTGACTTCAGACCGCATGGCCTCTTCACCGGGCGCCACAGTTTCCGGCGCGGTCTGAACCACGTTTGGCGCCAGTTCTTCGGTGTCTGGGCTGGTGTTTCGCAGCGTCTCGAAGCGCGTCTCGATCGCATCAAACGCGGTCTGTATCGGTTCCAGGTCGGCGCTGCGTGGCAGCTCTGAGTTCAGGCGCTCGACGCTGGTTTCCATGCGGTGGGCCATTTCGCCCAGACGCAGTGCACCGGCCAAACGGGCACTGCCCTTGATGGTGTGAAGGTTGCGCAACACCTCGGCTCGCGCACTGGCGTTGTCGGGCCGCGCCACCCATTGGCGCAACGCACCGCCCAGCCGGGGCAACAGCTCTTGCGCCTCTTCGGCAAAGATCGGAAACAGGTCGGCGTCGATCATGTCGAGCGCATCGATGTCGTCGTCGATGTCCTGCACCGGACCACGCGCCGACGTATCCGCCAACCCGCTGGTCAGCGCCGGAATCGCCGGCAGATCCAGAGCCCCCGCTTCGGTCAGCGTGAATTCGGCCAGCAGCAGCGGCTCCGCCAGGATCTCCTCGGTCTCAGCCGCTGGCTCCAGGAAGGCCACCGATTCAGACAGGGATTCGGGTATCCATTCCGGCAGCGGGTCGTGCACCACGCGGTGCAGAGCGGCCAGCAGCTCCGCGCTGGGATCCTTCAGGAAGCCGGCGGCGAACTGGTGCAGCAGCCGGCGGATGTCTTCCGATGCGTCCACAAACAGCTGGGCAGTCTCGGGGGCGGCCACCCAACCGGACTCTTGGTGGAGGCGCACCGTGGCAATCGCGTGTTCGAGCGCGCGGGCGATCTCAGACAGGGAGTCGAAGCCAACCGTGGCGGAACTGCCGGCCAGCGAATGGGCCAGCGACTCGGCCTGCGCCGGCGCGGTTTCGTGCCGTTCCAGCGACCATTCCGCGAGCTCGGTGCTCAAACGGCGCGACCACTCGTCGGCTTCGTTCAGGTACACGTTGTAGAGCTTGATGCCGATGCGCAGGTCGCCGATCACCTTGGACTGGTCGTCAGACTGGTCTTCGGCCGTCTGCTGCAGCGCCAGAAGGTCTGGTGGCTGCGACTCGTCTGCGGCCAGCGGCAAGGTCGGCAGGGGCAGGACCAGGCTTGCGGTGCCATCGATCGGCAAGCCCGTTGGGCTGATCGCCGCTTCTTCGGTCGCATCAGGCGCCAGCGGCAGATCCGGCAACGCCGGCTCGGGGGCAGGCACCTGCGCTTGATCGCTCCCGCGCGCGGCGAACGCTGCCAGGGCGCCGAAATCGATTTCGTCAAACATCGCCGGCAGCGGCTGTGGCTCAGCTGGCGCCCGCGCCGCGTCTGCGGCGATGAACATGGGGTCGTCGGCCAGGGATGGCTCTTGCTCGACCTGAGGCCAGCCATCGGAAGAGGCAGACCGGCTGCCGGCTATATCGGTATCGAGCGCGGCGCCGAGTTCGGCGAAATCGGTGTGCGGGTACGCTTCACCGCCGGTCAATGGATCCTCCGTCAGCTCGCCCAAGCCAGAAAGTTCGGTGTCTGCCGCTGTGGGCGACTGCCCAGCTTCGGCCTGTGCATCGTCTGCGCCATCTGGGTGCGGCGCAACGCTTTCTGGGAGTCCTTGCAGCGGCAATGGCTCGCCGTGGTGGCGCCAGGCCTCGGCACTGGCACGCAGCGGAGCGGCGCTCCAAGGCGCATCGTTTTGCATCGCAATGTCTTCGACCCAGCGCGCAAACGCGTGCATGGCGTCTTGCGACAGGTTCACCAACCCGGGCTGAGCCGGGCGCTGCTCGGCCAGTGCGGCGTTGAGCGTTTGCTCCATGGCCCAGGCGGCATCACCGAATTCGGTCAAGCCCACCATGCGCGAGCTGCCTTTGAGCGTGTGGAAAGCGCGCCGCAACGTGGTCAGGCTTTCCAGATCGCCAGGATGCTCCCGCAGCGTTGTCACAGCAGTCTGGCCATTGCCCAGTACCTCACGGGCTTCTTCCAAGAAGATATCGAGCAGGTCTTCCTCGTCGTCTTCGTCGGTCAGTGGCACGGGCCGCGAATCGACCACCTCGGGACGGGGTGCAACCTGCGACAAGTTCACCAGCGCCCTGGCTCCTGCCAGGGCATCCGAGCCCGCGACCGCCTGCGCGGCATCGCGCATTGCTCGCGCCACGCCCGTCTGCTCAGCCAGCGAGGCCTGGTCGGCAAGCTGATCAAGCTGCTGGCTGAGATCGGCCAGATCGGCCCCCTGCTCCACACCTTCGACCACGCGCTGCAGGCCGGCATTGATGTGCTCGGCGTCTTCGCGGTTGGGCTGGGGGCCGCCCAAAGTCGATGCATGGCGGCCCATGAGCGGCAACAGCTCGCCCTTGTCTTCATCGAACACGAACAGCTTCTTGGCCAGCGCCGGCTGGTAGCTGAGCATGTCGACCAGAAAACTCAGTGCGCTCAGGTTGTTGCCCAGCTGCTGGAAGGTGCCGGCTTCACGGGCCTGCGCCTCGTCGACCTCGGTGTCCAGAATCTCGTCGACCGAAGCGCGCATGCGCGCCACCGCCTGGACCGCCTGGTCCAGCCCAAGCACCGACAACACGCCGCGCATCTGCGCCAGCTGCGAGACGGCCACGTGCAGGCCCGCCTTCTCAGCGGGCGAGCGGAAGAACTGATCGAGGGATTTTTCAGCCTCGCCCAGCGATACCTTGAGCTCACCCACCACACTGCCCATGGTCTGGCGGTCGCTCACGCGCCGATAGAGCTGCTCCATCCAGGCATCGAGCGGTTGCCCGCGTGTGCCTGCGAGCACGGCATCCAGACGCTCTGCCAGCGCCTGGGTGCGCTGCGTCATCTCTTGGTCGTTGGGGTCGAAGTCTTCGAACGCCGCTTCCAGATACAGGGTGATGGTCGCCACCTCCATCGCCAACTCGGGCCGCACGCCCGACGCATCGCGGGTGGCTTGATCGGCGGCCTTGACCAGCGAGCGGGCCAGCACGGTGCTCGATGGGTGCAGCTTGAGCAAGGAGTCGGCAATCAGTCCAATCTGATCCTGCACCTGACGCGCCCGGCTCGTATCACCACCCGAAAACAGCGACCAGGCCTCCTTGGCGGCGTGAATGCGCTTGCGCGCCTGCACCAGCAAAGCCGGGTCGTAACGGCCCAAGGTGGCCTGGTGGTAGTCGGCGACGGGAATCGCATCGAACCCAAAGGCGTCGCGCACGGCCGACAGGCGAGGTGCTTTGTCGGTAGAGGCCGCCGTGGACTGGGCACAGAAGAACAACAGGTCGCGCAAAAGGGTTTCCGAGACCTGGGTCTTGCCCTGGGCAAAGTTGGCGAACTGCAGCAGCACCCGCGAGGCCGCCCGTTTGACGTACACATCCACCGGCAAAACACGCAACGCCACCGCCTCAAAAAAACCCGCCGCCGCACGCCAGAATGTTCGTGAGCGCGCGTCACCCGCGCCAGCCGACAGACCCGCGCTGAGTTTGGCCAGTTGCTGCGCTGCGGCCGGGCTGTCGGTCTTGACCACCAGCAGCACCAGACGATCGAACAGCGAACGCATGGCCGGATCACATTGCAACGGTGTCACCGCAGAAGCCGCCGGCATGTCCACCCCATGGTGTTCCACCGACCACAGGTCGGCCGGGTGCACACGCTCGGCAGCGGCCAGCTCCTGCACCTCGCGGTACTGCGCAAACAGGGCCACCGGTGGCACCGGCTTGTTGTTCAGCACCGCCTCCAGATATTCGATAAGGGCAAAGCCAGCGCGTTCGACGACGTTACTGGCGGCGCTGGTGCAGGCCTCAGGCTTCTGCACAAAGCGCTGCACCGCAGCTTCCATGGCGCGAAGCACCTGGGCGGGCGATACCAGACCGACCATCTCCAGCGCGCCCACCGCCTGATGCAGCTGCTGGCGCGCCAGGCGAAGCGAGCCGGGGTCCACCGCCTCCAGGTCGTTGTTGCGTGACTGCTCGGTCTCGCGCACAAACCGCTTGATCGCCTTGTTGGCGGTGTCCAGCGACTTGCGCAGTTCGTCGAACACCCAGGCCAGCGGACCGAGGTCGGCGAGCGGCGCGTCCGTCTGCAGGCTGTCGGTGGTGGTGTCTGGCATGGTTATCGTCAATCCGTGGTCAGGCCGCGAGCGAGCGGGTCGTCAGGCAATCTTGAAGCGGGCAACCGACAGACGAAGTTCCTCGGCCATCGCCGAGAGTTCCCGCACCTGCAGGGCGGTGGAGCGTGTGCCCTCACCGGTTTGCTCGGTCACCGCAAAAATGTGCTGGATGTTGCCCGCCACCTCGTTGGCCTGCACGGCTTCGCGAGACGTGGCGCTGGAAATCTGCTCGATCAACTCGGCCAAGCGCCGCGATACCCGATCAATCTCGGTCAGCGCGCCGCCCGCGTTGTCAGACAGCTTGGCACCCTCCACCACACCCTGGGTGGAGCGCTCCATGGCGCCCACCGCGTCCTGGGTGTCGGTCTGGATGGCCTTCACCAGCGCGGCGATCTGGCGCGTGGCATCGGCAGAGCGTTCGGCCAGCCGCTGAACCTCCTCGGCCACCACCGAGAAGCCGCGACCGGCTTCACCGGCCGATGCGGCCTGGATGGCAGCGTTGAGCGCCAGCACGTTGGTCTGCTCGGTGATGTCCGAAATCAGTTCGGTGATTTCACCAATCTCTTGCGACGACTCGCCCAGCCGCTTGATGCGTTTGGAGGTCTCTTGAATCTGGTCGCGGATGGCATTCATACCGCCGATCGCATTCTGCACCGCCTGCAGCCCCGACTCTGCCGCTTGCAGCGAGACGCGGGCCACCTGGGCCGACTCTTGCGCCTGGCCCGACACCAGATTGATTCGCTGCGCCATGTCCACCACCGATTGACCGGTTTCGCGAATCTCGCGCAGCTGCTCATTTGAGGCTGCCAGCAGTTCGGTGGACGTGCTCTCCACCGCCGAGGTGGTTTGCGCCACGCGGGTGGCCGTGGCCTGCACGTTGCCCACCAGCGAGCGCAGCTCTTCCACCGTGTAATTCACCGAGTCTGCAATGGCGCCGGTGATGTCTTCGGTCACCGTGGCTTCCTGCGTCAGGTCGCCTTCGGCCACCGTCTGCAATTCGTTCATGAGACGCAAAATTGCCGCCTGGTTGGCGTCGTTCACCCGTTTGGCGTCCTGCTCCAGCGACTCGGCTGCGAGCCGCTGGTTTTCAGCCACCCGCTGGCGCTCGCGGCTGTCTTGCAGACGCATGTAGCCCAGGCCGACACCGCTGGCCAGCGCCAGGGAGGCCAGCAGCAGAAATGCGAACACCTGAATCGCGCTCAGTCCGGCAGAGGCGGACAGCTGGTCCTGAACCTTCTGCAGGCCCAGCCGCAGCGGCTCGCTGTCGGCGATGATGCTGGCCTGCGCCTCGCGCGCCGCCACCAAGCCTTGCAGGTTGCCCAGAATGGCGCCTGCTTCGGTACGCGTCTGTTCATACTGCACGAGCAAGGCCTGCAGGCGTTCGCGCACCTGCGCATCGCGGGCTGACGACAAGCGCAACTCTTCGCTGCCGTTCAGCAGCCCCTCCGCCACCTCCTTGAAGGTGTTGAGGTCCTTGCCCAGCAGAAACACCGCCTCGGGGCTCACGCCCTCCATGGTCAGGAATTCGTTGGCCGATTTACCAATACGCTGCGTCAGCATCACCAGCTGACCGGTCGCAGAAATTTCGGCGGGCGGCGCCCCTTGCTGTAGCTTGAGCGACGACACGGTTTCCGCTATTTCCAGCAAATCGGATGACTGGCGGTTGATGCTGCGCAGCGCCGTGCCCACCTGGGTAAGAATTTGTTGCTGTCCCAGTACCGCAGCCGCATTGGACTCGGCCTGATCGACCTGGGGCATGATCGGTTCGATAACGGCTGCCACACCGGCGCCCACCGAGGAAATGCCCAGTTCTGCGTCGCCCTGACGCAGTCCGCGCATGTTTCGCGCCAGCACCTCCGAACTCTCCTTCACCTCGGGAAATGCCGCAGCGCTGCCAATCAGAGCCTGCGAGACGCTTTTCGCCAGACGCTGCGACTGCATCAGTGCCTGGCCACTGGCCGCCACCTGCTGACTGGCTTTGTTGGTCTGGTTGAGCACATACACCGCCGTGCCCAGCAGCAGCACCAGGCTCAGGCCCAGCACGCCCAGCAGGGTGCGCTGGTGCTGGTCGGCGGTCTTCGTACCGAGCAGCGGCAACGTCACCCTACCGGCATCGCCAGCACGAAACTCCACACGCCCTGAAGACAGACGGCTTTCAGCGAAATCATCACCGACGGCCTGAGGATCGGGCGCCAGGCTGGCTGCCGCCAAGTCGGCAAGATCCTGTGTGGCCACGTCGTCCAGGTCGGCCATCTCGGTTTTGTTCTTCTTGAGCAGTCCAGAAAATCGGTCAAGCGTGGCCATGAAAATACCTTCTAACGGAGAACATCAAACGACACAGGCCGGACTCCCGGCAGACAGTTCAGACATCAGGCCGCGATGGCCATGAATTCGGGCTCGGCGGCCAGCGCCTGCAGGTTGAGCTCTTGCCAGACCTGACCTTGCGCATCGACCAAGCGATGCGCGAAGCACGCTGGCGCATCAGCGAGCCTTTCCGCAATCGCGGTGAACATCGCGGGATTGCGCAGGCCCAGCAAGCGATCGATCAACAGCACCGCGTTGACCCCCAACGCGCTGTGCAAGCTGACCAGACGGGATTCGGACGAGACGCGCTCGCCCGCCTCAGGCAGCACGGAACCCGGTCGCTGCAACAAACGCGCCAGGTCGATCACGCCCTGCAAGCCACCGCGAAGACTGGCCACGCCGAGGTACCAGGGTTTTGTGTAGGGCACTGGCTGCACCGTCGCCCAAGGGAAAATTTCTCCCGATTGCACCAGCGGCATGAGATAGCGGTGCCCGGCTGCCTCCACCGCAAGCCAGGAGGCGGTGGCCATTTCGGAGCGGGCGGCGGTCAGGCGCTGGGCCAGTCGCTCCTGCAGTTCCTTGAGTGCCTGTCGGTTCGCCATGCTCTGGGGGTAGCTGCTGTTGTGGTTGGGTGGCGCGCAAGCGTCTTAGCCGAGCGCCCGGATCTTGGACAGCAGCTCGTCGGCGTTGACCGGTTTCGTCACGTAGTCGCGAGCACCCTGGCGCATGCCCCAGACCCGATCGGTCTCCTGATTTTTGCTGGTGCACATGATGATCGGAATGTTGGAGTACTGCGGATCGCGGGCGATGGCTCGGGTCAGTTGAAACCCATTCTGACCGGGCATCACAACGTCCATCAGGATCAGCTGGGGCTTTTCCTCGCTGAGCCGACGGAAGGCCTCCTCGGCATTCTCGGCGGTGCGCACGGTGTAGCCGTTTTTGGTCAGCAGATCGGACAAGACCATCAATTCGGTCTTTGAGTCGTCCACCACCAGCACTTGCTTGATCGACATCACAGGGCTCCTGTCAGGTTGGTTCCGAACTGTTGCACGGCCTGTAGCAGCTGGTCTTTGGTGAAGGGTTTGGTGAGGTAGTCCTGCGAGCCCACCATGCGGCCGCGGGCTTTGTCGAACACCCCATCCTTGGACGACAGCATGACCACCGGAATGCTGGAAAAGCGCGCATTGCGTTTGATGATGGCGCAGGTCTGGTAACCGTCAAGTCGCGGCATCAGGATGTCGCAGAAAACCAGATCGGGCTGGTAATCGTTGATCTTGGCCAACGCGTCGAAGCCGTCATCAGCCAGCAGCACCTCATGCCCACCCTGCTTGAGAAAAATCTCTGCGCTGCGCCGGATGGTGTTGCTGTCGTCTACCACCAGGACTTTGAAGCTTGGGTTTGTGCTCACGATCGGTTGGCTCCAGTCAAGGGTTTTGCAAGGTGGTATGGGTAGGGCTCAAAACGTGATGGGGTGGGGCGCGGCGGTTCGCTGCAGAGCGACCGCGCAGCCACCTCAGATCTGCACCATCTCGAAGTCTTCCTTGCGGGCGCCGCACTCGGGGCAGGTCCAGTTCATGGGCACATCGGCCCACGCTGTACCCGGGGCTACCCCATGCTCCGGATCGCCTGCTGCCTCGTCGTAAATCCAGCCGCAAATCAGGCACATCCAAGTCTTGGTTTCACTCATGGTCACACGGGGGGTTGTCTTAGAATCGAGGCATTGTATCGAGCCACACTGCAGCTGCCCGCCCAGTTGACCGCTGGCTTTCCCTATGCGACAGACGCGCAGCTGGCTTTGTTTATTGAGCGCCGGAACCCGGAACTTGTGCCATGACCGACGCCCCCGACTCCTGCCCAACAAGCCTGCCTGACGTGACGGGCGACGCATCGCTGCCGTGCGTGATGGTGTTCAACGCCAACGACCCCAGCGGTGCGGGGGGCTTGGCGGCCGACATGACCGCCATGTCCAGTGCCTCGGTTCATGTGTTGGCGGTGGTGACTGGGTGCTATGTGCGCGACACCAGTGAGATCCACGACCACATTGCTTTCGACGAGGAAGCCGTGTCCGACCAAGCGCGTTGCGTGCTCGAAGATGTGCCGGTTCAGGCTTTCAAGGTCGGCTTCGTGGGCAGCCCCGAAAACCTCGCCGCTGTCGCCGAGATCACGTCGGATTACGCCGAAGTGCCGGTCATCACCTACATGCCCGATCTGTCCTGGTGGGACGAAGTGGCGATTGACAGCTACCTCGATGCCTGTGTGGAGCTGCTGCTGCCGCAGACCACGGTGCTGGTCGGCAACCACAGCACCTTGTGCCGCTGGCTGTTGCCCGACTGGGAGGGCGACAAGCCGCCGTCACCGCGCGAGGTAGCGCGTGCTGCTGCAGAGCATGGCGTGCCTTACACACTGATGACGGGCTTCAACGCTGCCGACCAGTATTTGGAAAGCCACTTGGCCTCACCCGAGTCGGTGCTGGCCACCGCGCGCTACGAGCGCTTTGAGGCCACCTTCAGCGGCGCCGGTGACACGCTTTCTGCGGCCTTGTGCGCGTTGATCGGCGGCGGCTCGGATCTGCAGTCGGCCTGCGCCGAAGCGCTGACCTACCTGGACCAGTGTCTGGATGCGGGTTTTCAGCCCGGCATGGGCCACGCGGTGCCCGATCGCCTATTCTGGGCTCATGAGGAAGACGAGGCAGATCTGTCGGGGCCTGACGAAAACACCCCGGACAGCACCCTGGACCCCCGCGACTTCCCGCTTGACACCACCAAACACTGATGCACCGTGTCCGCTGCTGCCAGGCCGATCCCAGCGCAACGGTGACAGCTAGGCATCGACGTTTTGGCAAATGGCTGGGCGCGCTGTCCCGCATTCACTTTTTGACCTGATGAACTCCACCATGACCGATCGCAACCAACAACTCTTTGACCGCGCCAAGGCCCTGATCCCAGGCGGTGTGAATTCGCCGGTGCGGGCCTTCAAGGCCGTGGGCGGTACGCCGCGCTTTGTGCAGCACGCGAAAGGCGCGTATTTCTGGGACGCCAACGGCCAGCAGTACACCGACTACATCGGCTCCTGGGGACCCATGATCCTGGGCCACGGCCACCCCGCAGTTGTGGAGGCGGTGCAAAAGGCCGTGCTCGAAGGTTTTTCCTTTGGTGCGCCCACCGAGCGCGAGATCGAGCTGGCAGAGGAAATCATCAAGCTGGTGCCCAGCATTGAGATGGTGCGCTTGGTCAGCTCGGGCACCGAAGCCGGGATGAGCGCGATCCGGCTGGCACGCGGCGCCACCGGGCGCAAGAAGATCATCAAATTCGAAGGCTGTTACCACGGCCACGCCGATGCTTTGCTGGTGAAAGCCGGCTCTGGCCTGGCCACCTTTGGTACTGCCACCAGCGCCGGTGTACCGCCCGAGGTGGTGCAACACACGCTGGTGCTCGAATTCAACAACATCGAGCAGATAGAAGCCGCGTTTGTCGAACACGGGCCCGAGGTGGCCTGCGTGATCATCGAGCCGATCGCGGGCAACATGAACTTCGTGCGTGCCAGTGTGCCGTTTGTCAAACGCATCCGCGAGCTCTGCGACGAGCACGGCGCCCTGTTCGCGTTCGACGAAGTGATGACTGGTTTTCGTGTCGCACTGGGCAGTGCACAAAGCCTGTTCGCGCGGGAAATACCTGGCTTCGAACCCGACATGACCATCATGGGCAAGGTGATCGGCGGCGGCATGCCGCTGGCCGCGTTCGGCGCCAAGCGCGCGGTGATGGAGCAGCTCGCGCCGCTGGGTGGCGTCTACCAAGCCGGCACCCTGAGCGGCAACCCGGTGGCCACCGCCTGCGGACTGACCACACTGAAAGAAATCCAGAAGCCCGGCTTTTTCGATGCGCTCTCCAGCACCACCCGCTCGCTGGTCGATGGCCTCAAGGCCGCTGCCGATGCCGAGGGCGTGCCCTTCAGCGTGGACAGCCAGGGCGGTATGTTCGGCTTTTTCCTGATGAACGAGCTGCCACAAAACTACGCGCGGGTCATGACCACCGACAACGCCACCTTCAACAAGCTGTTCCATGGCCTGCTGGATCGCGGCGTCTATATTGCGCCCGCGCTGTACGAAGCGGGCTTTGTGAGCGGAGCCCACACCGAGCAAGACATTGCCACCACGGTGGCGGCGGCGCACGAGGTGTTCAAGACGTTTTGATGAGCGCGGGGCCAGTGGCTCCAGCGAGCAACTGACGCGGCAGACCAACGGTCAGCCGAACCTACTTCGTACCGAAGATGCGGTCGCCCGCATCGCCCAGCCCGGGCACGATGTAGCCGTGTTCGTTCAAACCCCGGTCGATGGCCGGGGTGTAGATCGGCACATCGGGGTGGTGTTCATGGAAAGTGCGAATGCCTTCGGGACATGACACCAGACAGACGAAGCGGATCGAGCGCGGCCCGGTGGCTTTGAGTCGGGTGACCGCGGCCACCGCCGAGTTGCCGGTGGCGAGCATCGGATCGAGCACGATCACGTCGCGTTCCTGCATGTCTTGCGGCATCTTGAAGTAATACTCGACCGCCTGCAGGGTGGCCGGATCGCGGTACAGGCCGATGTGGCCGACCCGCGCAGCAGGCAGCACCTGCAACATCCCATCCAGCAGACCATTGCCGGCGCGCAAGATCGAGGCAAGCACGATTTTCTTGCCGTCGATCATGCGCGAGGTCATGCGCTCCAGCGGCGTCTCGATCTCGACCTCCTGCATCGGCATATCGCGGGTGAGCTCGTAGGCGAGCAAGATGCTGATCTCGTGGGCCAGTTCGCGAAAGCTCTTGGTGCTGGTGTCTTTGCGGCGCATCAGCGTGAGCTTGTGCTGCACCAGGGGGTGGTCGATGAGGTGAACGTCTCGGGTCATGGGGGAATTCCGTGTTGGCTGCGCCGGTCTGCGCCGATCACCTGCAGCGGCAAATCCATGCCGCCCGCAGGCACAAAACACGCAAGTGTAGGATGACCCGACTCGCCGTCAAATACCCGCCTTCAAGCGTCGCTGGAAACGCGCTCGCCGGGTCTTGAAGCCAAAGGCTCGGGCGGCACAGCGTCCATGATCAGGCGTTGTGCGTGGGTGTAGCAGAGGAAGCGATTGTGGGTGGCCCGCCCGATGGAACACAAACCCACGCGCTGCGCCAAGTCCAGACCCATCTGAGTGATGCCGCTTCGCGAAACCACCACCGCCACACCCATCTGCGCGGACTTGATGACCATCTCGCTGGTCAGACGGCCTGTGGTGTAGAACACCTTTTGCGCCGCCGGCCCGGGATCGGCCCCCCCGGGGGGCAGCGACCCACGCAGCGGCGCAGCGTGGGAGCTCATCTGCAGTGCCATCCATCCCGCAATGGTGTCCACCGCATTGTGTCGGCCCACGTCTTCCACGAACAGCTGCAGCTCCGCATCCAGAAACAGCGCGCAGGCATGGACCGAACCGGCAGACTTGTAGGTGCTTTCCTTGAGCCGGATCGCGTTGACGATGGCGTAGAGCTGCGACTGGCGCAGAACCGCTTCAGCAGGCAGGTGGATGCTGTCGATTTCGTCCAACAGATTGCCAAACACGCTGCCCTGGCCGCAGCCGGTGGTGACCACCCGCTTGGCGGTGCGCTCTTCAATGCGGTCGATGCCGTGCCGGGTCTTGACGGAAGCGGCGCCCACTTCCCAGTCCACCGTGATCGACTCGATCTCGTCCATCGAACCCAGCAGTCGCTGGTTGAGCAAATAGCCCATCACCAGCCACTCGGGGTGCGCGCCCAACGTCATCAGGGTCACGAGCTCGCGCTTGTCCACGTACACCGTGAGATCGCGCTCGGCGGGTATGAAGATCGTCTCTCGCTCGCCGTGCTGGTTCATCACCACGACTTCGCGGGTCAAAGGGGCTCGGGCGTGGGTGAGGTGGGGCAAAGGCATGGATCAGACTACAACAGATTCAATGGCAGCAAAGGCAAAGGGCCGTCACCCGAAGGTGCGGCCCTTTCAAACACACGCAGACCTGAAATGGGCAGCGTCGACGAAGGTCACTTGCCGGTGGGGACTGCAGCCGGTGCCTTGCCAGTGGGTGGGCTGGATGCCAGAGTGGATGGCGAATGCGAGCTGCCCGCTTCGACTGGCTTGGCCACTGCGATGGCAGCGGCTGCCACATAGGTGAAAGGACCGGGATCGGCGCAGGTGGGGACCCCTGCCACGGCGGGATTCACCAGCTTACCGCTGGCTGTGGCGGTCTTGAAGTAATTGCCGGCTGCACGGTCCATGGACAAACAGAGCTTGTAGCTGTCAACCTTGGCAGCCCATGCGGTTTTCGCCTTGGCTTCCTCGGCCTTGGCCTTGGCTTCGTCGGTAAGCACAGGTACCGGAAGCTTGGCAAACACGGACGTGGCCAACAGCATCGAGAGGCACAGAAGGCTGCTTTTCATGGGGGTTCCTTGCTTCAGAAAAATCGAGGCTCTGTCAGGCGGCGCGGGGCGCTTCGCTGGCTGTGGCTGCGGCGGTTGTGCGGCGCGCAGGGATCTTCCCCGTCTTGATGTCGTCATACCAAAGCTCGTGATGCTCCTTGGCCCAGGTCTCGTCCACATAGCCGGTCTTCATCGCCTTGAATGCACCCTGCATGCCGATGGTGCCCATGTAGATGTGGCCGATGAACATCGCCATCATCAGCACCGAGGCGCTGGCGTGCACCATGTGAGCCACCTGCATGTTGCCGCGGGTGTAGTCAAGCACTGGCATCAGGTGGTTGAGAAACATGCCCGATCCCACCACCACCAGCCCCAAGAAGAACACGCCTCCCCAGAACACCACCTTCTCACCCGCGTTGAAGCGATGCGAGGGCACCTCGGAACTTCCGAACAGACCACCGGCCTTCAAGATCCACGCGAAGTCTTCCTTGCTGGGCCAGTTGTCCTTCAGGAAAGTGAAGAACACCACCACCAGCGACACCGCAAACAGCGGACCGGCGAAGTTGTGCAGGTTCTTCAGCGCATAGGCCAGCCAGCCGAACAGCGTGCTGCCCATGACCGGCAACAGAAAGAATTTGCCAAAGGCCATCACGATGCCGGAGACCGCGAGCACCACAAAAGCGACCGCATTGACCCAGTGCGCCGCGCGCTCCACATATGTGAAGCGTTCGATCACCCGGCCGGTCTCCCTGCCGTGCAGCGGGATCGTGCCCTTGCCCATGTAAAAAAGCCCAACCGCCACCACCGCGATCACGATCAGCGAGCCGCCATAAGGAATGATCCAGTTGTTGCGCACCTGGCGCCAGGCCTCGCCTGCATTGGTCAGGCGTGAGCCGGGGTACTGCACAAACGGCTGGATCAGGTTGCCAGCTTCCAAAGCAGGCAAGCTGGTGGTGCCGGTCACGCCGCTGCCCACCGCTCGCCACATCGGCGCGTTGTTGCCCGGCTGCACCTGGCGGCGCTCCGCGTTGGTTTGGCTGGCGTAGTTGGGATCGGTGTCGGCGCTGGGCGCAATGTCAAAGATATTGGCGCTTCGGATACCGCCCGTCTCGCTCGGCGGTGCCTGCGCAATGACCGATGGCGGCGTTGGCATTGACGTCGAGGTTGGCGACGTCTGCGCGATGGCCATGCCGCCTGCTAGCAAGCCCAGCGCGCATGCCATTGGTGCCAGTGAGGCTCTGCACAACCGACGCATGCCGGCAATCAATGACCTGGTCATGTGCGCGCTCCTTTTCATTGGGTCATGCGGGTGTAGTCGTTTTGACCATACTGGGCGCGTGCCTTGAGCTCCGCCTGCCAGCTGGCGCGGTCACCGGCCTTCCAGCCGGGTGCCACAAACGGGCTCTCGCCCACGCCCTGGTACACCGGGCGGTCGACCTTGACCCCTGCTGCCGATGCGTCCTGGGGCGTTTCACCGCAGGCAGCAACTGCGAACGCTGCCAAAAGAATGGCGACGGTGGAAAGTGCTCGGATCGGTTTCATGACTTTTCCCCATTGGCGGTGCCGTAGGCGGTGCCCCAACCCCAGACCTCGGCGCCCTTGCCGCGTTGCACCACGCGGTTGCGCAAGATGTCTGCCACCACGTCGCCATCGCCAGCCAGCAGCGCCTTGGTTGAGCACATCTCGGCGCAAGCTGGAAGCTTGCCTTCGGCCAGGCGGTTGCGTCCGTACTTCTCAAATTCTGCCTGGCTGCCGTGGTCCTCCGGGCCCCCGGCGCAAAAGGTGCACTTGTCCATCTTGCCCCTCACCCCGAAGGTGCCGGCAGACGGGAACTGCGGTGCACCGAACGGGCAGGCGTAGGAACAGTAGCCGCAGCCGATGCACACGTCTTTGTCGTGCAGCACCACGCCCTCTTCGGTGCGGTAGAAGCAGTTGACCGGGCAAACGGCCATGCAAGGCGCATCGCTGCAATGCATACAAGCCACAGAGATCGATTTTTCGCCGGGCACACCGTCGTTGAGCGTGACCACGCGGCGGCGGTTCACGCCCCACGGCACCTCGTGCTCGTTCTTGCAAGCGGTGACGCAGCCGTTGCACTCGATGCAACGCTCGGCGTCACAGATGAATTTCATTCGTGCCATGGTGTGTTCCTGCTCTTATGCTTTTTCAACGTTGCAGATCGTGGACTTTGTCTCTTGCATCATGGTCACGATGTCGTAGCCGTAAGTGGTCGCGGTGTTCACCGCCTCCCCTCGAATCACCGGCATGGCACCATCGGGGTAGTACGGTTTCATGTCGGCGCCCTGCCAGTGGCCAGAAAAGTGGAATGGCAGGAACACCGTATCGGCTCCTACTCGTTCGGTCACCATCGCCTGTACCTTGATGCGTGCACCGGTCGGGCTGGTCACCCAGACCCGCTCGCCGTTGCGAATGCCCCGGGCCGAAGCAGCTACCGGGTTGAGCTCGACAAACATTTCCTGCTGCAGTTCGGCCAGCCAGGGGTTGGAACGCGTTTCCTCGCCGCCGCCCTCGTACTCAACCAATCTGCCCGAAGTCATGATCAGCGGGAATTTCTCGTGGAGCTTGTCGTCCACGTTTTTCTGCTGCAGCGACTTGTACAGAACGGGCAGGCGCCAGCGGGTTTTCTGATCGTCGTGGCTCGGGTACTTCGCCACCATCTCGGGACGGTTGCCGTAAATAGGCTCGCGGTGCTGCGGAACCGCATCGGGGAAATTCCAGACCACGGCACGGGCCTTGGCGTTGCCAAACGGATGGCAGCCGTGGGCCATGCACACGCGCTGGATGCCACCGGACAAATCGGTCTTCCAGTTCTTGCCTTCGGCTGCGGTCTGCTCGGCCGGTGTCAGGTCGCCCCACCAGCCCAGCTTCTTCAACAGCACATGATCGAATTCCGGGTAGCCGGTAGTGATCTCTGCGCCCACCGAGTGCGAACCGTCTTCGGCCAGCAAACTCACCCCTTCCCGCTCCACGCCGAAGTTGGCGCGGAAGTTGCCGCCGCCGTCCATCACGTGCTTGGAGGTGTCGTAGAGGTTGGGCGAGCCGGGGTGCTTGAGGGCTGCCGTGCCGAAGCAAGGCCAGGGCAGACCGAAATAGTCGCCGCTCATGTCGTAACCGGTCTCTTGGTCAACCACCTTGCCTTTGCACTTGAGCGTCTTGACATCGAACGCCGCCATGTTGCGCATGTGGGCCTTGAGGCGCTCGGGGCTCTGGCCGGTGTAGCCGATGGTCCAGACCGAGGCGTTGATTTCGCGCAGAATGTCCTCGATCACCGGCTCGTCCAGGCCCTTGACCTTCTGCATCTTGTAGTTCTTCGACAGCTCGGCTGCAAAGCCCAGCTTCTCGGCGAACTGATGCATGATCATGTGATCGCTTCGACTCTCCCACAGCGGCTCGATCACCTTTTCACGCCACTGGAGCGAACGGTTCGACGCGGTGCAGGAACCGCTGGTCTCGAACTGCGTGGCCGCCGGCAGAAGGTACACCGCGCGGTTGGGGTTCTGGTCTTCCGGCTTGCCGGGCATGGCGGCCATCGACGCGGTGGCCGAGGGGTATGGGTCCACCACCACCAGCAAGTCGAGCTTGTCCATCGCGCGCTTCATCTCAAGGCCCCGAGACTGAGAGTTGGGCGCGTGGCCCCAGAAGAAGACACCGCGCAGGTTGGAGTCTTGGTCAATCAGCTCGTTGGTCTCCAGCACACCGTCGATCCAGCGCGAGACGGTGATGCCCGGCTTGGTCATGTTGCCGCCGGTGTATTTGGCCTTGATCCAGTCGTACTCAACACCCCACACCTTGGCGAAGTGCTTCCACGAGCCTTCGGCCAGGCCGTAGTAGCCGGGCAGCGAGTCGGGGTTGGGGCCGACGTCGGTCGCGCCCTGCACGTTGTCGTGACCGCGGAAGATGTTGGTGCCGCCACCGCTCTTGCCCACGTTGCCCAGCGCCAGCTGCAGGATGCAGGACGCGCGCACGATGGCATTGCCGATGGTGTGCTGCGTCTGACCCATGCACCAGACGATGGTGGCCGGCTTGGCCTCGGCCATCATTTTGGCCACCTTGAGCATCTGCGCCTCGCCCACGCCACAGGCCTCTTCCACCTTGTCTGGCGTCCACTTGGCCATCACCTCGGTCTTGATGGCCTCCATGCCGTAAACGCGGTCGTTGATGTACTGCTGGTCTTCCCAGCCGTTCTGGAAGATGTGATACAGCAGCCCGAAGAGGAACGGGATGTCGGTGCCGGAGCGGATGCGCACAAACTCGTCGGCCCTGGCTGCGGTGCGGGTGAAGCGTGGATCGACCACGATCATCTTGCAGCCGATTTCCTTGGCGTGCAGCATGTGCAGCATGGACACCGGGTGCGCCTCGGCGGCGTTGGACCCGATGTACAACGCGCACTTGCTGTTTTGCATGTCGTTGTACGAATTGGTCATGGCGCCATAACCCCAGGTATTGGCCACACCGGCCACCGTGGTCGAGTGGCAAATACGCGCCTGGTGGTCGCAGTTGTTGGTGCCCCAGAAACTCACAAACTTGCGCAGCAAATAAGCCTGTTCGTTGTTGTGCTTGGACGAGCCGATGAAGTAGACCGAATCGGGGCCACTGGCTTCGCGCAGCGCCTTCATCTTGGTGGTGATCTCTTCCAGCGCGGTGTCCCAGCTGATGCGCTGGTACTTGCCGTTGACCAGCTTCATCGGGTAGCGCAGGCGGTACTCGCCGTGGCCGTGCTCACGCAGCGCGGCGCCTTTGGCGCAATGGGCACCCAGGTTGATCGGCGAGTCGAACACCGGCTCCTGGCGAATCCAGACGCCGTTTTGCACGATCGCATCGGTCGCGCAGCCCACCGAGCAGTGCGTGCAAACCGTGCGTCGGACCTCGATCTTGCCGCCCTCGGTCGCCGCGCCACTGGCTGCGGCGTCGGCCTTTTTCACCAGCGCCAGCTGGCCCGCCGCAAGACCCACGCCCACGCCCAGGCCGGAGCGGCGCAAAAAGCCGCGCCGGTCCATCGTGGGCAGGGCAGCAGACAGGCCGCGCTGCAGGCTGTGCACCAGCGAGGTGTGAGGGCGTGCGCCATGCGCACCGGAAGATTTTTTGGTCAACAACATGGGGGTGCTCCTGCGAGGCTCAGACCATCGTGGTCTTGTAATAGCGCTTGACGTGTTCGCTCAGGTGATAGCCACCGCCGCGCGCCGGTGGCGGCGGCTTCACGGCCACCGGCTCCGCCTCGCCCGACACCTTGGGCAAGACGGTGGCCACGGCGGCCAGCGCGCCCACGGTAGATGCGCCCGCAAACAGGGTGCGGCGGCTGAGTTTTTGGGTGTTTTGGGTCATGCATATCTCCTGGGTGACGCGAGTGGTGCCCTGGGCAGGCAGCAGGTGCGGGTTTTTTGCATAAGGGAAATCTACCTTGCCTGCAGCCCCCTCGCAACCGGGAAATCCCCCCCCCGATACGAGCGTCTATGTTCCGTGCGCGACTGCGCCGGAAGTTCACCGGGTCAATTGAGAAGATCGAAGCCCTGTATCTCCACGCTGGAAAAGGCCTGGGTGAAGACCGCCAGCGCGGCGTAAAAGCGCGCTTTCGGATGCGCCGCAATCGCATCACACATGGCGCCCAGCCAGGGCTGCAGATGGGCGGTGAAAAACTGGCGCTGCTGCGAGAGGTTGGCCACCGCCACATCGTCGCCTGCGATCAGATAACGCATCACCTCGCACAGGTAGGCGATGTGATCCTCGGTTTCTGGCATTCGCTCGTCGCGCCCCAGCCCGAGGGCGGCCAAGTCACCGCGCAACTGAGCCAGCGGCTTTTCGTTGAGAAAGCCACTGAGATAGTGCGAGCCGAACAAATAGATTTCGGGCTTGCCCATGCCACCGAACAGCGCGTCGTGTTCGTCGGCCACCGCCTGGTCGTCGAGTGCGCGCGCGGCGGCCACCAAGGCGCGCCAAGGTTCTTCCAGAAATCCACCAGCGGCGGGTGCCTCGGTGACGGCGACGCGCAGCTGCGCCATCAGCTCGGCCGAGGGCTGTGCGTAATAGAGCGCGGCCAGCAAGCCGTAGACCTCGGCGCGGGCGGTTTCCTCGTCGAGAGCGGAGCTGGTGGCCAGGGTGGCTTGGAGCGTGGGTTGCATGGGGAATGGGTGTCAAAGATCGGTGATGCGAGCTTGCTCTGGACTGGAAAAAATGTCGACCACACGGCAGTCGCCACACATCTTCAGCCGCTCCAGCGCATCGCCCTGAAACATCGCGTGGCCAGACAACTTGCCAAGCATCGCCTCCACGCCTTTGAGTGTGCCGAACGCTTTTCCGCAGCGCACACAGCCATAGGGCTTGGCCTCGTTGATCACCCGCGGCTGCTTGCGCTCGTCGTCGAGCCACAGGCGCGGCTGCAGCGTGATCGCATGCTCGGGGCAGGTGCTCGCACACAGGCCGCATTGCACGCAGTTGCGCTCGATGAACCGCAACTGCGGCTTCTCGGGGTTGTCCTGCAGGGCCGCCGCCGGGCAGGCGCTGACGCAGCTCAGGCACAGCGTGCAGGTGTCTCGGTTCACCTGGATGCTGCCCAGCAGCGAGGCTGGAGGCAACGCAATCTCGGCGGGCCGCTCGGTGAAGCGCGAGCTGTCTTGCAGCAGATGATCCAGCGCCAGCTCCAGGGTGGCGCGCTTCTCGGCCTGCACCGCAAAACTGGCGCGCCGTGCCACCCCTTGCGCCGGCACGGCCCCCAGCGCCGCGTCGAGCGCAGGCAGGTCGCGCGCATCGCGCGCCTCGATCAACCGGAAGTGTTCGCCGCGATAGCCCAGCCCATTCACCAGCGCCTGCGCCACCGCCATCTGATCGCGCACCGCGTCGCGGTACTGGGGCGCTTCTTCGCCGGTCATCAGCACCCAGACCTGCGAGGCGCCGTAGGCAAAGGCACTGAGCCACAGATCCAGCCCGGTGGACGCGGTGTGCCACAGGGGCAGCGGGATCACACACGCCGGCACGCCGCGCACGGTTTTGTCGAGCATCGCCAGCCGACCCAGATCGTTGATCAGATCGGCCCCGGCCTGCTGGCTGTGCAGCAGCAGCGCTGCGTCTTTGCCACCCGCCTTTTGATAGATGGCGAGCAGCGTGCGCAACTTCACCCCCTGCTCGCTGGCGCGCGGGTAGGCGAAGCTGATGGCGCCGGTCGGGCAGACGGTGGTGCAGGCGCCACAGCCCACGCAGAGATGGGGGTTGACGACGATCTGGTTGCGCTTGATGTCACTGGCGATGGCCAGCGCCGAGCAGACCTCCACACAGGCGTTGCAACCGACCTGCGTGTTGCGCCCGTGGGCACAGATGTTGGCCTTGTATTGAAAAAACTTCGGTTTCTCGAACTCGCCCACCAGATCGCGCAACCGCACCAAGGCTGTCAAGGCCTTGGGGTCGCTCAGGCCGGATGGCAGGTGCACATAGCCCTGCGGCAGCGCGTGCTGGCTGAACGCGGGACTGGCCCGCAGATCGAGCACCACATCGAAGCTCTCTTCGTGCTCGGTCGGCGCGCGGCCGAACTGGATCGCACCCACCGCCTCACAGGTGGTGACGCAGGCGCGGTGCGAACGGCAGCGATCCAGGTCGATCTGGTAGTCCAGGCCAATCGCGCCCTCGGGACACGCCACCACACAGGCATTGCAGCGGGTGCACAGATCGAGGTCGATCGGGTTGCTGGTGCTGCGCACCAGTGTGAAAGCGCCAAGCCAGCCGCTCAGGCGCTTGATCTCGCCCGCCAGCACCGGATAGCGCCGCGCCTGCATGCCCGAGCCGCCGGTGGCCAGCAGGGTCACATCGAGCACATCGCTCACCTGCTCGGCCGCGCGCTCGGCGTCTTCCAGCGCACCGATGATGAGCAGCCGGCCAGCGCTCTCGAAGCTCACCGTTGTCACCGGCTCCGGGTCGGGCAGGCGCGCCAGCGCCAGCAGCGCCGCGATCTTCGGTGTGGCATCTTTCGCCTCGCGGCCCCAGCCGCCCGTTTCCCGGATATTGACAAAGCGGATCGGCCGCACATCCAGCGACACCGCGCCCTCGGTCTGGGTCGCGAGCTCGGTGAACAGGCGGCGCTCCTGGGTGCAGGCCACCACCAGCTCGTCGGGGTGGCGGCTGGCTTTCTGGAACGCGGGCGCGTCGCGCCGGCACAGCGTGGTGTGCAGCGTCAGGTCCTCATCCAGTGCCTCGCCCAGCGCTTTCGCGTTCAGCGGCATGGTCTGGTTGCAGTTGCAGATCAGTGTGGTCATCGTGAGGGATTTGGGTTGGGTCTGGGGTGGCATCGGCCAAAGAGGTATCGGTATCCGCCTCACGGGGAGCCTCGGCAGCAGAGGCCAGTTCGGCTGGCTCGGTTTGCAATTCGGCGGTGAGCGCGCCAGGAACCGGCGGCGGCTTGACCTCGTTCGGATCGTCGACCAGCTTGAGAAACTGCGCGCCCACCATCTTGGCCATCATGGCGGCTGATAGCGGGCTGGGCTGGGAATAATCGTCAATGTAGATGTCCAGCCCGTCCATCACATTGAAGTGGGGGTCGGCAAACAGCTTTTTCACCGCTGCATTGCGCACCTCGGGCGAAACGCCGCGCCCGACAAAGCGCTTGAAGTCGGACTCGGGCGTGAGCTCGGCCACATCGTCCAGTGTGGGCGGTGGATCTGCTGGCTCGGTGGGCTCGGGCGGTTGCCCGGAGGCGACAGAAGCGCCGCCAGCGGGCGCAGCGGCGGTGGGCACCGGGCGCACCACAGGTGGCGTGGGTTCCGGTGGCAGCGGCTCGCCGCTGCGCACCTGCACCTTGCGACGCGACCAGCGGCTGAAAAAATTGTCGTCCTCGGCTGCCATCTCGGCTCAGCTCCCGAGCGGAGCCCGGCGCCGGTTCGGCGCCACCGCAGCGGCGCGGTGGCGGTCGGCGCGGGACCGCGCGGCGTCAAGAAAGGACTTCATCATCGGCCCACTGTCCAGCAGCCCCTGTGTTTCTTCCCCGGGCGTGAGGTGGAATTCGGGGTGCCACTGCACGCCCAGCACAAATCCCGGGCCCTCATGGCGGATCGCCTCAACGATGCCATCGCGCGGGCTGCGCGCCTCCACCACCAGGCCAAAGCCAAGGCGGTCCACGCACTGGTGGTGGATGCTGGTGACTTGGTGTTGGCACTCGCCTCCGTACATGCCAGCCAGAGCCGATTCGGGCTCGAAAGCCACCTCGTGTGTCAGCCGGTCGTAGCGCAGCGTGTCCTGGTGGTCCAGCGCGCCGGGGCACATGGACGGAATGTCTTGCACCAGCGTGCCGCCAAAGCACACGTTGATCAGTTGCGCGCCACGGCAGATGCCGAGCACCGGTTTGCGCGCGGCGAGGAAGGCGCGCAACAGCGCCAACTCGTAGCGGTCGCGAATGATGTCGCCAGCCCAGGCGGGATCGCTCAGGGTGCTGTCATAGGTTTCTGGGCAGATGTCGATGCCGCCTTGCAACACCAGGCCGTCGAGCAGGTCGACGATATCGCTCACCGGAGCGCGGTTCACAGTCAGCGAGCTTTCTTCATCGATGAAGGGGACCATGAGCGCGATCGCGCCATGCGCCATGATCCAGTGCGCCATGGAGCTTTCCAGAAACTGCAGCCGCTTCTGGGGCAGGCCCAGCCCCGGGGGCGGGTCGTGCAGCAGGCGGGCGCTGATGCCAATGCGCAGCGTCATGAGCCCGCTCCCGGTGGGCGTGGCCCGCGCAACTTCTCGGTCGAGATGCGGGCCGGCTGGCCGAAGCGGTCGGTCAGCGGCTGGAAGCTGGCGGGCCGCTGGCGGCGCTTGGGCTCAAGACGGTGGTGCTCGGCCACAAAATCGGCCAGCCATTCGATCACCGGCGCGGGGGCGGCCACCTGCTCGACCTTTTCCTGCGCATCGAGCCAGCGGCCGGCATCGTGATAGCTCAATGTGACGATCTGGGGCACCGCCATCGGTTCGCCATCGACCAGGCGGGCTTCGTCCAGCCGCCAGAACACCCAGAAGCATGGGCTGGGGCTGGTGGCGTTGAGGTAATACCCCTCGGCATCGTCGCGAAACAGCGTGACGCGGTGGCCGGGGAACAGCCAGTAGGCAGCGCGTTCTGTGGCCGCCGTGCCGGGCAACGGCTCCACCGCAAGTGGCTCGCCGGGTGAGGGGTCAGCGTCGTCGACCCAGTGGGGTTCGCGGGTGGGCAGGACATCGGCCAACACCCAGCGCCAAGGTTGCCACCGGGCCATGGGCCCCCGGACCGGCTCGCGCCGCATCACCACATCGACATCGATCGCGGGACGGCTGGCCCGCGCTGGGGATACCTGTGAATCGCACTGCATAAGATCTTCCACTGTAAGCCAAGCTCGGGCGAAACGGGCTCCGGTCCAGCCCTATGTCCGTTGTTGGTGCGACAGACACGGCGCTGTCGACGAAGCGGCGCACAGACAGGGTTCCGCGAAACGGCAGATCTTCGAGGCAACACCTTTCAGGTGTCTTTGGAGACCTTGATGGTGGGAAACTTGCTTGAGAAGTCCTTCGCTTTGGCCGCGACCTTGATCGCCACCTGGCGCGCCACCGCCTTGTACAGGCCGGCGATCTCGCCATCGGGGTCGGCCACCACGCTGGGCATGCCACTGTCGGCCTGTACCCGGATGCTCATGTTCAGCGGCAGCGCGCCCAGGTAGTCCATTTCGAACTCGGCCGCCATTTTCTTGCCGCCGTCGGCGCCGAAGATGTGCTCCACATGGCCGCAGTTCTGGCACACATGCACCGCCATGTTCTCCACAATGCCCAGGATCGGCACACCCACCTTCTCGAACCTCTTGATCCCCTTGCGCGCATCGATCAGCGCAATGTCTTGTGGTGTGGTGACGATCACCGCGCCGGTCAGCGGCACCCGCTGCGACAGCGTCAGCTGAATGTCGCCGGTGCCCGGCGGCATGTCGACGATGAGGTAGTCGAGGTCGCGCCAATTGGTCTGGCGCAGCAGCTGCTCCAGCGCCTGTGTGGCCATCGGGCCGCGCCAGACCATGGCCTCGTCTCGGTCAACCAGAAAACCGATCGAGATCACCTGCACGCCGTAGTTCTCCAGCGGGTCCATGGTCTTGCCGTCGCTGCTCTCGGGCCGTCGCTGCACGCCCATCATGGTCGGCTGGCTGGGACCGTAAATGTCGGCATCCAGAATGCCCACGCTTGCGCCTTCGGCGGCCAGCGCCAGTGCCAGATTGACCGCCGTGGTGCTCTTGCCCACGCCGCCTTTGCCCGAGGCCACCGCAATGATGTTCTTCACGTTGGGCATGAGCTGCACGCCGCGCTGCACCGCGTGCGCCAGGACTTTGAACGTGAGGTTGACCGAGACGTTGTCCACACCGGGCACCGCCTTGGCCGCGCCGATCAGGGCGCGGCGCAGTGCCGGCATTTGGCTCTTGGCCGGGTAGCCCAGCTCGACATCGAAGGACACATCACCGTCGCTGATTTGCAGGTTGCGCAGGGCTTTGGTGGACACGAAGTCCTGGCCCGTGTTCGGGTCGGTCACGGCCTGCAGGGCGTTCAGCAGCGCTTGTTGTTCAACGGCCATGGGGGCGGTTCTCCTCGGGGAATGGGTGTGGGGAAAGCGGAATTGAGAGAGCAGCAACCCGACACTGTGGCCGGGTCTGCAGCTTCGGTAAAGAGTCTACCCCTCGGCCCAGGCGAACCGATAAACCCGGCGCGGGTGAGGTCTTGGTCTTTGCGAGCAGTGGCGACGGACCACGGCGTCTCTGGCGGTCAACCTAAAATTGCGGGTTACCCCTGCTTGAGAGCCCCCCATGAGCCAGCCGCGACGCCTGTTCGTCACCACCGCCCTGCCGTATGCCAACGGCCATTTCCATATCGGCCACATCATGGAGTACATCCAGGCCGACATCTGGGTGCGGTTTCAGCGCATGCGCGGTCATGAGGTGCACTTCGTCTGCGCCGACGACGCCCATGGCGCGCCGATCATGATCGCGGCCGAGAAGGCTGGCAAAACGCCGCAGCAGTTCGTGGCCGACATTGCTGCCGGCCGCCAGCCTTACCTGGACGGTTTTCACATCGCATTTGACAACTGGCACAGCACCGACGCGCCCGAAAACCACGCGCTGGCGCAAGACATCTACCGCGCGCTCAAGGCCAACGGTCTGATCGACACGCGCAGCATCGAGCAGTTTTTCGACCCCGAGAAAAACATGTTCCTGCCGGACCGCTTCATCAAAGGCGAGTGCCCGAACTGCCACGCCAAAGACCAGTACGGCGACAACTGCGAGGTCTGCGGCAAGGTCTACAGCCCCACCGAGCTGATCAACCCCTATTCGGCGCTGTCCGGTGCCAAGCCGCTGCTCAAGACCTCGGAACACTTCTTCTTCAAACTGTCCGATCCGCGCTGTCTGGCGTTTCTCGAACATTGGACCCAAAGCGGCGCGGTGCAGCCCGAGGTGCTCAACAAAATCAGCGAGTGGATCGAGCCCGGCCCCGACGGCAAGCCCAAGATGGGCGACTGGGACATCAGCCGCGACGCGCCGTATTTCGGCATCGAGATCCCGGATGCACCGGGCAAGTATTTTTATGTGTGGCTCGACGCGCCGATCGGCTACCTGGCCTCGTTGAAGAACTATTTCAGCAAGATCGGCGTGGATTACGACGCCTTCATGGCCGACCCGACCACCGAGCAGTTCCACTTCATCGGCAAGGACATCATCACCTTCCACACCCTGTTCTGGCCGGCGATGCTCAAGTTCAGCGGGCGCAAAGTACCCAACGCGGTGTTTGTGCATGGTTTTCTCACCATCAACAACGGCGAGAAGATGAGCAAGAGTAGGGGCACCGGACTCGATCCTTTGAAATACCTGAGCCTGGGCATGAACCCCGAGTGGCTGCGCTACTACCTGGCGGCCAAGCTCAGCGGCAAAAACGAAGACGTGGACTTCAACCCGGAAGACTTCATGCTGCGGGTCAACAGCGATCTGGTGGGCAAATACATCAACATCGCCAGCCGCGCGGCGGGCTTCATCGCCAAGCGCTTCAACGGCCAGCTCAGCGCCGTCTCAGCCGATGGCGACGCCCTGCTCGACCATCTGCAAAGCGCAGCACCACACATTGCCGAGCTCTACGCCGAGCGCGAGACCGGCAAGGCGCTGCGCGAGATCATGCAGCTGGCCGATCGGGTCAACGCGTATGTGGATCAAAACAAGCCATGGGAACTGGCCAAGCAAGAAGGGATGGACGGCCGGCTGCAAGACGTTTGCAGCGCCTGCATCGAAGCCTTCCGCCTGCTCTCCCTCTACCTCAAGCCAGTGCTGCCGGCGCTGGCTCAGCAGGTCGAGTATTTCCTCAAGATCGAACCGCTGGCCCTTGCCGACGCTGGCCACCTGCTCGGCGCCGGGCACGGCATTGGCGTGTACCAGCACCTGATGCAGCGGGTGGATGTGAAGCAGCTTGAAGCCCTGTTCGAGCCGCCGCCTGCACCGCAAGAGCCGAAGACCTTGCCTGGTGGCGAGGCCATCGGCGAGACCATCACCATCGACGACTTCACCAAGATCGATCTGCGCATCGCGCAGATCGTGAACTGCGAAGCGGTCGAAGGCTCGACCAAGCTGCTGCGCCTGACACTGGACGTGGGCGAGGGCACTGACCCGCAGGGGAATCCGGTCACCCGCAACGTGTTCAGCGGCATCGCCAGCGCCTACAAGCCCGAGGAGCTCGTGGGCAAGCTCACCGTGATGGTCGCCAATCTCGCGCCACGCAAGATGAAGTTCGGTGTCAGCGAAGGCATGGTGCTCGCCGCCAGCCATGGCGACGAAAAGACGCAACCGGGCATCCACATCCTGGAGCCCTGGCCTGGCGCCTCGCCGGGCATGCGGGTGCGCTAAAGCCAACACACCCGATGTTCGAACCGATCCGCGGCTTCACCAGCTTGCAGCGCACGCCGCAAAGCGATCTGAAGCTCGGTTCGGTACTGGCCTTCGTGGCCGGTGCGATCAACGCGGGCGGGTTGCTGGCGGTGGGGCAATACACCTCGCACATGACCGGCATCGTGTCGTCGGTGGCCGACAACCTGGTGCTCGGTCAGGCGTGGCTGGCCTTGTCTGGCCTGATCGCGCTGCTGGCGTTTCTGGTGGGTGCCATGTGCACCACCTGGCTGGTGAACTGGGGCATGCGCCTGGAGCTGCGCAGCGCCTACGGCCTGCCGCTGATGCTGGAGGCTGCGCTGCTGCTGGTCTTCGGCCTGTTCGGTGCCACCCTCGACCTGCTGCAAGCGGTGCTGGTGCCACTGACCGTGGTGCTGCTGTGTTTCATCATGGGTCTGCAAAACGCGGTC